>CAYQSE010000120.1:0-16049 GCA_964419905.1 uncultured Enterobacteriaceae bacterium
CCGAGCCCGAGGTCACACCCGACCCCGCGCCGACGCCCGCGCCCGAGCCCGAGGTCACACCCGACCCCGCGCCGACGCCCGCGCCCGAGGCGGCCCCGGCCCCAGCGCCCGCGCCCGCGCCCGAGGCGCCCTCCACGCCCGACGACGCGGCCACGCCGGCACCCGAAAGGGCGCCTGCCGACGAGACGCCATAGGATCGCGGAGCGTCCACGGGAGACCCGGTGAGGATCGTCTGCGAGAAGTGCGCTGCTGAACACGCCCTGGAGCCGCCGGACTGGGTCGTGTCCTCCGGGCGTCCGTTCCGGTTTCGCTGTGCGAGCTGTGGGCATACGCAGATGGTGCCCCCGCCCACCAACATCGCGCTCCCCGCCGACCTGCTCCCCTCGGGGAGAGATGGCGGCACGGCCGTACCCGCTGACCCACGCGAGGGGAGTGTCCCCCCGAAGCGGCCCGAGGGGAGCCTCTATCTCAAGCAGGACGGCAAGGTCTACCTGGTCAAGGACTGGGCGACGCTGTCGCGATGGGTCGAGGAGTCCCGCGTGGGGCCCGAGGATCTGGTCAGCGAGGGCGGCGTCCGGTGGGAGCCGGTGTCGCGGCACGCCGGGCTGGTGGCCGCGACGCTCGAGGACTCCGACAAGACGCCGATCAATCCTGAACCTCCGCCGATCTCGACCCCTACCCCGTATCCGCTGGGTGGGGAGACGCCATTTGGCGCCAGCACCGGTTCTGCAGCCGCCGGGCGACCGAAGCTCGGTGACCTCGAGGGGATCCCGACCGGACTGCCGCCGCTGCCCAGCGTGACCGCGGAGACCACCGGCGCCACGGCGAGCGATCCGTCCGCCGCGCCCGCCCCCGTAGACCCCCTCGGCACCTCGCCCGACCCCGCTCCCTCCTCGGTCGCGGGCGGCACCAGCGCGATGCTGTTCGCCAACCTCCCGACCCACGAGGAGCTCTACCCGTCGCAGGACGCGCGCTGGAGCGAGCCGTCTCGGAGTGGCACGCCGCTCTGGGTCGCGGTGATCGCGACGGTGCTGATCCTGATCGCGTTGATCGCCTTCCTGCTGTGGCGCCCGCAACCCCAGGTGTCCGAGGGCCCGAACCTCGGGAGCGTGATCGCCTCGTCCCCCCTCGAACCGGAGCCCGAGCCGGAGCCCGAGCCGGAGCCCGAGCCGGAGCCCGAGCCGGAGGTGGACGTCGCGGTGGAGATGGAGCCAGCGCCTGCGCCGGCCGTACCCGGGCCGAGGGAGGTCGCGTCGGCACCTGCAACGCCAGCACCCGCCCCGCAGAGGCCAGCCTCCCCGGCACCCGCGCCCGAGGAGGTCCTCCCCGTGGACACGCTGATCGAGCGGGGCTGGCGTCAGGTCGACGCGGGCTTCCTGCCCGCGGCCGCCCGATCGTTCCAGGAGGCGCTCGCCCAACGCACCACCGACGCCGACGCGAACTTCGGCTACGGCTACGCCCTCGCCGCGCAAGGGCGCGCTGGGGATGCACGGGTGTACCTGTGCCGTGCGATCGCGAACGCCGGCTCGAACCTGGAGACGCGCCGCGAGGCCGAGGCCGTCCTCATCGAGCACGCGCTCACCTGTGACTGATCCTGAAGGCGTTCACGGCGAGGCGCGCGTTATGCAGGGCCATCGCTCTGGCCTCTGTCCGGCGCACCCAACACGCGCCGCCAGAGAGGCCGGCACCATCCCCCGGAGGTCCACGTGTCCGAACGCAAGCAGGAAGAGCAGTACTTCGAGCGCATCGAGCGAGAGAAGAAGGAGAAGCTGAAGGCCCAGCTCGAGAAGGAGAGCGCGGTCTCCCAGTCCGTGCAGGAGCGGATGCTTCACTGGAACAAGTGCGGCAAGTGCGGCGCGTCGATGGACACCAAGATGTACCGGGGTGTCGAGATCGAGCTGTGCTCGCGCTGTGGCGCCGTCCTCCTCGACGCGGGTGAGCTCGAGAAGCTCGCCGGTGCCGACAGCAGTGGCTTCTTCACCGGAGTCCGCTCGCTGTTCGGCATGAAGGACTGACCGACCGCTTCGCCGCCTCCCACCCGCGGGCCCGCCGCGGGGCGAGACATCACGCCGACCCGTCATCTCCGCGCCTGCGTGCGCTCTCCGAGGTTTCATGGCCCGCTGGACCGTCGCCGACAGCACCGAGCTGTACAACATCGCCAACTGGGGGCTGGGGTATTTCCGGATCAACGAGAAGGGGCACGTCGCCCTGAACCCGCCCGGAAAGCTGCCGCTCGAGATCGACCTGAAGAAGCTCGTCGACGACCTGGTCGCCCGCGGGGTCGAGCTGCCGGTGCTGTTGCGCTTCACCGACCTGATCAAGGCCCGCGTGGACACGTTGGTGGATGCGTTCGAGCGCGCCAAGGAAGCCTACGACTACAAGGGCGCGTACCGCGGCGTATACCCGATCAAGGTCAACCAGCAGCGACACATCGTCGAGGACATCGTCCGCTTCAGCAAGCCGCATCACCTCGGGCTCGAGGCGGGCTCGAAGCCCGAGCTCCTCGTCGTGCTGGCGCTGCTCGAGGATCCCGAGGCCCTGATCATCTGCAACGGCTACAAGGATCGGGACTACATCGAGACCGCGATGCTCGCCCACAAGCTGGGACGGCGGGTGATCGTGGTCGTCGAGAACATGGACGAGATCGACCACATCATCGCGGTCTCGAAGGAGCACCACGTCACGCCGATCATCGGGGTGCGCGGCAAGCTCGCGAGCCGCGGCAGCGGTCGCTGGCAGTCGTCCGCGGGTGACTACGCGAAGTTCGGCCTCAACGCGCGCGACATCGTCGAGCTCGTCGAGCGCCTGCGCGCCGAGGGGATGCTCGACGCGCTGCAGCTCCTGCACTTCCACATCGGCAGCCAGGTCTCGGCGATCCGCGCGTTCAAGACCGCGATGCGCGAGGCGACGCGCATCTTCACCGAGCTGTGCCGCATGGGCGCGCCGATGAAGTACTTCGACGTCGGCGGCGGGCTCGGGGTGGACTACGACGGCAGCCGCACCAACTTCGCCTCGTCGATGAACTACGACGTGCACGAGTACGCCCTCGACGTCGTCGCGAACATCGCCGAGGCGTGCGACGAGGCCGGCATCGAGCACCCGACGATCATCACCGAGGCCGGTCGCTCGATGGTCGCCTACAACTCGATGCTCGTGTTCGACGTGCTCGGCATCCACCAGATGGTGCCCGAGGGCAAGGTCGTCGCGCCCGCCGAGGACGCCGACGACCTGCTGCACCAGCTGTGGGAGGTCTATGGCGAGGTCACCGCGAAGAACCTCCAGGGGCCCTACCACGACGCGGTGGAGCTCAAGGAGGAGGCGCTGACGCGCTTCAACCTCGGGCTGATCGACCTCGAGACGCGGGCAGAGGCCGAGACGCTCTACTGGCGGATCGCCGCGCGGCTCGCCCGCGCGATGAAGGGCCAGAAGTATCTCCCGGAGGAGCTCGAGCAGCTCGGCAAGTCGCTCGCGGACATCTACTACTGCAACTTCTCGGTGTTCCAGTCCGCACCCGACTCTTGGGCGATCGACCAGCTCTTTCCTGTGCTACCGATTCATCGCCACGACGAGAAGCCGACCCGCCGTGGCGTGCTCGCCGACATCACCTGCGACTCCGATGGCAAGGTCGCGAGCTTCATCGACCTCCGCGACGTGAAGCACGCGCTCGAGCTCCACGAGCCCGACGACAAGCCGTACTACCTCGGCATGTTCCTGCTCGGCGCCTACCAGGAGATCCTCGGCGACCTGCACAACCTGTTCGGCGACACGAACGCGGTGCACGTCCGCGCCCTCGAGGGCGGCGTCGGCTACCGGATCGAGCATGTCGTCGAGGGCGACACGGTCACCGAGGTGCTGCGCTACGTGCAGTTCGACCGCGAGCACCTGCTCTCGAAGCTGCGCCGGGCGATCGACGACGCGATCGCGAGCGATCGGCTCGCGCCCGAAGAGGGTCGCCTGCTCGTGTCCAACTACGTCCGGGGGCTCGACGCGTACACCTACCTGGGCCGCTCGAACTGAGTCGCGCGGCGGCCTACAGACCGCCGTAGTTCGTCGCACGCAGCGCGATCTCGGCGATCGCGGCGTGCGGTGCCTTGCCCTCGTAGGTGTCGACGATCTTCACCGTCGCCTCGTTCCACCCCGAGCCGGTGTACCCGACGATCGGCGCGACCAGGAACCACTGCATCTCCTGGCTGTCGGCCATCGTGTAGGTGCGCACGACCTCGTTCGCGATCACCTCGATCGTCTTCGGGCGGGCGAACCCGGTCGGCCCCGCCTGCACGCCCACGCTGCTCACCCCGAAGCCGTCCGCGACCACCGTGAACTGCGCGCCGTGCCCGTCCGCCTCGGAGCGCCAGAACGTCTTCGCATTGCCGTCCACGGCGAGCTCAGCGCCGTTGGCGCTCGCCCCGGGCGCGCCCTCCTTGAGCTTCGCTGGCGCGGGCATCTCCTTGAGCAGGAGCAGCACCTCGGACATCGCGAGGTTCGGGAAGTCGGTGCCCGGGTAGACCTCCTGCACGGTCAGGCGGACCTTGCCGCCGAACACCTCGTTGCCGACCGACGTCTCGGGCAGGGCGACGCTCTGCCAGCCGCGCACGTCCTCGAGGCCCACCGTGTGCTCGAGCACGCGCTCGTCCCCCTTGCCCTCGTCGAACACCTCGACCTTGAGCGACTTGGCGCGCGCGTAGTCTCGGAACGACTTCTCGTCCTTGTCCCAGCCGACCACCACCTGGAGCGACTGCAGCGTGCTCTTCGGGATGTCGATCTCGATCCAGGACCCCTCGTTGCTCTGCTCGGGATCGATCATCCACGCCGTGGCGCCGTCGCCATCCAGCGCGGACGCTGCGCTCCAGGTGTTCGTGCTGGACCGGCTGTCCTTCTTCACAGACGAGACCCGGAACCCACCGAAGGCGACCATCGGGAGCAGGGCGAGGACGGCGACGGGGAGCAGGCGGCGCATGGGATCTCCTGGGCGGGGGGCGCAGTGTAACCAACCCGCGCGCGCCGCCGGGACACACTGACGAACGCCTGACCGGCGCGGCGTGTTCCCCCGGCGCTCGCCTACAGCCGCTCGAGGATCAGGAACTCCACGCGCCGGTTCTCCGCGCGCCCGGCGTCCGTGCTGTTGTCGTCGATCGGCACCTGCTCACCGAAGCCCTTCGCCTCGAGGCGCGGCGCCTCGACGCCGTGATCGACGAGGTAGCGCACCACGCTCTCCGCCCGACGCTGCGACAACCCGAGATTGTACAGGTCGTCGCCGACCGCATCGGTGTGTCCCTCGACCTGGATGCGAGCGAGGCTCGGGTTGTCCAGGAGGACCGCGGCGATCTCGTCGAGCAGCGAGTAGGACACCGGCTTGATCACGTCGGAGTCGAACTCGAAGAAGATCTTGTCGGTGATCACGATGTGGGTGCGCTCGACGCGAACGCGGCTCGGACCGGGCAGCGTGTCGGGGCAGCCGTCCTCGTCGAGGTAGTCGTTGAACGTCTCGGGATCGTCGGGACACGCATCGTGGATGTCGAGGATGCCGTCCCCGTCGTTGTCCGGATCCGGACAGCCATCCTCATCCTGATAGCCGTCGAAGTCCTCGGGCTCGTCGGGGCACCGATCGACGTCGTCGCGGTAGCCGTCGCCGTCGCGATCCCCCACCGGGAGCGTGTCGGGGCAGCCGTCGTCGTCCTGGTAGCCGTTGAACGTCTCGGGGTCGTTCGGGCAGCGATCGGCGACGTCGGGAATGCCGTCGCCGTCGTTGTCGAGATCGGGGCAGCCGTCCTCGTCCTCGAACCCGTCGAAGTCCTCGCGCTCGTTCGGGCACTGGTCGTCTACGTCGAGGATCCCGTCGCCGTCGTTGTCGTAGTCCGGGCAGCCGTCCTCGTCCTCGAACCCGTCGAAGTCCTCCGGGACGTTCGGACACGCATCGACGTTGTTCGGGATCCCGTCGCGATCGCGATCGAGGTCACGCGGATTGAACGAGGGGGAGAGGGTGCCGCCGAGCACCAGCCGGAGATCGGGCGAGCCGACGCCCGGCACCACGCCGAAGCCCGCCGCCGCGTGGATCTGCACGTAGTCGGCAGGCCACAGCTTGATGAACGGGGACACCTCGAGCGGCTTGTTCGCGAGCAGCGGGCCGTGCATCCCGCCATAGACCTCGGCGCCGATCTCGACGTACTGCCCGGGCGAGATGGCGAGCGCGCCGCGGTAGACCAGCTCGTGACCGATCTGGAGATCGAGGTAGGACGCCTCGCGCGTGCGGAGCTTGTAGCCGACGTTCACCGCTGCGCGGACGATGTGCTCGTGGGTGCGGACCGACTGATCCGCCAGCTCGAGGACGGCCATCGGCATCACCGTCAGGTCGCCCTCGCCAAGGAAGCTGCGCCCGTCCGAGATCGGGACGGTCACCTCGGTGAGCAGCGCCACGCCGACCGGAGAACGGTCGAGATCGACCAGCTCGAACTTCGGGACGATCCGGAGATCACCGAACCCCGAGCTCACGAGGTCACGGCTGATCGAGGCATCCCAGGCCTTCTGCGGCTCGAAGCCGACCTGCCACAGCACCACCGGCAGGTCGAGCGAGAGGTCGAAGAACGGGCCGATGCCCAGGCCGACCTGCAGGTGCGCGGTGGAGCGCTTGTCGATCACGCCGTCACGGTGCTCTCCTGGTGGCGGCTCCTCCCCGAGGTAGTATCGCCGCCCATCCGGCGCGATCAGCAGCAGGCTGTCCTCGGAGTAGCTGCCCCACAGCCCGACGCCGACCTGCAGGTGCCGGAGCACCGTGGCGCCGTGGGTGACGCCATAGCCGTACACGTCACTCTGCGGCTTGAACAGCTCGGGGTCGAACGAGTAGTCGAGCGTGTCCTGGGCATGACCCAGGGTCGCGGCCAACAGGAGGAGCGAAGCGGCGATCACGTGCGGCGACGCCTCCACAAGAGGGGCAAGAGCACCAGGACCGCCCAGCCGTCCTCGTTCGACTCACACGTCGAACCGCCCTCGAGACGCGCATCCTGGAAGCGGAAGTAGCAGTCGCTGTCGACGACGCCGTTGCAGTCGTCATCGACGCCGTTGTTGCAGATCTCCTCGGCGTCCGGGTTCACGTCGGGGTCGTTGTCGTCGCAGTCTTCCGGCGGGGCGAACCCATCGCCGTCACAGTCCGGCGTGACCGGATCGAGGCACTCCTGCGCGCGCGCAGGCGCCGCGAGGAGCAGCGCCGCCATCAACCCCACGAGCGAGCCCATGGTGTGCCTCACAAGCGGGGCGGCGGCTTGCCGATGCCTGACAGCAGGGGGTAGCCGTCCATCTTCCCACCGTAGGCGCCGATACCGACGACGATCGAGCCCACCACGACCAGGAGCCCGAGCGGCGAGCCGAGCCCGCAGGTGACCCAGCTGATCGTGGTGACGATCATCACGCTCGCGAACTGGAACGCGAGCGCCTGGATCGCGTGGTACTTCACGAACGGGGAGTCCTGCTTGACCAGCAGCGCGATGATCGGACCGATGAACGCAAGGCACGCGAGCGGCGCCAAATGCGCGAGCAACGCCCACAGCTTCTCGTCGTCTGCCACTTCGTTGAGCTCGTCCACGCTGCCTCCTACTGGCCTTGGTACTCGATCGCGGTGTGGTGTCCGATCGAGCCGACCACCCGGTACGCGTTGTCGAAATAGGTGTCGTCGTTGATCCGGACCTCGATCCGCCCGTGCTCCGGCGCGACGAACGTGCGCTCGGCGCCCACCGGGAAGATCAGCTCGGCGCCACTGTCGCCGGTGAACCGGGCGATCAACATGCCAGCGTAGCAGCCCTCGATGTTGCACGGGAGCTTCGTGCCCAGCGACGGACGGCTCGTGTCGCCGTGCACGTTGATCCACGGGCCCTTGTCCTCGATCCGGTACTCGTCGATCGTGGAGCCCTTGATCAGGACCTTGTTTCCCTCGCAGACGTTCGCGGGGATCTGCCACGCGCGGCCCACGTCGAGGTAGTCGAACAGCTGGTAGTCGAGTGGGCGGTACTTGCACTGGCCCTCGGTGAGGCGGTCCGGCGCCGCCGCGAGCCACTTCTCCCACGGGGCCGTCTGCCCGCCGTCCGCCATCGCGCGCTCGCACTGCGCGAGGTTCTCGACCGAGACCTCCTCGATCAGCGCAGGCTGACCGAGCAGCACCGTCTCGAACCGGGTGACCCGGTCCCGATCGAACGACACGCCGTCCTCGCGTTCCCCCTGCCACTGGGCGAGCATCGCCTCGAGCGCGCTCTGGCGTGCGAGGCGCCGATCGCCTGGACCCAGCTGGGCGTAGGCCGGGGGATAGTAGCAGGCGCCAGGCCAGCCGGTCTGCGCGTGCCAGCCCAAGAGCGGCTCCGCGCTCTTCACCTGCTTGCCACCCCCGCACGAGGCGACGATGGCGCTCGCGGCGAGGAGGAGGGCGATGCGCTGCATAGGTGCTCCCGGAAGTTTCGCAGCCCCCTAGCCTGCCGACCGCTGAAACGCACACGGCGCCCGGAGAGATCCCCGAGCGCCGCGGCGTTGTCGAGCGGGCGGGGCCAGGCCCCGCCGTCGATCAGATCTTGCCCTGGAGCAGGTAGGCGATGATGAACGCCAGGATGACCAGGGACTCGATGAACGCGAGGCCCGCGAACATCGGGACGGTGATCTTGCCAGAGGCCTGCGGGTTGCGCGCGATGCCCTCGAGCGCGGCGCGGACGCCGTTGCCCTGAGCGAGGGCGCCGCCGAGGACCGCGAGGCCCATGAGCAGGCCGGCGCCGACGAAGGACATCCCGCTGCCACCACCGTCCTGCGCGAACGCGGCGGCGGGGAGCAGGAGAGCGGCCACGAGCGCGGGCACCATGGCAGACTGCTTGTTCATGATCTCCTCCAAGGGAAACGGATTCAGGATGAAGGTCTAGTGGGCCTCGTGGTCGTCGTCGTGGTGCGGGACGGCCATCGAGATGTACATCGTGGTGAGCAGGGTGAAGATGAACGCCTGCATGAACGAGACGAAGAGCGCGAGCCCGAGCACGCCGACCGGGACGACCGCGGGCGCGAGCCCGCTGATCACGCCGAACACCGTATGATCGCCGAACATGTTGCCGGTGATGCGCAGCGAGAGCGTGACCGGACGGAACGCGAGGCTGAGCAGCTCGACCGGGAACAGCAGGAACCCGACGACGAACACCGGGCCCCACATGTGCGCGATGAAGCTCTTCGCGTCGCGGACCAGGCCCACGAACAGGAACACCCCGGCGACGACCAGCGCGATGCCGAAGCTCGCGTTGATGTTGTCGGTGGCCGGCGCGAAGCCGGGCACGAGGCTGAACAGGTTGTTCGCGAGCAGGTAGACGAACAGCGAGGCGACGAACGGGAAGAACTTCTTGATGTCCTTGCGCTCGAACATGTCGGACATCAGCGAGATCAGCGCGGTCGCGAACACCTCGAAGCCGGTGAGCACGTCGAGGCGCGGGCGCGCGAAGTACTTCTCGATGCCGGGCTTCGCGAGCTGACGCTCGAGCGCGAGGCGCCCGAGCAGCGCGAGCGTGATCACGATCGCGCTCGCGAGCAGCGTGTGCCCGAGCAGCACGCCGGTGTGCGGCGCCACGTGGAGCCCGAGCGCGGTGAACAGCTTGTCGTCGCCCAGGAGCGGGACCCAGTCGAACCAGGTGAACCCAGCAGCGATCATCACACGTCCTCCGCAGATTCGGGGGAGGGCAGGGCCAGCGCGTCGAGCGCGCCCCGCACGGCGAGCCCGAAGATCACCGTGACCAGGCCCAGCGCGACCCAACGCGCGTCGAGCACCGTGAGGAGGCCCCCGAACAGGGCGCCTACGAGCAGCATCTTCCCGAACACCAGCGCGACCGCGGTGCCGGCGCCTTCCCCGGACTCGGCCGACTTCACGAGGCGATCGACGACGAAGTGCAGCGCGGCGAGGTTGAGCACCGCGACCGCAGCCGAGACGCCGACCGAGAGCGAGGCCCACGGCCCGCCGAGCCACGCGCCCACGCCAGCCAGGACCGGCACGAGCAGCGCGCAGTCACGGAGCAGGAGGGTCGGCGGGGTCATCGTCATCGAGCAGCTTCGTCAGTCCCAGGTGGAGTCGAATCAGACCGGCCGTCGCACCCGCGACGATCCCCAGCAGGAAGAGCCATGGATCGGTGCCGAGCCGGCCATCTAGCCAGCTCCCGAGCGCCAGGGCGAGGACCAGCAGGAGGGTGAACTCCGTGACCTTCGCCGCGGCCTGCATGGCCGTCCTCAGGGGGCCGAAATCGGACATCCCGAGGCCTCCAGGCCCATCTCTGGCCCGAAAGGACGCGACAGATACCACGCACCCCTGGGGGCGTCAATGCAACGAAACGCACCAGCACGGCGCGCGCAGCGGCCTGTTCGAGGCTCAACCCGCGACGGCGGCAAGCGCACCCCGCAGGCCCTCGATCGCCGCATCGAGCGCGGAATCGTCCAGCGCGAGGTTGAGGAACGCGGCCTCGAACTGGCTCGGCGGGAGGTAGACGCCGCGTGCCAGCGCAGCGGCGTGGAACGCCGCGAACGCGGACAGATCGCAGCGCTTGACCGCGGTGAAGTCGTGCGGGATCTCGCCGCAGAAGAACACCGTGAACATGCCACCGACACGAACATAGGCGAAGCCACGCGCGGCGACGTCCGCGCCGAGCGTCGCGTCGAGCCGAGCCCCGATCGCCTCGAGCCGCTCGAACGCCGCCGCGTCGAGCGCACCCAGCGTCGCCAGGCCCGCCGCCACCGCGACTGGATTACCCGAGAGGGTGCCCGCCTGGTAGACCGGCCCCTCGGGGCTGAGCTGGCCCATGATCTCCGCACGACCGCCGAACGCCGCGAGCGGGAGGCCCCCGCCGACCACCTTGCCGAGACAGGTGAGATCGGGCGTGATCCCGAACCTGGCCTGCGCGCAGCCCAGGTCCACGCGGAAGCCGGTCATCACCTCGTCGAAGATCAGCAGCGCGCCGTGCGCCGTGGTCAGCGCGCGAGCGGCCTCGAGGTAGCCCGGACGCGGGGCGACGGTGCCCATGTTCCCCGCCACCGGCTCGAGGATCACCGCGGCGATCCGAGGCCCATGGGCCGCGAACACCGCGGCGAGTGCGTCCGCGTCGTTGAACGGGACCACCAGCGTGTTCTGGCTCACCGACGCGGGGATCCCCGCCGAGCCCGGTCGTGCGAAGGTCGCGACCCCCGAGCCCGCCGCGACCAGCACCGCGTCGTGTGCGCCGTGGTAGCACCCCTCGAGCTTCACCACGAGGTCGCGCCCCGTGAACCCGCGCGCGAGCCGCAGCGCGTGCATCGTGGCCTCGGTGCCGCTGCTGCACAGCCGGACCCGCTCGATCGACGGGACCATCGCGCAGATGCGCTCAGCGAGCTCGACCTCGCCGCCGGTGGGCGCGCCGAAGCTCGAGCCGTTCGCGAGCGCCGTGGTGGCCGCCGCGACCACGGCTGGCGGCGCGTGTCCGAGGATCAACGCGCCCCAAGAGCCCACGAGGTCGACGTAGCGGTTGCCGTCGATGTCCTCGATGTAGGGTCCCTCACCGCGCGCGATGAACGGTGGGGCGCCGCCCACCGCGGCAAACGCGCGCACCGGGGAGTTCACGCCGCCGGGGATCACGCGCCGTGCGCGCTCGAGCAGCTGAGACGAGCGAGACATCAGACCTCCCATCGAGTCGGGGAGGCCAGATAGCCCGCGCAGGTGTACCGATCACCGATCCAGGGCGCGGAGCAGCTCGACCTGTCGGCGCCACTCGCCGTCGCCCGGATCGTAGGCCTGCGCACGCTCGTAGGCCGCCCGGGCCTTCGCGAGCTCACCGACCGCCAGCCACGCGTCGCCGAGATCCCCCCACAGCTCGTCGTAGGTCGACGACTCCGCGAGCGCCGAGAGGATGTCGGTCGCCGTACGACCACTCGCGACGATCAGCCCCGACAGCGCCTCCTTGTCGGTCGGATCGGACGCCAGCGCCGCCTCGAACCGCCGCGTCGCCTCGGCGTGATCGCCGGCTGCGAGCGCCGCGCGCCCACCGCCGAGGTCACTGTCGTCGCCGCTCACGCCGCCGATCTGTCCAATGCCCAGCATCGAACCGAAGAAGTCGACGGGAGGGGCCTCACCCGCCAGATCGCCGCGCCCGCACACGGTCGCGAGCTTCTCGATCCACTCGCCGTCGCTCGGATCGAGCCCGTTGGCCCGCGTGTACAGCTCGCACGCACGCTCGACGTCGCCGGACTCGACGAGCAGATCGCCGAAGTCCCCGAGCGCTTCGTCGTCGCCGCCCAACGCACCTTGCTCGTGCATCGCGATCGCCGCCTCGAGGCCGCCGGTGCGGATCACCGCCTCGCGCCACTCCGAGTCGCCCGGGTCGAGGCGCATCGCGTAGAGGTAGTGCTTCAGCGCGATCTCGCGCTGGCCGCGCGCCGCGTAGAGATCGCCGAGATCTCCCCACAGCTCGTCGTTGTTGGGATCCGCGAGCGCCTGGCGCTCGAGCTCCGAGAGCGTGCCGCCGCCGAGGCGCGTCAACCCCGCCTGTGCGGCGGCGTGCTCGGGATCGAGCTCCACCGCGCGTGTGTAGCACTGCGCGGCCTCGTCCTTGCGCCCGGCGCGCCGGTAGGTGTCACCGAGGCTCGCCCACGCGTCTGCAGAGCTCGGATCGCGCATCAACTCCGCTTCCGCAGCGTTGATCACCTTCTTCGGGAGGCACGCCCCAGCCACCAGACCGAGCATGCCCCACAGCAACAGTCGATGCATCCACTCCTCCCGTCACGACTCCCGTAGGACCGCACGGCCCGGGAGGGGTTCCCCGACTACAGGTCGCCGTTGCTGAGCGCGGAGCGCGTGCGCAGCCCCTGTCGACGCGCCTGCAGCACGTCCGAGGGCAGGTCGCCGTACTCGATCGCCGCGAGGGCGCCATCGAGATCGCCGAGGCGCTCCAGGCACGCCGCCGAGCCGAGGCGGGCGACCGCCAGCAGATGCGGATCGGTCAGCGAGTCGACCGCCTGCTCGTAGAGCGCGAGCGCCCCCTGCGGATCGTTCTCGCCCAGCAGCAGCTCCGCACGCGCCAGCAGCGCGCTGCCCGCATACCGCCGGTAGCCCTCTCCGAGCTCTCGCCAGATGCGCTCTGCGGCGCGGAGATCCCCCGCCTCGCTGCGCGCCCGCGCGGCCCACTGCAGCCGCTCGGCGGCGCGACCGGCACGCGGCGCGACCTCCCAGGCGTTGCGGAACGCGCGGCCCGCGGCCCGCGGCTGCCCCTCTTCGAGGCGCAAGTGACCGATCTGCTCCCATGCGTCGGCCGCCCGCAGCGGCCCGCCGAGCTCGACCAGGCGATGGAGGCGCTTGCGTGCGGTCTCGGTGTCGCCGAGGTCGAGCGCATGGACGAGGGCGCTCCGGTAGAGCGCCTCCTGGCGTGCACCGTGGAACGGGCTGTGGACCGCGATCGCGTCGTAGCCGCGCGCCGCTTCGGCCGGCTCACCGCGGCTGAGGTGCGCGTCCGCGCGACCGAGCGCGACCGGACTCGCCGGGCTGACCCAGAGCACCGCCGCCACGAACGCGACCGCGAGCCCTCCGATGCCCCAGGCGCCGCGGTGCTTGCGCGGAAAGATCAGGTCCATCAAGGACTCGCTGCGATGCGTCAAGCCGTGGCCTCCGATCACGGAACCCCTCCAACGTAGTCGCCAAGGCGACGCAGGGCTACCCCCGCGCCGAATCACTCCTCGCCGACGCCGTTGGAAAGCTCCTCTTCGGCAGGCTCGCCCTCTTCGAGGCGCGCCATGTCGACGATGCGCTCGCCCTCCTCGAGGCGCATCAGGCGAACGCCCTGCGAGGCGCGGCTCTTCACCAGTCGGACCTCGGCAGCGAGGATGCGGATCACGCGCCCGCTGTCGGTCACGAGCATGATCTGGTCATCCTGCCGGACCTCGAGGCCACCGACGACCGCACCGACCTTGTCGGAGCGCCCGTGCGCGATGATCCCCTTGCCGGCGCGGGACTGCAGCCGGTAGCCCTCGAGCGGCGTACGCTTTCCGTAGCCGTTCTCGGTCACCGTGAGCAGCGTGGTCTCCCACGGCTCGTCGCCCTCCTCGTCCGAGAGCTCGCCGCCCTCCTCGTCGACGACCTCGTCGGGCTCGTCGAGGTCCTCGTCGACGTCGATGGCCTGGTGACGCGGCACGAGCAGCGCGTCCACGACGTAGACGTCCTCGTCGTCGCCGAGCTCGATGCCCTTGTTGCCGCGCGCGGTCCGCCCGTAGGTGGGCGCACCGAGGATCGGGTTCCCCTCCGGACGCGGACGCTCGCGCTCCTTCGGAAAGCGGATCGCCTGGTTGTTCGACGCGAGGATCATGATGTCGAGATCGTCACCGGGCTCGAGGAGCTTCACCACCTGGAGCTCGTCGCCCTCGGCCACGCCGGTGGCGATCATCCCGCCCTGCTTGATGTTCTTGAACGCGGACAGCGGCGTGCGCTTCACGATGCCGCGGCGCGACACGAACAGCAGGTCGGCGGTGGCGTCCTCGTCGATCTCGAACACGCTGACCACCGCGGTGATCTTCTGGTCGCTCGGCACCGAGACGAGGTTGACGATCGGGCGACCGCGCGCGGTCGGCCCCGCCTCGGGCACCTGGTAGACGTCGAGCGGGAACACGAGCCCGCCGCTGGTGAACACCATCAGGATGTTGTGCGTGTTCGCGACGAACAGCGTGGTGACGAAGTCCTCCTCGCGCGTGTCCATCCCCTTCTTGCCGGTGCCGCCGCGGCGCTGCATCCGCCACGCACCGGGGCTGCAGCGCTTGATGTAGCCGAGCCGGCTGACCGTCACGATCTGGTCTTCCTCGGCGATCAGATCGTGGATCGAGAGCTCGCCCAGGTCCTCGGAGAAGTCGGTGCGACGCGGGTCGGCGTAGGCGGCGCGGACCTCGAGCAGCTCCTCCTTCACGACCTCCATCAACCGCACCTCGCTGCCCAGGATCGCCTCGTACTCTGCGATCTTCAGCATCAGCTCGGCGAACTCCTCCTCGAGCTTGAGGCGCTCCATGCCGGTGAGGCGCTGCAGCCGCATGTCGAGGATGGCCTGTGCCTGGACCTCGGTGAGGCCGAAGCGCGAGACCAGGCCTTCCCGCGCGGTCTGCGCGTCCGCGCTCGCGCGGATCAGCGCGATCACCTCATCGAGGTTGTCGAGGGCGATGCGCAAGCCCTCGAGGATGTGCGCGCGCTCGCGGGCCTTGCGCAGGTCGAACAGCGTGCGCCGCTGGATGACCTCGCGACGGTGCCCGATGAACTGTTGGAGCATCTCCTTGAGCGTGAGCACGCGCGGACGCTGATCGACGATCGCGAGCAGGATCACGCCGAACGTCGTCTGCAGCGCGGTGTGCTTGTAGATGTGATTGAGGACGACCTCCTCGAACACGTCCTTCTTCAGCTCGACGACGACGCGCATCCCCTGACGGTCGGACTCGTCGCGCAGCGCGTGCACGCCCTCCAGCCGCTTCTCGCGCACGAGGTCGGCGATCTGCTCGATCAGGCGAGCCTTGTTGACCTGGTAGGGGATCTCGTCGATCACGATCGCCCGGCGACCGTTCTTCAGATCCTCGAACCGGGCCTTGCCACGCAGCACCACGCGCCCGCGCCCGGTCTCGTAGGCGTCGCGTACGCCGCGACGCCCGAAGATCGTCGCCCCCGTCGGGAAGTCGGGTCCGGGGATGTAGCGCATCAACCCGTCGAGGCCGAGCTCCGGATTCTCGATCAGGGCGACCAGGGCGTCCACCACCTCGCCGAGGTTGTGGGGCGGGATCTTGGTCGCCATGCCGACCGCGATCCCGTCGGCGCCGTTCACGAGCAGGTTCGGGATCCGCGACGGCAACACGTCGGGCTCGAGCACCGCGCCGTCGAAGTTCGGCGAGTACGACACGGTCTCCTTGTCGATGTCGACCAGCATCTCCTCGGCGGGTCGCGTCATCCGGCACTCGGTGTAGCGATACGCCGCCGCCGAGTCCCCGTCGATCGAGCCGAAGTTGCCCTGGCCGTCCACCAGCAGGTAACGCAGGTTCCACGGCTGGGCCATGCGGACCAACGCGTC
>CAYQSE010000121.1:0-15960 GCA_964419905.1 uncultured Enterobacteriaceae bacterium
CGTCGCGAGCCCAAGCCGGCGCGCGACGCAGGTCCGCGCGCAGGCGAAGCAGCCAGACGCGATCGAAGCGGCACCTTCCAGAGTCCGCCGAGGCTGCAGCGGCCGGCCCACGGAAGGGTTGTCCGCCAGCGCTCGACGCGAGCCGAAGCCGGCGCGGGATCAGACCGGATCGCCCCGCGGCACCGTCGGCACGCCATGCTCCGCTGAGACGCGGTCGTAGTAGTCGATGACCTGCCGGACATAGGCCCGCTTCTCGCGGTAGCCCCACGCGAAGAAGCTCCGCTTGAACCCGTGCAAGATGACGTTTCGCACCTCGGCGGGGCTCAGCTCGAACGCGGTCTGTGCCTTCTGGAGCTCCTCGGTGACCGTCGTACGCGAGACGAGTCGGTTGTCGGTGCACAGCGTGACCGAGATGCGCTCCTTGACCATGCGGCCGAACGGATGATCCTGGACACGCCGGAGCTGCGGCATCGTCTGCATGTTCGACGTGATGCACACCTCGAGCATGATGCGGCGGTCGGCGATGTACTCGGAGAGCTGGCGCACGTACCGGTGCGGGTCTTCGTCGACCTTGACCGCGTCCGCATCGAAGAGATGGGTGCCGTGCCCGATCCGATCGGCGTGCAGCTTCGTGATCGCCTGGAAGATGCTCTCGGGCCCGTAGGCCTCTCCCGCGTGCACGGTCTTCTTCAGGAAGTGCTCGTGGACGTAGTCGTACGCCTCCATGTGGTCGGACGCCGGATGACCCGCCTCGGCACCCGCCAGATCGAAGGCCACGACCGGCACCCCGAGGCGATCGCGCGCCTCGACGACCGCGCGCGCCAGCGAGAGCGAGGCCATCCCGTAGACCTGCTTGGCCGGCCACCCCGCCATCACCCCGAGGAGATCCTTGTAGTAGGGCGCGAAGCCACCCGTGAACATGCGCATAGCGCACGCGATGATCCCGTACCGGAACGGCGGCTCGCCGCGCTCCTTGACGGCCGCGCTCGCCTCGTGCTCGCGCCGCACGCGATCGAGGCCGCGGTCCACCGCCTGGAGGATCCGCCCGATGTCGAGCCCGGGCCGAATGTGGAGCTGCGGCGCGAAGCGCACCTCGAGGTAGCGCACGCCCTCCGCCAGACAGTCCTGGCCGAGCTCGTAGGCGGTGCGCTCGAGCGCGTCCTCCTCGCCGAGCACCGCACAGGTGTAGGCGAACCCGTGCAGGTAGTCCGGCAGATCACGGTACTGATCCTTGAACACCTGCTCGCGCAGTCCGGCCTCGGACGTCGAGGGCAGGGCCACCTTCTGATCGCGCGCGAGCTCGATCAGCGTCGGAAGCCGAAGGCTGCCGTCGAGGTGACAGTGGAGGTCCGTCTTCGGGAGGGCGGCCAAGAGCTCTGAGGTGAACATGTCCCCTTGTACCACTCGCCCAGAGGCGCTACCACCGGTCGCGTCACATCGCGACCCCTCCGCCAGACGGTCCTTCGCCGGGCCCCGGACAGCGGATCCGCGTCTTGTACTTGAACGCTCGCGCCGCCATTGCTAACCATCGAGCAGGTCACCCGGAGGCCCCCGTGCAACTGCCCATCTCCATCCGCGACTCCCTGGTGGACGATCTCGACGAGATGCTCGACGCGTACTCGACCGACCCCGACACCGAGGCCGTCGTCACCTACCTCCTCGAGCAGCTCGAGATCCTCGCGGACGAGGAGGGGATGGAAGACATCCTCATCGAGCTCGAGGAGCACGCCGCCCTCGAGGCGTCGCTGTCCGAGACGCTCGAGGCCGAGATGTCTTCCAACGACGAGTTCGAGTTCACCGGCGAAGAGGTCGTCTCGCTGCTCGAGCGCATCTGCGACATCGAGTGGGAGGACGGCGAGGACGACGAGTGGGGGGACGACGACGAGGAAGACGACGACGACGAGGAAGAAGAGGAAGACGACGCCTGGAATGGCGACGAAGACTGATCGCTCGGCTCCGAGGACCGGCCGAGCGCGCAACTCGGCCACGGTCGGCCGCGCCGGGATCTTTCAATCCCGACTGATTCCCCCGGGGGAATGACGCCCCGAGAATCCGACCTTTCTCGACCTCGGCAGTAAAAAATCCAAATCCCTGCTTTGCACCGCGCCCTCCTCCTTTCAGATAATGGGCGCCTGTATGGGCGAGGGGATCCCTGATGTTCAGCCTGCAGGCATCGTGGACGCCTGACGGAGGCTTGTTCTTCTGGACGCCGGATGACCGGTGGGAGGAGGCCATGCTCCGCGAGGTGCCCGCCCTGCGCGACAAAGGGGTCCGGCGCAGTCGCCTGCTCGTCAAGCCCGACGAGGACTCCGGCCGCAAGTACACGCCCGGCGTGGAGATCGCGGTCCAGGTCGCTTCGGCGACCCTCGCGCTCCTCCCCGCGGCCGCACGTGTCTCCGACAGCGTGCGTTGCTGGTCGCAGGTCGCGCTGCTCGCGCTCGAGCTGGCGGCAGGCCACCGCGTGGTCCCGAGCGTGGACGAGAAGGGCGCCCGCTGGCGCGCCCTGCTGAGCCGCGCCGACGATCTGTCCCGCTTCGAGCTCCTGGTCGCGGCGATGCCGAACGCCTCCCGCGCCATCCCCGACCCCGGTGATCGGGGGGACCTCAAGCTCATACCGATGCGCCACGTGGTGCGTCAGTTCCTCGACGACGTCGTCGACGGCACCTACCGCACCGGCGCCTACCCAGGCAGCGCACGCGGCTGGGAGCTGCAGTTCGCCGAGGCGCTGCGCGCCGACAATGCCGCGTTCGCCCCGCGAGACGCCCGCTTTCAGGGCGTCCCCGCCATGCTGCAGGCGTGGGTCGGCGAGGCCGAGGCGGCCACCCTGCGCGTCGGGCTGACGCTGAGGTTGCCGACCACCGAGAACGGCCCGTTCGCGCTCGAGCCCTGGCTGCACCCGGTGCACGATCCCGAGCGCGCGGTGTCCGTCGACGTCGCCTGGAAGGGCGGCGCCGCGCTGCAGATCGCCGGTCAGGAGCACGAGCACCCGGCGCACGCGGTGGTGCGCGGCCTCGGTCGCGCCGCGCGCATCTTCCCGCCGCTGGGGGAGTGCCTCGCCGGCAAGCGCCCGCGCGCGTTGACCTGGGATGCGCAGCAGGTGTGGGACTTCCTGCACCACGGGCAGGAGCCGCTGCGCGACGCCGGCTTCACCATCAGCCTCCCCGAAGCGTTCGAGAAGGCGGGCCGCCAGCGCATCCGCGCCCGCATCTTCGTCATCGCCGATCTCTCACCCGACGCGCCGCTGGAGCTCGGCGATGCGCTGCACTTTCGCTGGGAGGTCGTGCTCGGCGACCGCGTGATCGACGGCAACGAGTTCGCCGCGCTCTGCGCCGCGCGTGAGCCCGTCGTGAAGTTCCGCGGGGACTGGGTGCTCCTCGATCCCGCCGAGGTGGCGCGCCTGCCCGACGGGCTTCCGCGCGAGGGCACGCTGCCGTCCGCGGTGGCGCTGCGCGCCATCCTCGCCGGCGAGTACGAGGGCGTGCCGGTCGTGGCCGACGATCAGCTCGAGGCCGTGCTTCGCGCGCTCCGGGATCCCCCGACCGAGCCCCTTCCGCCAGGGTTCCTCGCCACGTTGCGGCCCTACCAGCAGCACGGCTACGACTGGCTGACCACGCTGGGCCGCGTGGGCCTGGGTGCGTGCCTCGCCGACGACATGGGCCTCGGCAAGACGGTGCAGGCCATCGCCCACCTGCTGCGCAGGCGGCGGCACGCGAAAGGCCCGAGCCTCGTCGCCTGCCCCACCTCGGTCCTGTCGAACTGGGAGGACGAGTTCGCGCGCTTCGCGCCGAGCGTGCGCGTGGTGCGCTACCACGGGCTCGCGCGCGAGGAGGAGGATCTGACGCGGGCCGACGTGGTGCTGACCACCTACGGGCTGATCAGCCGGGACCAGGAGGTGCTGGGCGCGATCCCGTGGGACGTGGTGGTACTCGACGAGGCCCAGGCGATCAAGAACCCAGACTCCCAACGCGCACGCGCGGCCCGCTTGCTCAAGGCGCGCCATCGCGTCGCGCTCACCGGTACACCGGTCGAGAATCGCCTCGAGGAGCTGTGGTCGCTGATGGAGTTCCTGAACCCCGGCCTGCTCGGGCCACGCGGAAGATTCCGCACGGACGTGGCCCTGCCGATCGAGCGATTCGGCGACCAGGCGACCGCCGAGGCCCTACGCAAAGGAATCGCGCCATTTCTGCTGCGGCGCCTCAAGACCGATCCCACGATCATCGACGACCTCCCCGACAAGATCGAGAAGCGGGTGTACTGCCCGCTCACGCGCGAGCAGGAGGACCTCTACCAGCGCGTCCTCGAAGAGCACCTCGAGGGGATCACCGCATCACAGGGCATCGAGCGGCGTGGGCAGGTGCTCGCGATGCTCACCGCGCTCAAGCAGGTGTGCAACCACCCGGCGCACTATCTCGGCGAGCCCGGCCCGCTCGCGGATCGATCCGGCAAGCTCGACGCGACGATCGAGCTGCTGGACGCGATCTTCGACAACGGCGAACGCGCGATCGTGTTCACGCAGTACCGCGAGATGGGCGATCGGCTCCAGGCGCACCTCGCCGCGATCTACGGCGAGCGCGCGCCCTTCCTGCACGGCGGGGTGTCGATCGGCGCGCGCGCCGCGATGGTCCGTGCGTTCCAGGAGGACGACGACGCACCGCCCGTCCTGCTGGTCTCGCTGCGCGCTGGGGGCACCGGGCTGAACCTCACCCGCGCCACGCACGTGCTCCACTACGACCGCTGGTGGAACCCCGCCGTCGAGGATCAGGCGACCGATCGCGCCTATCGGATCGGGCAGCGCCACAACGTGCTGGTGCACAAGCTCGTCACCGAGGGCACCCTCGAGGAGCGCATCGACCGCCTGCTCGAAGAGAAGCGCGAGCTGGCTGACCAGGTGATGAGCGGCGGAGAGGGCTGGGTCACCGAGCTGGACAACGACGCGCTGCGCGCGCTGGTCACCCTCGCCACCTCGGAGGCGCGCGCATGATGCGGGATCGACCACCGCGGTCCGGCACGCGGCTGCCCGCGCCCGAAGACGGAATCGTCGCGTCGCTGCGCGCGAAGGGCTGGCTCGCGCTGCGTTGGCAGGCCATGCTCGAGCGGCTGCCGGCCAAGCACCAGGGCCGGATCGGGAACGGACGCGCCTACGCACGCAGCGCCCGCGTCCGCGACCTGTGGTTCTCGCCGGGCCTGGCGAACGCCGAGGTGTGGGGGAGTGAGCGCCACCTGGTCTCCGTGCGCTTTCGCGTGCTCGCGGACAGCGAGTGGGCGCGGATCACCAAGGTGCTGCTCGAGGACCTGCGCCTGGTGGGCAGCATGCTGGAGGGCGAGCTGCCCGCGCAGCTGTTGGAGCGGCTCGAAGCGCACGACATCCACCTGCTCCCGCTGCCCCAGGATCTCGGCGGCGACTGCGACTGCGGCGACTTCCTGCTCCCGTGCGAGCACATGGCTGCGGTGCACCACCTGCTCGCCGACGCGCTCGACGGCGACCCGTTCCTGCTCCCGACGCTGCGCGGGCGCACGCGCGAGCAGTTGCTCGCCCAGCTGCGCGCAGCCTGGAAGGACGACCGCCCGATGCTGACGCCGGGATCCCCCCCGTCGGAGCGGCCGCCGGCCGGCGACTGGTTCACCTCGCCCGCACCGGCGCGCATCACGTTCTCGGTGCACACACCGAAGCATCCCGCCCTCGGGCTGCGCGCGCTGGGCCCGGCCCCGGGCGGCGGCGATCTGGAGAAAGCGCTGCTGCCCCTGTACGAGGCGGGCGGGGAGACGGCGCGACGCATCGCGTTCGGCGAAGAGGAGGTGCGCGCCGAGCGCGCGATCTTCCGCCGGCGTGGAACCGAGCAGGGCGTGTACACCGAGGAGGGAGTGATGTCGGACGGAGAGCAAGGGGCAACCGCAGGCACCGTAGAGATGACCGAGCAGCTGGTCGATCTCCTCGCAGAGATGGAGTCGGCGAAGTCAGGCGAGATCGCGGAGCGGCTGGGGCTCGACCCGAACCACGTCCGCGCCGAGCTGTTGGAGTTGGAGAAGCTCGGGATCGTGTACCGAACCGGTCGAACCCGGGGCACGCGCTGGTGGCTCGGCTGAGTGTGAACGTGTGGGTGAACCGTCGTTCACCCGTACGGTGACGGGTGAACCCACGCGTCGCGGCTGGTAGGCTCGGCTGCCCTGACCCGAGGACCGAGATGGCCGTGATCGTCGCCGTGCTCCTGCCACCGGCAGCCCCCGCCGCGCTGCGCGAGGAAGTGGCGCGCGCGGGCGGCGTGTCCGTGCTCGATTGCGCGCTCGGCGCCTTGGACGGGCCGTCCGCTGCGAGCTGGACGCGGATGGCACCCGGACAGGAGGCCACCGGGGAGGGACCGGTGGTGGTGCCCGTGGGCACGCCGCCGATCCCCGGACGTCCGACCTGGCTGCACACGCCCACCCCAGGGCCGGTGCCCGAGGGCTACGCAGGGCTCGTCCTCAAGGGGCGCGAGGCGGGCGGGCGCTACGGCGCCGCGCCCGGTCTCGAGCTGCTCGCGGCGTGTCCCGAGCCAGGGCGCGTGATCCTCGACGCCGGCCTCGATCCGGACGGCGCAGCCGAGGCGGTGCGCCGCGGCGCGGCGGGTGTGTGGGTCGGTGAGGCCCACCTCGGTCTGCCCGCGATCGGGCTCCCTGCACACGTCGCGCGTCGACTCGACCTCCCCGACGACGAGATGACGACCGCGATTCGCGGTGTGCGCGTCGCCCACGGTCCGACCGCGGCCGCCGTGCGGCCGCTCCTCGACGACGCCGAGCCGCTCGCGCTCGCCGCCGGTGCGTGGGAAGGTCGCGCGGACGCCCTGTGGCCCCTCGGCGAGGGCCTCGCGCACGCGCGCCGGCTCGCAGCACGGTACCAGACCCTCGGCGCGCTCGTCGCCGCCTACGCGTCCGCGCGCCCCGCCGACGCCGCGTCGTCCCCCGCTCTGGTCCCCGCGGTAGCGATCGTCGGCGTCGGCTGTCGCCTCCCGGGCGCGAACAGCGTCGAGGCGTTCTGGAGCAACGTCGTCCACGGCGTCGGCGCGATCGGCGAGGTCCCGCGCGAGCGCTGGGATCCGAACCTGTTCTGGGATCCGGACCCGGCGGTGGTCGACAAGACCTACACGAAGATCGGCGGCTTCCTCACGGGCTTCCGCTTCGATGGGCGGCGCTTCCGCATCCCGCCGAAGGTCGCCGATCAGATCGACCCGGTGCAGCAGATCACGCTGGCGGCGGTCGCCGACGCGCTCGAGGACGCCGGCCTCCAGGTGGAAGCGGGCGGGTCCGGGCGCGCGTTCGACCGCGCACGGTGCGCGGTGATCCTCGGCAACTCGCTCGGCGGCGAGGTCAAGGACCGCTACGCGGTGCGCCTCGCGTGGCCCGAGGTCGCCGCAAAGCTCGGCGACGCGCTGCTCGCGTCGGCGCCCCCCGATCAACGCGCCGCGCGGCTCGCCGCGCTCGAGGCCGCGTACAAGGCCGACCTCCCCGAGATCAACGAAGACTCGATGCCCGGCGAGCTCTCCAACGTGATCGCGGGCCGGATCGCGAACGCGTTCGACCTCGGCGGCGCGAACTACACGATGGACGCAGCGTGCGCGAGCAGCATGGCCGCGGTGCAGGCGTCGGTGAAGAGCCTGCAGGACGGCGAGCACGACGTCGTGATCACCGGCGGCGCCGACCGATCGATGAACCTCCCGACGTACGTGAAGTTCTGCAAGATCGGCGCGCTGTCGCCCGATCACTCGGCGCCGTTCGACGCGTCGGCGAACGGCTTCGTGATGGGGGAGGGCTGCGCGATCCTGGTGCTCAAGCGCCTGGACGACGCGCTGCGCGACGGCGACCGCGTCTACGCGGTGATCCGCGGGATCGGTGCGTCCTCGGACGGCAAGGGCAAGGGGATCACCGCACCGAACCTGCGCGGTCAGCTGCTGGCGCTGCGTCGGGCCTACGAGGACGCGGGGATCGCACCCGACGCGGTCGACCTGATCGAAGCCCACGGCACCAGCACCGTCGTCGGCGACCGCGTCGAGGTCGAGGCGCTCACCGAGGTGATCGGGCGCGGACACCGGAGCCCGGAGGACCCGATCCGCATCGGCTCGGTGAAGTCGATGATCGGCCACCTGAAGTCGGCCGCCGGCGCGGCCTCGCTGCTCAAGGCGAGCCTCGCGCTGCACCACGGCGTGCTGCCGCCGTCCCTGGGCTTCCGCGATGCCCGCCCCGACGTGCCGTTCGACGCGGTGCCGCTGCGCGTACAGACCCAAGCCGAGCACTGGCCCACCCGCCCGGACCGACCGCGACGCGCCGGCGTGTCGGCGTTCGGGTTCGGCGGCACGAACTTCCACATCGTGCTCGAGGCCGCCACCGGGGCCGCGCCGACGCGTGAGGTCCAGGCCCGCCGCGCACCCGTCCAGACGGCGATCGCGCCCGCATCCGCACCGCCGCCGACCGCCGCCCAGCCCGAGCTGCCCGAGGGGATCTGGGCCACGTCGGGCGCCGACGTCGCCGCCGTGATCGAGGGCCTCGAGGCGCTCCGCGACGGCCGTCCTGCGTCGTGGGAGCCCTCGGCGACCGTGCGCATCGCCGCCGCGTACACCGACCACGCCGAGCGCTCCGAGCAGCTCGAGCGGTCGCTGGCAGCGCTGCGCAAGGGCACGAACCCCGACCTGCTCCGCGCGCGCGGCATCCACCTGCAGGAGGGCGCTGTCGACGGGCGCCTCGCGCTGACGTTCACCGGTCAGGGAAGCCAGTACGCGGACATGGGGCGCGATCTCGCAGCGCACTTCCCGCTCGTGGCCGAGACGTTCGCCGAGGCCGACCGCGTGCTCGCTCCGGCGCTCGGCGCCCCGCTGACCTCGCTGATGTACCTCGCGCCCGGCGAGGATCCGCACACGAAGGAGGAGATCCTCCGCCGCACCGAGTTCAGTCAGCCTGCCACCCTCGCGCTCGACGTCGCGATCGCCAGGCTGCTGCACGCCTACGGCGTGCGCCCCGACATGGTCGCCGGCCACTCGCTCGGCGAGTACGCCGCGGTCGTGGCGTCGGGAATCCTCACCTACGAGGAGGCGCTGCACGCGGTGAGCGCTCGCGGGCGCGAGATGGCGGAGATCCGCCTCGAGGATCCGGGCAAGATGGCCGGCGTGGCCACCGGTGCCGCGGTCGTCGACGAGGTCCTCGCCGAGATCGACGGCTATGTGATCGCGGCGAACAAGAACTGCCCGTCCCAGACCGTGATCGCCGGCGCGTCGGATGCTGTCGACGAGGCCTGCGAGCGGTTCCGCGCGCGCGGCATCACGGTACATCCGCTGCCCGTGAGCCACGCGGTCCACAGCCGGATCGTCGCGCCCGCGACCGGGCCGCTCCAGGACGTGCTGCGCGAGCTTCGCCCGCGCGCGCCGCAGATCCCGATCACCACCAACGTCACCGCCGAGTGGTACCCCACCGGTCCCGACGCCGAGGAGAAGATCGTCGCGTTGCTCGGCCAGCAGATCTCCGCGCCGGTGGAGTGGACCGCGCAGATCGAGCGGATGTACGACGCCGGCGCGCGGATCTTCCTCGAGTGCGGCCCGAAGCGCGCGCTCACCGGGTTCGCGGTCGCCATCCTCAAGCGGCGTCCACACCTCGCGCTGTACACGAACCACCCGAAGCGCGGCGGGGTGACCGCGTTCCGAGACGCGCTCGCAGGGCTGCTCGTGGCTGGCTTCCCGGTGCGCGCCCACCCCGACGCTTCGGCCGCCGCCCCGGCAGCGCGCGCCGCCACCTCGGACGCCATCGCCGCGTGGCGCGCCACCTCACCCGCCGAGGAGCCCGCCCTCGAGGCCCGCCCCGACCTCGCCGAGGGCGTGCTCGCGATCGTCGCGACCGCGACCGGCTACGCGCCCGACGAGCTCGACCTCGACTACGAGCTGGAGGCCGATCTCGGCATCGACACCGTGAAGCAGGCCGAAGTGTTCTCGAACGTCCGGGAGCAGTACGGCATCTCGTCCGACGCCGGCTTCTCGATGGCCGAGCACCGCACGCTGCGCGCGCTGATCGACTGGGCGGCGGAGCGGGTGGGCGCCACCCGCCCGGTAACCGTCGCGCCGCCTCCGCCGGCCCAGCCTGCCCCCCCGATCGTGGCCCCGACCGCCCCGCCGACGCCGCTCGGCGACGAGGCGCTCCGCGCCTTCGCGCAGGCGGTCGCGCACGTGGACGGGCTCGATCCCGCGCGGTTCGCCGAGGCGATGCTGCCCGCGCTGCGCGGGCTCGTGCAGGCCGCGTTCGACGCCGCGCGCACCCACCAGGCCGCCGCTCCGCTCCCCGTCGTGTCACGCGCCCCGGCCCCCTTGCCGCCAGAGGTCCGTGTCGTGGCCACTGGCGCGTCGGTGGGTCTGCCCGGCGGCACGGAGGTCTTCGCGGCCGACAACTTCGCCCGGCTCCTCCGCGGCGAGAACCGGATCAGCCCGCTCGGTGAGCGCGCCCGCGCATTCCTCGACCTCTCGCTGGTGCGACTCGTCAAGGACGCCCGCACCGGCGAGGGCACGTTCCTCCCGGTCGACGATCTGACCCAGGTGATCCGCCTCGCCGGCGTGAAGGCGGCGTTCGACCCGGAGGACTATGGGCTTCCCGAGTCGCTCGTGCGCGCCCTCGACGTCACCTCGACGCTCGCGATCGCGGCGGGCCTCGAAGCGCTGCGCGACGCGGGCATCCCGCTCGTGCGCGCATGGCAGACCACGGCGGGCGGCAAGCGCGTCCCGCGCGGATGGATGCTGCCCGACGCGCTCGCCGACGGCACGGGCGTGATCTTCGCGAGCGCGTTCCCGGGCTACACGCAGCTCATCGACAAGCTCGGCACACGCGGCGACGACGGCGAAGGCCACTTCGACCGCCGGTTCCTTTTCCAGATCCTGTCGCTGGGCCACGCGCAGTTCGCGCAGCTGATCGGCGCGCGGGGGCCCAACACGCAGGTGAACGCCGCGTGCGCGTCGTCTACGCAGGCGATCGCGATCGCCGAGGACTGGCTGCGCCTCGGACGCGCCGACCGGGTGATCGTGATCGGCGCCGACGACGTCACCAACGCGTCGATGTTGCCGTGGATCGGCGGCGGGTTCATGGCGGCTGGCGCCGCGACCACCGAGGACGCGGTCGCGCGCGCCGCGCTGCCCTTCGATCGCCGCCGCCATGGGATGATCCTCGGGATGGGTGCGGTGGGCATCGTGCTCGAGCGCGAGGACGACGCCCACGCACGCGGCGTGGCCCCGATGGCCGCGCTCGTCGCCACCGGCATCGCCAACTCCGCGTTCCACGGCAGCCGCCTGCACCCGACCCACATCACCGAGCAGATGCAGCGCGTGGTGCAGCGCGCGACCGAGCGCGAGGGGATCACCCCCGCCCAGCTCGCCGCCTCGGCGCTGTTCATGTCGCACGAGACCTACACCCCCGCCCGCGGCGGCTCCGCAGCGGCCGAGATCGACGCGCTGCGCGCCGCGTTCGGTGAGCACGCGAACCGCATCACGATCGCGAACACGAAGGGATTCACCGGGCACGCGATGGGGGCGGGCATCGAGGACGCCGTGGCGCTCAAGGCCCTGCAGTACGGCCGCATCCCGCCCGTCGCGAACTTCCGCGAGCCCGACGAGTCCCTGGGCGACCTCCGCATCTCCCGCGGCGAGGACCGCGAGGTCGACTACGCGATCCGGCTCGCAGCCGGGTTCGGGAGCCAGGTCGCGATCGCGGTGTGGAGGGCGGTGGCGCGCGGTGACGATCGCATCGATCCGACGCGACGCGCCGCCTGGCTCCGCGCGATCACGGGCTACAGCCACGTCGTCGAGACGATCGGGAACCGCACGCTTCGGGCAGAGGAGGGGCTGACCGACCGGATGCTCCCGCTGCCCTCGGCCTCCGCGGCCCGCTCGCCGGCGCCCGCTGCCCAGACCCCCAACAGCGTCACCCTCGAGCCCGCGCCGCCGCGCGACACGAGTCCGAGCGCGGTGCGCGATCTCGTCGCGCTGATCGCAGACAAGACCGGCTACGCGCCCCAAGAGCTCGACCCGGAGTTCGAGCTGGAGGCGGATCTCGGGATCGACACCGTGAAGCAGGCCGAGATCTTCTCCGCCCTTCGCGAGCGGTACGGTCTGGAGCGGGACGACGGCTTCCGACTGGCGGACTACCCGACGATCGCGGCCCTCGCCGGCTGGCTCGACGGCCAGCGCGCCACGAGCACCCCGCTGGAGATCACCGAGCTCACGCTGGTGCCCGCCGACAGCCCGTCGAAGGACACGCTCGTGCCGGCCCCGCGCGCAGCGCGCCCACCTGCCGCCCCCACCAGAGCGGCGTCGACCGTCGCCTCGCCTGTCGCGCCGACCGTCCGCCCGACCGCCAGCGCCCCGTTGCCCGCCTCGTTCCGCGTCCGCCGGCCTGTCGCGGTGGACGTCCCGACGTGGGGCGACGTGCCGATCGCCGGGCTGCGCGCCCTGGTGATCGGCGAGGGCGCGCTCGCGACGCGGATCACCGCGGCGCTGACGGCTGCCGACGTCCGACTCGACGCGCCGCCGGACCTCGTGATCGACCTGGCCGGCGACGCGCGCGAGAGCTTCGCCGCCGCCCGCGCGCTGCACGCGAGCCCCCCGCGCCGCTGGGTCACGCTGACCCGCACCGGCGGATTCGACGCGCAGCCGGCGATGACGGACGCGTTCGCGGACGGCGCCCGCGCAGGGTTCACGAAGGCGCTCGGGCGCGAGTGGTCGGAGACCGCGGCGACGGTGCTCGACGTGGCGCCCGAGCAGTCCGAGGACGAGGTGGCAGCCGCCGTGCTGCGCGAGCTCCGCGCGGCGCCGCTCGACGAGGTGTTCGTGCGGAACGCGCAGCGCCGCGGCGTCGCGTACCGGGTAGAGCCGCTGCCTGCGTTCGGACGCCCGCGCGCCGAGGTGGTGCTGATCACCGGCGGCGCGCGCGGCATCGGCGGCGCGGTCGCGCGCGAGCTCGCCCGACGCGGGCAGCGGAAGCTCGCGCTGGTCGGGCGCAGCGAGGCGCCGCCTGCCGCGCACGACCTCGGCGCGGCAAAGGCGGAGATCCGCGCGCGGATCGAGGCGGGGCCCGAGCGCGCCACGCCGTCCCGCATCGAGCGCGAGCTCTCGGTCGTCCGCACGGGGAACGAGATCCGGGCCACGCTGGACGCGGTCTCGGCGCTCGGCGCGGACGTCCGCTACTACGCGGTCGACCTCTCGGACCCGACCGCGGTGCACGGCCTGCTCGCGCGGGTCCGCAGCGAGCTCGGGCGCCCCGACGTCGTGATCCACGGCGCCGGCATCGAGGAGAGCCGCAAGATCGCGGACAAGGATGAAGCGGCGTTCGCCCGGGTGTTCGACGCGAAGGCGCGCGGCGGCCGCGCGCTGCTCGAGGCGCTGCCACGCGACGCGTTCTTCGTGTCGATGGGCTCGGTGGCCGGCCGGTTCGGCAACCCGGGCCAGGTGGACTACGCGGCGGCGAACGACGCGCTCGCGCGGCTGTGCCTCGCGCGCCGCCACGCGCTCCACGTCGACTGGACCGCATGGGACGACGTCGGGATGGCGGTTCGCGGCGGAATGCGCACCCTGCTCTCGCAGCGCGGCGTCGACCTCCTCCCCGCCGAGGCCGGTGCCGGGCTGCTGATCGATCTGATCGCAGCCGAGACGAGCGGCGAGCTGGTCGTCGCGGGCGCGCTGGGCGACTTCCACCCCACCGTGCTCCACCCGCTGCTCGACCGCTTGACGTTCGACGGTGACGGCGTGATCGCCGAGCGCGCCCTCTCGCTCGAGACGGATCCGTGGCTCGCCGACCACGCGATCGAGGGCACGGCGGTGCTCCCCGGCGTGATCGGGCTCGAGCTGATGACCGCGGCGGCCGCTGCGGCGAGCCCTGGCCTGCCGCCGGTCGGCGCGCGCCACGTCCGGTTCCACAAGCCCGTGAAGCTGCACCGGGACGAGCCCGTCACGGCGCTGCTCACGGCCCAGCCCATCGACGCGCACGAGGTCCGCTGCGCGCTCGTCACCGAGCGCGTGCTCCGCACGGGACGCACGCAGCGCACCGAGCACTTCGAGGCGATCGTCGTGCTCGGCGAGGTGATGACCGACGACAGCCTGCCCTCGGGCTTCTTCCCCGACGATCCGATGTCGTTCGAGGCCATCTACGCGCGCTTCTTCCACGGACCTCGCTTCCGGGTGCTCGATCAGGTGGTCGGCGTCGCGACCGACGGGCTCGTCGCCCTCGCGCACGCTGACTCCGAGCGAATCGCGCACGGACTCCACGCGGCGCCGCTGGCGCTGGAGGCCGCCTTCCAGGCCGCCGGACTGCACCGGATGGTCACCCACGCGCAGCTCGCGCTCCCCGCGGGCCTCGACGAGGTGCGCGTGCTCGCCGCCCCGGGCCCGGACGACGAGCTCACGCTGATGGTGCACCACGACGGCGTGTCCTACGACGTGGACGTCGACGGCCCGCGTGGCCCGGTGCTGCGCCTCCGCGGCTTCACCCTCGTCGATCTCGGGCCGGTGCCGCCCGAGCACGCCCTGCCCGAGCCCGAGGGGGGACGGCCCAGCAGCTTCCCGGATCGGGGCGCGACGAGCCCCGGAGCCCCGCCGCGCGCCGAGCGGCGCGGTCCCATGTACGACGACGCGACCGCGCGCGCGATCGCCGGCTTCGACGATCCCGCCGACTGGCTCGACGCCGACGAGCTCGCGATGCTGACCGCGCGCGGCACGAAGCGGCGCGTCGAGGACCGGATCGCCGGCCGCATCGCGGCGAAGCGCGCCTTGTCGCGCCTCACGGGCGCACGGGCCCAGGCGATCCGCATCGGAACGGCCAGCAGCGGCGAGCCCGAGGTGTCGGTCGACGGCGAGCCGGGGCCGCGGGTGTCGATCTCGCACGCCGCCGGCCGTGCGATCGCGGTCGCGGTGTCGAGCGGGCGCGTGGGGATCGACCTGGAGCGAATCGAGGCGCGGTCCGACGCGTTCACGACCGACTGGTTCACCCCCGCCGAGCGCAAGCTCGCTGGAACCGACGCCGAGCGCCAGACGATCCTGTGGAGCATCAAGGAGGCGGTGCTCAAGGCGCTCGGGGTGGGCATGGCGATCTCGCCGCGCGCGGTGGAGATCCACGCGATCGGCGCAGGCGGAGCGGACGTCGTCCTGGTCGACGACGCGGCGAAGATGTGGCGATCGCTCGGGTCCCCGCCGCTGCGCGTGCAGTGGCGCCGCGAGGAGGACGCGTTCGTGGTGGTGACGGCGCGACTGGCGGGCTGAGTCCGCATGCGGGATGATGCGGTCATGCTGCTGCAACGCTTCGACGACGACCTCCGCCTGGAACGCGTGGTGACCCCGGAGGAGTCGCGGCGATGGCGCGAAGCCTTCGTGAGGATCTACCCCGAGATCTTCTCGGGTGAACCCTACAACGAGTCGATCAGCGACGAGGAGGCGGCGGCCACCTGGGACTTCCTCACGCGCGCCAAGGAGCACATCACGATCCTCGCGCTCACGAACGACGATCAGCTCGCCGGCTTCGGGATCGCGATCCCCGTCGCGGCGACGCGGCTCGTCGCCGCCAAGCTCGCGGGGCTGGTGCCGCACAAGCACACCTACTACCTGGCCGAGCTCGGGATCCTGCCCATGTGGCGCGGGCGGGGGCTCGGCCGGGCGCTGGTCCACGAGCGGATCAAGCGGATGGACACGAAGCGCTACAGCCACGTCGTGCTGCGCGTCTCGGGCGAGCGCAACCCGTCCTACGACCTGTACACCTCGATGGGCTTCGAGGACATGGGCGTGTACATGGAGGTCAAGGCGCGGCGGCTCGACGGGCACACCCGGGTCGACAAGCGTCTGTTCCTGAGCCGGGTGCTAAGCCAGGTGGACGTGGAGTGAGCGCCGATTTCCCGCCGCGCAGGGGTTACCCCGCGCCCAGCGGAAGGTCGGCCGGGACGGCTGTCGATCCTACACATCTTGGCTGCGGCCCGAGATCATG
>CAYQSE010000122.1:0-15946 GCA_964419905.1 uncultured Enterobacteriaceae bacterium
ACGCCCGCCCCACGTGATCTCGAGCCCCACGCGAGATGTGTAGGATCGACAGGCGAGGCGCCCGCCCCACGTGATCTCCAGCCCCACGCGAGATGTGTGGGATCAAGGGGCGAGACGCCCGCCCACGTGATCTCGAGCCCCAGTCGAGGTGTGTGGGATCATGAGGCTACGGGTCGACGTCGCGGTCGATCGCGACGCGGGCCAGGTAGTAGTGGTCGAGGCCCCAGCCCGAGCTGGGGGCCAGCTCGAGGACCACGTAGGGGCCGGTGAAGTCGAGCACGAGCTGCGCCTCGGGGGTCTCGCCGGGGAGGTCCTCGATGTCAGCGATGTCGAGCCTGGTGTCGTATTCGTCGTAGAGCGCCCAGACCATGCCCTCGACGAGTGAGCCGGAGCGCGTGCTGTCGAGGTGGATCGACAGCGTGTCGCCGGACTGGACGCCGTCGAGGCGCCAACGGTTGGACGCAACCTGGTGGAAACGGCCGGCGAGGCGCGCCTCGCTCGTGCCGTCGCCGCGGCCCTGCAGCGTGACGACGTTCTCGTAGACGTCCTCGGCGAACACGATCGTCACGCGCTCGGAGCCGTCGGGCTCGGTGACGGTCGCCGGGTGGCAGGTGCGCGTGAGCGCATACCCTTCGTCGAACGGCTGGCCGCTGGAATGGAAGACCTCGACGAACACATAGTCGAGGTCCGCGTCGACGCCGTCACCGAGGTGGGGGTAGGTGATGCCGGCCTTCGCATAGACCGAGACCTCGGCCGGATCGGCGCGTGGCGTGAAGGACTCGGCGAGGAGCTCGCCGTAGACGTTCCGCAGGCGCAGGCCCGGGCTCGTCCCGTGGAGCTCGTAGGACTCGGGCCAGAACAGGCTCCACTGGCACACCACCGGGTCGGCGACGGGGAGGTACTCGGCGATCATGTCGACTTCGTCGCCTGCGTCGAAGTGACCGACCGCGACCGGCACGCCCGGGATCAGCGCGAACAGGTCCTCCCGGTAGCTCGGGTGCTCGTCCAGGTTGGCCAGGGCCTGCGCGATGGTGTCGTTGGCGGACGGCGCGATCTCGGAGATGTCGTGCCGCGCGATCCGAAGCTCGTAGGGGCGGCGCGGTGCCTCGTCGGGCGCACCCGTCCAGGGCGCGGCGTCCGACACCGTCACGACGAGATCCGTCGTCGTTCCAGACTGGAACACGGTGCCGGGCGAGGCGCTCGCCGGACGGTGCGGGATGGTGTCGACCACGTGGAGCGCGTCGCCGGAGAAGCGATCGACGTACAGCACCAGGTCGGCGGGGACGCCAGACAGCGTGCGCGCCTCGACGGTGTACCAGCCCTCGTACTCGACGGGGACGGAGTAGACGTCGACGTCGCCCTCGCCGTGGATCGCCTCGATGACGCGTACGGCGGCGAGCGCGCCGTCGCCGGGTTCGAGCGTGAGGTACGCGGGATCCCACGGGCCGTCGCCGACGCCGTCGGACTCGGGGCCGGCAAGCTCTTCGGTGTCTGCGGTGTCCGCGGTGTCGGCCGTGTCGTCGGTGTCCGCCGTGTCTGCGGTATCAGAGGTGTCGGCCGTGTCTGCGGTGTCGTCGGTATCTGCGGTGTCGGCCGTGTCGTCGGTGTCCGCCGTGTCTGCGGTATCAGAGGTGTCCGCGGTGTCCGCGGTGTCCGCGGTGTCGGCCGTGTCCGCGGTGTCCGCGGTGTCCGCGCCGCCGTCTTCGGCCACGGCGTAGTAGCTGAACCGGTCCGTGAGGAAGGTGGCCTTCCCCCCATCGAAGGTCGCGCCGGGGACGACCTCCCACGTCGTGTCGTCGTCGTCCTCGAGGCGGAGCACCACGAGCGCCGTGGCATCGCTGTCGTAGGCGAGTCGAACCGTGATCGGCACGTCGAACACGAGACCGTGCGGCGTGAACGCGAGCACCGGCGAGGAGACGGTGAACAGGGACGCCTCGGGTTCGACCGGCGGCGTCACGGTCGCGACGGTGAGGGTCGCGTCGCCGGTGAGCGCGCCGGCAGGGATCTCGAGCGTCGTGCCGTTCGAGATCGCGATGGAACCCCCGCTCGTGCCGACCACCTCGGTCACCGTCTCGGCGTCGGTGTCGGTGTCGTCCGCGGAGTCGGTGTCGTCCGCGGAGTCGCTGTCGTCGGGCACCTCGGTGTCGTCGGGCACCTCGGTGTCGTCGGGCGCCTCGGTGTCGTCCGGGACGCCCGTGTCGCTCGTGTCGCCGGGGCCCTGGCCACAGCCGAGGAGCAGGGTGGTGACGGCGATGAAGAGCAGGTTGCGATGCATTGGGAGACCCCAGACGAAGCGCTACCGAGGCGGCAGCGCCGTTCGATCAGCGTGGAACCGACGCACCCTCGTTGCCTGAAAAGGGGCCGCAGCAGGGGGATACCACGACCGGTTTTCCACTGGTGCGCCGTGCGCGATGTGGCGCGTGGAGGCGCACAACGTGGCAGTTCGCCGGGTAACGCTTCGATGCATCCGCCTCGGATCTCCGTGGCGCTGGTGCGCGCGACGACGCCTGGGGCGTCCCGGCCGCGGGATCGGTCGGCCCGCGCTGGACGTGGCGAATCGCCATCACTCGCCTGGCGACGCACCCACGCGCTGGTGCCACCTTCCGAGATGGGGAGGGGGCCCAGGAGCGAACCTGCGCGTCAGGTGTGCGAGGGGCGACGATCTGCGCGACGAAGCCACGCCTCGAGCGCGAACGTGCCCAGCGGGAGCAGCGACGCCACGAAGCCCAGCGCGCTGCGCCCCCACGACCAGCCGTCGACCCGCGTGACGCTGCCGAGCGCCACGACGTACACCGAGAACAGCACGCCGTGCGCCATCCCGAACCACGCGACGGGCTCGGGCTGCCCGGCGACGTACTTCAGCGGCATGGCGACGCCGAACAGCGCGACCAGCGACGCGCCCTCCGCAAGGGCGATCGACGTGAACCACCGCCGCGTAGGGCTCATGGAGTCACCTGCGCGTGCGTCGCGTCCGGCGCAGCGGCGTGCGCCGACGCTTCGCGGTGGCCCGGGCGGGCCACCATCAGCACCAGCGACGCGAGCAGCGTGATCACGGCGACGCCGCCGACGAGCGCCCGCCCGCGCTCTGCCCGCTCGACCCCCCACACGACCGCCTGGAGCGTGACCAGCGACAGGAGCATCGCGCCCGCGACCCACGCGCTCCCCATCGAGATGCCCGCCTCGCGCGTCAGCCCGTACCCGCCCATCCACATCAGCACGATGCCCGGCGTCGCGAGCCAGTGTGCGGCCCGTCGCCGATCCGCGAGCGCGTGCGGGAGGACAGCGCCCGCGACGCCCGCGGTGAACGCGAGGACCCCGATCCACTTCAGCAGCTTCAGCACCACGTACAGGCTCACCTCACCTCCCGTCGACCGCGGGGGCCTCGACGCGCCCACGTCCCGCCTCGGTAACCGGACCGGACGCGGCGAGACAGCCCGCGCGTGGCCCGCGCGTCGGGCCGGCTCGATACCCGTCGGTGCATGGGGAGCCCGCTCCTCCCCTGCCCATGACCGTGCCCGTGCCCGTGCCCGTTCGGGGCGCTGGCAGGGCGGGGGCGATCGCCGCCAGCCGCTCCGCTCGCCAGCCGCTCCGCTCGCCGGGCTGCGTCGCGCGAAGCGCGATCTGCGTGTCCGTGCCCCTCCGCGATGTCGAGTGCGATCGAGCTCGCTGCCCGGCGCAGCTGGTATCAGATGTACCCCCGCCATCCGGCAGGTCCTCGGCCAACTCATCCAGAATCGCGACGGCGTCCAACGCAACGCCGAACACGTCCAACCGTTCCAGGTCGAACCGTATCCGCTCCTTGCCGTCGCTCGCATATCGCCCGTCCCCAACGAATCTCGGCTGGGCTCAACAACGCACTCAGAACGCGACGCCCACCGCGGTGTGCAGTGCGGGCGCCCAGCCCTCGACGCCGTAGTCACCGACCGTGTACGCGAAGCGCTGCGCGCCTGCCCCGCCCGAGAGCACGAACCACTCCCCGAACACGTGCGTGTAGCCAGCGAGCGCGCTGCCGTAGCCGCCGACCGACGTGTCGCCGCCGCGCGCGATCAAGTGCGCGAGCACGCCGCGCCCGAGCAACCACCACCCCTCGGGCGCGCGCCCGAACGGGTACCACCGCAGCCCGACCTCGCCGCCGATCCCGATGTAGGGCTCGGGCTCGCTCCATGGCGCGCTGAACAGCCGCAGGTGCGGCCCGACGTAGATCGAGAACGACGGTGCGAGCACGAGCTCGACCTGGACGTGCGGGAAGCCCAGCAGCACGGTGAGCGGGTCGATCTGGACCGTCCCGTGGGGCGCGGCGAGGGCGAGGGGGGCGAGGAGGAGCCACATCGGGAGACGCGCCGGGTTCGCGGTGCGTCGACAGCATGCCACGCAGAGGCATGTCGCGCTTCGGCGGTCCTCCGCATCTCGACGGATGACGCGAGCTCGCGCCGCGCTCGGATCATCCAGAAATTTCGGCATGAACTCGGATAATGAGGTACCCTTCGGGCTTGACGATACGTCGTCGCCGTGCCGCGGGGGGGCCCCTTGTCCATCCAGAGCAAGAGGACCAGGAGCACGCGCCAGATGCCCGTGGGGCTCGGGTTCAACGCCGATCCCGGGTTTGCCGAGGAGTGGCGTGCTGCGCGCGACTTCTGCAACACCGAGACCGAGGCGGCGGTCCAGGCGCTCGACCGGGCCGACGCGACGCTTCCCCCCGTGCTCGAGCTGGCGGCGAACGCCCGCACGACCTCCGAGAACGGCGACTTCGCCTCGCACGCGGAGGCTGCCGACGGCGCCATGAGTCGGCTCGGTGACGCCGAGGGTTGGCTCGCGGCGTTCGACCGGATCGACAACGAGCAGCTCGATCCGCGCGACCCGGAGTTCATGACCCCGGAGCTCGCCCGCATGGTCGCCCGGGGTGAGCTCCTGGCGCTCGAGACCGGCGAGCCCGCGATCAACTTCGCGGACGTCCGGAAGGCCGCGCTCGCGCTGCTCGCGGCCACCCCCATCAGCGAGATGGGTAGCGCGAACTTCGCGGGCGAGCACCGCGCCCGCGCCGACGAGATCACGCTGTTCCTCGACGTCCTCGCCACCTCCACGTTCGACGCGATCACCCGTCCGAAGCGCACGCCGTACCCGTCCGAGCCGGGGGTCACCGCGCCGCTCGAGGCCGCGTGGAACGAGAACGCCATCGATGTCGGCGTCGCCCAGAACATCAAGATGTACGTCGCGTCGCAGGCTGCGCTGATCGGCACCCGGAAGGGTCGACGCACCCTGACGGTGGAGGACGTCGCCGCCGAGACGACCCGCGGCATCGAGAAGCAGCTCGGGAGCTGCGACCTCCGCTACGCGATGTCGGTGTTGTCGCGCGACGCGTCGCTCCCCGGACCGCTCGTGCTGCAGATCGCGAACGGGCTGGGCGGCGGCGAGGCGCTGCTCGGCGCCATCCAGGGGCTCTCCAGCAGCACCTTCGACGAAGAGACGGAGGCCGCGTTCGCCGAGGATCCGGCGCTGTTGAGCGAGGTGGCGGCCCTCGCGTTCGGCGGCGCGGACGACGACCCGGCGGATCACCTCGGCGGGCTCGTCGACTTCCTGTGCGCGGTGACCGCACCGGGCCGCAAGCTCACTGCCTTCCCGGGGATCGATCGCTCGCCGCACGTTGGCGCGGTCAGCGCCGTGGCGCGCGCCGTCGCGAGCCTCACGCGCATCGAGGCCCTGCCTGCGGCGGCGCCAGAGACGCTGGCCGCGCTGCCGCTGCGCGACCAGCGGCACCACCTCGCCGAGCGCGACGCGCTCGCGAGCGAGTGGTCGCAGGCGCGCGGGCTGGTCGACGGCCTCCTCGCCGACGCCTCGGGCGTGGTCGCGAGCGATCGGGTCTCGCTGGCAAGCGAACGCCTCGACGCGCTCGACGCGCGCGTGGGGGCCGAGTCCACGGACAACCCGGCGTGGCTGGCGGCCAGCCTGAGCTTCGGGATGGACCTCGGCGAGGACGCCTCCGAGGGGGATCAGATCGAGGTGGCGCTGCACCAGTCGACCCTCGCGCTGCGCGCCGCCGCGCACGAGGCGCTCGCCCAGGAGCTGAGCCTGCAGGAGCTGCGCAAGGAGATCGACATGCAGGTCGAGGCGGGCGCGTTCGCCGCCGACGTCGGCACGGCGCTGCTGGGCGATCTCGACGAGGCCCTGGGCGCGTTCCCGGTCGCGGCGATCCGCAACATCACGCGGTTCACGATCCGCCACGCGCGGGGCGGCCCGCTCGGCGAGGGCGACACCGAGGTGCAGCAGGGAATGAGCTTCGCCTACGAGGCCATCGAGACCCTCGGCTCGGCGGCGAAGGCGGGCGCGGTGTTCTGGTCCGGCACCGCGGTGAAGCGCCTGAAGGATCTCGACCTCGCGTCGCTCGGCCAGGTCTCCGACTTCAGCACGGTGAAGCTCGCGAAGGACCCGTTCCAGAACGCGGCGCAGACGGCCGCTCAGACCGGTACCCAGGCGACGAAGCTCTCGGCGGCGCTCACGCGCATCAACCAGGTGCTCGCCGTCGCGCAGATCCTGTACGGCGGCTTCCAACTCTACACCGCGATCAGCGACTACTGCACCACCAACGAGATGGACTGGTCGCTCGCGGCGTCGGGCGCCATCGGGATCGCCTCCGGCACGCTCGGGCTGATCCTCGTCGGCGCGGGGGCCACCGGGGTCGGCCTGATCGTCTCGGCCGCCGGACTCATCATCGTGTCGATGATCCAGGCGGTGCAGATGCAGCACGCCTACGGGCGCAACCTCGGGGCGCTCGGCGCGATGGACGCGTTCACCGCGTCGGTGCAGAAGACCCAGAAGGACGCGTCGACGCTCAAGGGGTTCGCGGAGCGGCTGCAAGCGCTGGGGGCGTCTGAGAACACCTACACCCAGGGCGCCACCGAGCGCCTGACGATGGCGCTCGCCGACGCGCTGCTCGACACGTTGCTCGATATCCACAACCACGGCGGGGTGTTGGAGGAGACCTTCACCGGCGAGGGCGCCGGGCTCTTCGGCAGCAGCGACCCCAGCGTGTTCGCGGAGCAGCGGTTCGCCGGGATCCCGAAGGCCTGGTATCGGTTCGTCGGCCGCGACTTCCCGCTGAAGGTGGCGTCGGGCGTGCAGGCCGCGAAGGGCCCCGAGGCGGTGGCCGAGCAGATGCCCGACGCGGGCGAGGTCCTCACCGACGCGTCCTACGGCTCCGCGGCCGCGTACCGGGTCGCTATCGGCGCCGCCACCGGCCAGTCCGAGGGGGCCGAGAACGTCAACGACGCGATCTACCGGAAGCACATGCTGCGCAAGGCGGGCGTGGTCGACGAGGAGGGGGGCTCGGAGGACGGCCGCTCGGACATCGGGTCCATCCACGCGCAATGGGAGCGCATGATCGCGGAGAGCGAGGTGATCGGCGCCGAGGAGGCGCGTCGCTCCGATGTGGACTGGACCGACTTCTGGCAGATGACGCCCGAGGACCGGTTGGCCTACATCGACCAGCGGAGGGCGGCCAACGAGGCCGCTGAGGACCGCAGGCGAGAGAAGCTCATGGAGCGGTGGAAGGACGGGAAGGTCTTCGGCGGCTGACGCCTTCCCGCCTCCGCGAGCGGGTCGCCCGGTCGGATGTCGCCGTGTGCGAAGTACAGCCGGACAGGCGAAACCTCGCGATGCGCTCCTTCACCGGAGCCCGTCCAGCGCCCTCTGCTCCGGCGCTCGCGCGGGCTGCAATAGGGTCGGCGGCGCCGGCGTAGGCCCGGCCGAGGCTCTCCCTTCATGGAGCCACCGAGGCAACGATGCACCGTCTTCTCCCGATCCTCCTGCTCCTGCCCGCCTGTGGCGACGAGGTCCTTCGGCTCGACCAGACCACCGCCTTTGACGGGCCGGTCGAGCGTGTCGTCCTGGATCTCGGCTCGGCCGACGTCCAGCTCGTGGCCACCGAGGGGACTGGCGCGGTGCTGCACGAGACGGGAAGGTACAACCAGGACCCGCCCGAGGTGCGGAGCACGCTCGAGGGAGGCACCCTCACCGTCGTCGCTCGCTGCCTGGACGGCTTCCGCCTGTTTCGGGTCTGCGAGCTCGACCTCGAGCTGGAGATCCCGGCCGGCGCGACGATCGAGGCCGACGTGGGCTCGGGCGATCTCACCTTGGACGGCCTCGGCGGTGACCTCGATCTCCGCACGGGCAGTGGCGATGTGGTCGGGCGGGCGCTGACCTCGGTGGTCGTCTTCGTGCAGGGTGGGTCGGGTGATGTCGATCTGGAGCTCGACGCGGTCCCCGACGAGGTCGACCTGCACACCGGCTCCGGTGATGTTCGTCTCGTCCTGCCCGACGCGGCCTACGCGATCACGAGCGATTCGGGCAGCGGCGACGTGATCATCGAGGGCATCGACCAGGTCGCCTCCGCAGCGCGCACCCTGACCCTCGAGACGGGCAGCGGGGACATCGTGGTGCAGGGCAGGTAGCGTCGCGACAGCGGCAGGGCGCCGACCGGCTCGCCTACTCGGGGATCGTGATCACGTTCGCCGCGCCCAGCGTCACGGCGCCGGCCTTGGTCAGGATCCGACCGCCTTCGACGTGCACGTCCGCGCCGGTCGTCACCGCCGCGGGCGTGACCACCATGCCGCGCAGCACGGCGTTCGCGCCGAGCGCGAGCGCCCCATCGGACTGCCAGAACACGTTGGCCGGGTCGGCGCCGTTCTGCAGGATGACCTCGACGCCCGCGGCGAGCCCGAAGGCGCCGACAACCTGGAAGATGAAGGTTGCATCCCGATCATTCCCTGCATCGAGGATGATGTCCGACGAGAGCGTGACCGCGGGCGCCGAGTAGTACAGGCCGGGCGGCAGGGGTGCCGCGGTCGCGATCGCGTCCGAGAAGGGGAGGATCGGCGCGGTGTTGCGGCCCTTCGCGTCGGCATACACCACGTCGTAGTCCGCGATGATCTCGGGCGGAACGACGACGCCGGCCGGGCTGTACACGGTGCCCGAGACCTGGCCCGCCAGATCCGTGAAGCCCGAGAGCGCGCCGATCGAGGCGAGATCGCCGGTGAGCGCGGTGGGCGGCGGGGTGCCGACGACCGCGCCGCCCATCAGGGCGACCGGGGCCGTCAGGCCGAGGTGGACCGGCAGCTCGTTGAGGGTGGTGCCCGTGGTGAAGCTCCACACGTAGTCGTCCTCCAGCGCGACCCCGAGGAGGTCCTCGGCGCCCGCCATGACGGTGACCGTGTAGGTGGTGTCGGGCGCGAGGAAGGCGGCGGGGGTCGCCGGGCCGATCCCGATGCTGGGCGCCAGGGGGGCCGGCGCGAACACCACGGTGTTGGCCTCGACGTCGAAGTACGGCGTGACCAGGGGAACGCTCGGGCTGATCTCGAAGTGGTCGAGCACCGAGTCGGCGTCCATCGGCAGATCGAAGGTGGCGGTGATTGCGCGGTGCGTGGCGACCGCGAGCGCCGAGGCCTGGACGTTGGTGTCGATGACCAGCGGCGGGATCCCTGGGATGCCGGTGTCGGTGTCGGCTGTGTCGGCGGTATCCGTGTCGGCGGTGTTGGTGTCGGCGGTGTCCGTATCGTCGGGGTAGTTGCAGTCGCAGCACCCCGCCGCCGCAAGGGCCGACGTCGTCAGGAGTGCGAGGCTTCGGACCTCGCTCATGATGATGGAGTGGCCCTTCCAATTCGAGGCGTCGCCCTCCATTCGGTGGCGGGCGGTGTGATGAGCAGTCCGCGCCACGTCGGAGCGCGGCGCGACCACCGGCGCGACGCGGAACCCCATGGGCCGAACCGATCAAGTCTCCGACCATGCGCCCTCCGCTTCACGGCGCGGCGAAGCACCACCCGATCTGCCCGAGCGTCGCCAACCCCTCACCCCCAGGTGTTCGGCGACCGCGCTCCGCTGTCGAAGCGAGGGTCTGACCATGCCATCGTCCGAGTGGTTCTCCCTGTGATTTTGATGTTATCGTCTATAACATGAAAACGAAGCGACCCTACCAGATGGGAGCGCGGGCGGCGGCCGCCGAGGAGACCTCGCGCCGCCTCGTCGCGGCGATGTTGAAGCTGTTCGCGTCGCGGCCGTTCGACGAGGTGACGCTCGAGGCCGTGGCCGGGGAGGCCGGCGTGACGCTGCAGACGCTGCTGCGGCGGTTCGGGTCCAAGGGGGGCCTGCTCGCGGCGGCGGCGGCGGAGGGATCCGAGCAGATCGCGGCACAGCGTGGCCGGGCGCCCGTGGGCGACGCGGCGGGTGCCGTCGCGAACCTGTTCGACCACTACGAGGAGTGGGGCGACGTCGCGCTGCGCCTGATCGGTCAGGAGGAGCGGTTCGCCGAGATCGCCGAGATCGCGCAGGCCGGTCGCGCCACGCACGCGGCGTGGGTCGAGCGCGTGTTCGGGCCCGCGCTCGAGCGGCTCGACGGCGTCGCGCGCGCGCGGCGCCGCGCTCAGCTCCTCGCGGTCTGCGACGTCACGATGTGGAAGCTCCTGCGCCGCGACCTCGGACTGTCCCGGGTCGATGCGCAGGCGTCGGTGCTCGAGATCGTGCAGGCGCTCTGCGCCGAAGGAGCGTCATGATGGCCAGGATCGTCTGTTATACGTCGCCGGCCCGGGGCCACCTGTTCCCGACGATGCCCGTCCTGTTGGAGCTACGGCGACGCGGGCACGACGTGGTGGTGTCGACGCTGGCCGACGAGGTCGACCGGGTCGTCGCGGCCGGTCTCCGCGCACGGCCCATCGCGCCGGCCATCGAGGCGCTGTCGCATGACGACTACCGCGGCGCGTCGCCCGCTCAGGCGCTCGAACGCGCGGTGCGAGTGTTCGTCGCGCGCGCGCAGCACGAGGTGCCCGATCTGCGGGAGGTCGTTCACGAGGAGCGCCCCGACCTGCTCCTCGTCGACTTCAACTGCTGGGGGGCCGCGGCGGCGGCCGAGGCGTCGGGGCTGCCGTGGGCGCTGTTCATGCCCTACTTCCTGCCCTGGAAGCTGCCCGGGCTGCCGCCGTTCGGCCCCGGGCTCGCGCCGCGGCGCGATGGGGTGGGACGGCTCCGCGACTTCGTGGTCGGCACCTTCGTCCACGGGCTCGTCAACCGGAGCCTGCCCCGGCTCAACGCGCTGCGCGCGAGCGTGGGCCTCGAGGGGATCGGGCACATGACCGAGGCGGGCCGCGGGGCCCCGGCGATCCTCTACTACACCGCCGAGCCGTTCGAGTACGCGTGCCCCGAGCGCCCGGACAACGTCGTGCCGATCGGCCCCGGGTTGTGGGAGCCCCCCAGCGAGGCGCCTGCGTGGCTCGCGGAGGTCGATCGTCCGCTCGTCCTGGTGACGTGCTCGACCGAGTTCCAGGACGACGGGCGTCTGGTCGCTTGCGCCCTCGATGCGCTGGCCGACGAGGACGTGTTCGTCGTCGCCACGACCGCCGCGGTGGACCCTGCGGGCTTCTCGGCGCCGGACAACGCGCGCGTGGAGCGCTTCGTCCCGCACGGCCCCCTGCTCGCCCGCGCCGCCGCCGTGGTGTGCCACGGCGGCATGGGGATCACCCAGAAGGCGCTGGCAGCCGGCGTGCCGGTGGTCGTCGTGCCGTTCGGGCGCGACCAGCTCGAGGTGGCGCGGCACGTCGAGGTCGCCGGGGCCGGTGTGCGGCTCGATCCGAAGCGGCTGACGACCGCGCGCCTGCGCGACGCGGTCACGGCCGCGCGGGGCAAGTCGGCGGGCGCCGAGCGCGTCGCCGCGGCCTTCCGAACCGCGGGCGGCGCCCCGAAGGGGGCCGACGCGCTCGAGCGCTTGTTGAGCGAGGTCACCGCCGCGCCCCGGGTGCACCGGGCCGGCACCGCACAGGAGGTCGGAGCATGAGGACGTGCGCAGACGACGCGCTCGCCCTCGCAGGCGAGGCCGACTGGGTGTCGAAGTAGGCGTCGCGCTCGATGGGCCGGGCAGTGGTCGCAGGCGGCATCGCGCGAGGTTACGCCGGCATCCTTTCCGGAGTCGCCATGCGTGCTGCCCTGCTGTTCCTGCCCGTTCTCGGCCTCACTGTCGGGACGGCGTGCGCCTCGTTCGGTGAGACCTTCCGGGCCTGCGGCTGCAGCCGGGGCCAGATCTGCGTGATGGATCCGTTCGACGGCGCGCTCAGCGAGGTCGAGAACGCCGAGCAGAACGGGACCTGTCGCGAGGTTCCCGCCGACTGCTCCAACATCTTCGTCGACGACGTCCTCGCCGCCGGCGACATGACCGACGAGTGCCGGACGGCCCTGTGCGAGGACACCTTGAACGTCAGTCGGTTCAGCGTGGAGGGCGGTGAGCACCTCGCGCGGTGCAACTACGACGAATAGTCCGTCTCGCGCGCGGCCGCGTCCTCCACGAGCCGCTGGTAGCGCGTGACCGCGGCGGCGTCCCACGGGGCCAGCGCGGCGTCGATCGCGGCGGCCGGATCAGGCGCCACGAGCGCCTGCGCCATCGCCTGAAGCGCCGCGTCGTGCGCCTCCCAACGGGCGTAGAACGCCTCGGCGGCCCACGGCACCTCCAGAACCAGCCGCTCGATGCTGCGAAACACGGCGCGCACGGCGCGGTTGCCGGTGGCCTCGACGAAGGTGGCGGTGAACGCGAGGTCGCGCTCGGCGCGGCGCGCGATGTCGACGGTGCCGAGCAGGTCGGCGAGGAGCGCGGCGAGGGTGGGCAGCGCGGCCGCCACCGCGTCGCGGGCTCCGGCGACGAGGTGGCCGGCGACCACCCGGCGCACGGCGAGCAGATCGGACAGCAGCGCTGCGGCCTCGGGTGGGGGGAGCGCCTCGAACCACAGCGGGGTCAGCGAGAGCTCGGCGTGGCGTGCGGGATCGAGCACGCGCACGCCGCTGCCATGTCGCGCGGTCACCAGCCCCTGCGCCTCGAGCCGGGCGACCACGCGCTGCACGGTGGGGAGGGTGACGGCGTGCGCCTCGGCGAGGTCGCGCAGCGACGGCAGGTTCGCGCCGGGCGCGTGCTCTCCGCGCAGGATCGCGAGCGCGATCGTGCGGGCGATCGCCTCGACGGCGGTGGTCGGCGCGTGACGCGCCGCGAACGGCTCCATGTCTTGCCCTCCGAGCAAGTGTATTATACAGTTGGAGTGTACACTGGCAAGGAGGGTCCATGCGACCCCTCGGTGATCTCCGCTCCCGCCTTCGACCGTTCCTCGACGGGGGGCTGCTCGACGTCGTCGCGACCCGATCCCAGATCCGCCAGGGCGAGCTGGCGATGTGGCCGTGGGTGATCAGCACGGACGTCACGGACGAGGCCCCCTACCAAGGCGCGCTCCTCGGCCATCCGGTGCTCCGGCAGCCTGTGCTCCTCGCGCACATCGGCCTCGATCACCTCGCCATCGGCACCGGGCTGCGCGCCGCGCGCGACGCGGTCGTCGCCCACCTCCACTTCACCCACCACCGCGGCATGCCGGTGTGGGATCTCCAGGTGCTCCAGACACACCCCGGCGGGCTCGACGCGCTCGAGGCGCGCAGCGAGGCCCTGCTGGGCGGCGCGGATCCCGAGGCGCGTCGGGCTCGGCGTGCGCTGCGGCTCGTGCTGCCCGACGCGGCGTCCTACCACGCCCGCTTCCTCGGACCGGACGGGTGGATCGCGCGGGCGCGGGCGCTCGACTACCCCACCGCCGCCGACGAGGGCAGCGCGGTGCCGCAGCGCTTCTTCGCGCTCACTTCGTTCCTGTCGTGGGCCGCGCGCGTCTTCCCGTCTCGGCTGCGTTCGCTCCCGCCGCAGCGGATCCCGCTCCACCTCGCGGCGCTCGCGACCGAGCGGCTGCGCACCGGGCGCTCGCTCGGGTGGTGGCGCCGATGAGCCGCCGCGTGGTGGTGCGCCGCTTCGGAGGCCCCGAGGTGCTCGAGATCGAGGAGGTCACGCTGCCCGAGCCCGGTGATGACGCGGTGCGGGTGCGGGTCACGCGCGCCGGCGTCGCGTTCGGCGACGTCATGCGGCGCCGCGGCGTCCTCGCGCCGCGCGGGCCGTTCACGCCCGGCTACGACGTGGTCGGCGTCGTCGAGGCTGGCGATCCGGAGTGGGTGGGTGCGCGCGTCGCGGTGCTGCTGCCCACGATCGGGCTCGGGGGCTACGCCGAGCACGTCGTCGTGCCCACCCGCGACCTCGTCCGCGTGCCCGACGACGTCGACGACGACCACGCCATCGCGCTGGTGCTGAACTACGTCACCGCGTGGCAGATCGTGCACCGGGTCGCCGCGCTGCACCCGGGGCAGACGCTGCTCGTCCAGGGGGCCGCGGGCGGTGTGGGCACCGCCCTGCTCGATGTCGGTCGGGCCTACGGCCTGCGGATGATCGGCACGGCGTCCGCCCGGAAGCACGACGTGGTCGCGTCGTTCGGGGCCACGCCGCTCGACTACCGAGCGCCCGATCTCGTCGGGCGGGTGCGCGCGCTCGCGCCGCACGGGGTCGACGCCGCGACCGATCCGGTGGGCGGGGCCAGCCTCACCACGTCCTACCAGACGCTCGGTCCGCGCGGCACGCTGGTGTTCTTCGGGATCACCGGTGAGATCGAGCGCGGGCTGGGCGCGTTGATCGGCGGGTTCGCGCGCGTGCTCGCGCTGAAGCTCAGGCCGGACTGTCGCCGGGTGCGAGCCTACGGCATCACCGTGCCGCCGCTGTCCAGCCGCGCGCGGTGCCGCGCCGACCTCGGGCGGATCCTCGGCACCGGGAGCCAGTGGCGCCCGCTGATCGGCGCCCGCTTCGGCTTGGACGAGGTGCAGGCGGCGCACGCGTGGATGGAGTCCGGCGACGGCGTCGGGAAGGCCATCCTGGTGGTCGCGAACGAGAGACCGCGCACCTCGCACGGTGCGGGTTGACGCAGCGGCGCGCACGGGGAAAGCTCGGTCTCCGAGGGCCGCGCACCGCGTTGGTCCCGCGGGAGCGCCGTTGCATCTCGTCCCGGGCACCCTGATCGATCGCTACCGCGTCGAGTCCGAGATCGGGCGCGGCGGGATGGCGCGCGTGTATCGGGTCCGGCACAAGAACCTCGACACGCTGCACGCCCTGAAGGTGCTCACGGTCGCGGGCGAGGAGGTCCGCGAGCGGCTGATGCGCGAGGGGAAGCTCCAGTCGAGCCTCGATCACCCGAACATCCTCCCGGTGCGCGACGTGATCGAGATCGGCGAGGGGCACGGGCTGCTGATGGACTTCATCGACGGCCCCAGCCTGGATGCGTGGGTGATCGAGGAGCACCCCGACGTGGCCGAGCGCGAGCGCGTGTTCCTCGAGATCCTGTCCGGGGTGGAGTTCGCGCACGGCAAGGGCGTGGTGCACCGCGACCTGAAGCCGGGCAACGTGATGATGGAGCGACGCCACGGGGAGTGGCATCCGCGCGTCGTCGACTTCGGGCTCGCGAAGGTGATCGGGGGCGACGAGTCCGACGACGTGTCGCAGTCGCGCACCGGTCGCCCGATGGGTACGCCGGCGTACATGTCCCCGGAGCAGGTGCGCAGCGCCAAGCACGTGGACCACCGCGCCGACGTGTTCGCGCTCGGCTGCATCCTGTACGAGCTGATGTGCCAGCGGCGCGCGTTCACCGGGAGCGACAGCCTCGAGGTGTTCAATCGGGTGACGCAGGGGCGGTTCCAGCCGCCGCGCGAGCTGGTGAGCGGGCTACCACCAAGGATCGAGGCGGCGATGCTCGGCGCGCTCGCGGTCGATCCCGAGGACCGGATCCCGAACTGCGCGACGCTCGCGCTCGTGTTCTCGGGAGAGCAGACGTGGACACTTCCCGATCGGCCGGGCGTCACGTTCTATGGCATGGACAACACCGACGAGACCGAAGCGGACCCGGGTCCGGATGGGGCCGTGCGCGACGCGATGACGGACGCGGGTCCGGCGGTGCCCACCACGCTGTCATTCTCGGGCACGGTGACCTTCCAGTCCGCCGACGAGGCGCCGCCGCCGGCACCCCGTGCGCGCGGCTCGCGTGCGCTCCTCGCGGCGCTGTCCGGCGCGGTGCTGCTC
>CAYQSE010000123.1:0-15805 GCA_964419905.1 uncultured Enterobacteriaceae bacterium
CCTCGGCGGCGGCGTGGATGCGGCGCTTGATCTCGTCGGTGATGTGCGGGATGACCTGCACGGTGCGGCCGAGGTACTCGCCCTTGCGCTCGCGCTCGATGACCGTCTTGTAGATCGAGCCGCTGGTGAAGTTGTTCCGCTGGGTCAGCGACGAGGACGTGAACCGCTCGTAGTGCCCGAGATCGAGGTCGGTCTCGGCCCCGTCGTCGGTCACGAACACCTCGCCGTGCTGGTACGGCGACATCGTGCCCGGATCGACGTTGATGTACGGGTCCATCTTGACGTTGGTGATGCGGATCCCGCGCGCCTCGAGCAGCGCGCCGAGCGCTGCGGCAGACAGGCCCTTGCCGAGCGAGGAGAGCACGCCGCCGGTGATGAACAGGTACTTCTTTCTCATGAGATCCTCGGAAGATGGGCTTGCCACTGACGGAGTTGCGCTGACGTATCCAGGGCGGGCGCGGCCGCGTCGACCCGTCCGACCCGGACCGCGATGCCGGCGTTCAGCCAGCGAAGCTGCTCGAGATCCTCGGCGCGCTCGAGCGCCGAGTCCGGCGCCGACACGCAGCGCGCGAGCGCGGCGCGGGTGAAGCCGTAGACGCCCAGGTGGCGCCAGTAGGGTCCACCATACGGGATGGGCGCGCGCGAGAAGTACAGCGCGTCGCCGCGCGCGTCCCACACGACCTTCACCGCGGCGGGATCGTCCCCGTCGGGGAGCGGCGCGGCGATCGTCGCGACCTCGGCGCCGGCGCGGAGGAGCGCGACCACCGCGTCGACGTGCGCGGGATCGAGGCCGGGCTGATCGCACTGCACGTTGATCACCAGGTCCGCGTCCAGACCGTGCAGCGCCTCGGCGACCCGATGGGTGCCGCTGGCGGCTGCGCCGGTGCGCACCGAGCGCCCCCCTCCGGCCGCCACGACCTCGGCGACCCGCGCGTCGTCGGTCGCGACGACCACCTCGTCGACGAGCGCGGCGCTCCCGACCAGCACGCGCATCCGCTCGACGAGCGGCACGCCGTCGATCAGTGCCAGGACCTTGCCCGGGACCCGAGACGAGGCCCAGCGCGCGGGGATCACCGCCACGCAGCGATCGCGAGAGGCACCGCCGCGCGAGGCCGTGGGCTGGTGCTCGCGCGGCGAACCCCTCGTCACGTCAACTCCCGGCGCTGGGGGGTGGGGCCCGTGGCCGACGACTGTAACCCACACCGTGCCGGGCACGGCGCGCGATGTCCCGCAAACGACGAGAGCGGCCGATCCCGGGTGGGATCGACCGCTCCGCGTGCGTGATCGCTGGGGATCAGCGCTTGCTGAACTGGAACCGACGACGAGCGCCAGCGCGGCCGTACTTCTTGCGCTCGACCTTACGGGCGTCGCGGGTCAGCAGACCCTCGCGCTTCAGGGCGGCACGGAAGTCGGGGTTGACCTCGAGCAGCGCGCGCGCGATGCCCAGGCGGATCGCGCCGGCCTGACCGGACTCACCCCCACCGGCGACGTTGATGAACAGGTCGAAGTCCTGGTCGGTCGAGGTGAGGTGGAGCGGACGCACGAGCAGGGCCCGGAGCGAGTCGCGGGGGAAGTACTTCTCCATCTCGCGATCGTTCACGAAGATCCGACCCTTGCCAGGGCGGAGGTAGACGCGCGCGGTGGAAGACTTGCGGCGGCCGGTGCCGTAGTACTGAACGGTTTCGCGAGCCATCATGACCTCAGTGGATCTCGGGGAGGGGCGCGGGGTTCTGGGCAGCGTGCGGGTGATCCTCGCCCCCATAGACCTTGAGCTTCTTGATGAGCTGACGGGACAGGCGGTTCTTCGGGAGCATGCCCTTGACCGCCTGCTGGAGCATCCGCTCGGGATCGTCCTGACGGACGGTGCGCGCGTCGACGGACTTCAGACCGCCGGCGTAGCCGGTGTAGTGGTAGTAGTGCTTCTGGTCGAGCTTGCGGCCGGTGAGCCGGATCTTGCTCGCGTTCAGCACGATGACGAAGTCACCGGTGTCGACGTGGGGCGTGAACTGGGGCTTGTGCTTGCCACGGAGCACGTCCGCGATCGTGACGGCCAGACGGCCCAGGGTGTGCTCGGAGGCGTCGACGACGTACCAGTGACGCTCGACTTCGCCAGGCTTCGCAGAGTAGGTGCGCATGCTCTCACCAAAGACGTGAACGGCCCCGAGAGGTCGGGGTGTTTGGACTCGGCGCATTATCGACGCCGGGACCGGGTGTCAAGCCGACGCGCGCCGGGAGGGGGCGCGTCCAACTCACGGCGCCCTGTAGCGCGCCCCCTCGCCGACCGGCAAGGTCTGGAAGAAGATGTCGCTGGTGCCGCGGCGTCCATCGACCCAGACCGCATGGATCACACCGTCGCGCAGGGCCAGCTGAAGATCACGCTTGTAGCTGGTCGCGTTGGCGAGCGAGTCCAGCCGCAGGTCGTCGTCGTGCCAGGTCTCCCCCTCGTCGAGGGAGAAGTTGTAGTAGAGGTCGTTGTAGCCATCACCGCGATCGTCACGCAGGTCCTCCCACGCGACCACGAGCACCCGCCCCTCCTTGACCACGCGCGTGTTCAGGCTGTTCCCGCCCTCCGACGCGAGGCGATCGACCCGCACCTCCGCGTTGTAGAACACCCCGTTGCGTGAGTCGCGCACGTAGGGCGCGTAGCCGACCCCGCGCGCGTCCTGCCACGCGAACCAGGCCCGGCCGTCGTCGACCACCACGTCCGGGTTGATGCTGTCGTAGAACCCCGCGCTGTCGGAGTCCACCCGCACCGCCTCGGCCGACCAGTTCTGCCCGTGGTTGATCGACCAGTTCATGAAGATGTCGCGCTGATCGCCGTTCCGGGTGTCGTGCCACACGACGTAGACCGAGGCGCCGTCCACGGTGAGGCGCGGCCGAAAGCTGTCGTTGGCGCCTGCGGCATCGCCCGCGTCGATGCGGACCTCGGGGAACAGCGTGACGCCAGCGTCCGGCGACGAGCGCGCGTAGAGATCGGAGCCGCCGTCCCGGGAGTCCTCCCACACCACGACCACGCGCCCGTCGGGCCAGGCCGCGACCTTGGGCCACGCCGAGTACGCCGAGCCCCGCTGGTCCGCGTCGATGCGGATCGGCTCGCCCCAGGTCACGCCCGCGTCGGTGGACACGGCGAGGAAGATGTCGAACGCGCCGTACCGGTTGTCGAACCAGGTGACGTACGCGAACGAGCCGACGACCTGGAGATCGGGTCCGAGGCTCTGGCTGGTGCTCTCCGGGTCGGCGGTGAGGAGGATCTCCTCGGCGAGCCACGTCGCGCCGCCATCGGTGGAGCGCGACGTGTACACGTTCGCGTTGTCGAGCTCGCCGTCACGCGTGTCCTGCCAGGCCACCTGGAGCACGCCCCCTGCGCAGCGCAGCGACGGCGACGACGCGGCGGCCGTCCCGTGGTCGACCCGCACCGGCGCGTCGCGCCACGTGACGCCACCGTCGGTGCTGGCGTTGGCCCACAGCCCCGGGTTGCCGGCGCGATCATCGATCCACGCGACGTGGATGGACCCGTCGTCGTCCACGCACATCCGCGCGGCCGTGCTCTCGGGATCCTCCTCCCCTTCCCCACCGTCGATCCGTTTCTCGCTGGAGGCCAGCCCTCCGCCCGAGGTGCACCCCCACATCGCCAGCAACGGGAAGATCAACAACCGCATCGGGCCTCCTGCCAGCTCCGTGGAAACGATGCACCATAACCGCGCCGCGTGCAAAACGGGCTTGACGCGGGGCGGCGGCGTGGTAGGTGCGGCCCCTGCCCGAGCACCCGGGCAACCTGACGGAGCACGCGATGCAGAACGCCGCAAAGGCCCGGCTGGGTACCCGCTATACCTGCTTTCAGTGCGGGACCAAGTTCTACGATCTGAACCGGGAGCCGCTGTGCCCTGATTGCGGGGCCGACCAGACCCAGGCACCGGTTCGCGACCTCAAGGCCCTGCTGGGCACCGGAAAGGCGCGCAAGAAGGCACGCACCTACGACGACGAGGAAGACGACGCGGCGCCCGCCGACGAAGAGGACGACGCCGAGGGCGACGAGTACGGCATGCTCGACGACGAAGAGGACGACGACTACGCCGACGACAGCGACGACGAAGAGGAAGAGTTCGGCGAGGACGAAGAGGACTGATCGTCCTTCAGTCCGCGTCGAGCGGCGCGCGATCGAAGGGGGCGTCGGCATGTTCGACGCCCACCAGGAGCAGGCCGTGCGCGGGCGCCGTTCGTCCCGCCGCGGCCCGATCGCGCGCGTCGCGCACCTCGCGCATCCAGCTCGGCGGCTTCCGGCCCTGACCGATCGGCGTGAGCGTGCCGGCGATGATGCGGACCATGTGGCGCAGGAAGCCGTGGCCCTCGACGTCGAGGCGCACCTCGTCTCCGTCGCGGGAGACCGTGGCGCTCAGCACCACGCGGATCGGATGCGCCGCGGTACACCCCGTCGCGCGGAAGCTGGTGAAGTCGTGCCGCCCGAGGAGCACCTGCGCCGCCTCGTGCATCGCCGCGGCGTCGAGGGGCCCGCGCACGTGCCACGCGACGCCCCGCCGCAGCGGACTGCGCGACGGGTGGTCGAGCCAGCGGTAGCGATAGCGCTTTCGGACCGCCCACCGCCTCGCGTCGAAGTCGGCCGGGGCGAGCGCGGCGCTGCGCACCGCGACGTCGTCGGGGAGCAGCGCGTTCAGCGCCGCGCGCACCTGCTCGGGCGTTCGTGGCGTCGTCGCGTCGAAGTGGACGACCTGCCCCGTGGCGTGCACGCCCGCGTCCGTGCGCCCGCTCGGATGAACGCGGATCGCCTCGCCGAAGAGCCGCGCGAGCGCGTCCTCCAGCACGCCCTGCACGGTCCGCTGGCGGGGCTGGAGCTGCCAGCCGGCGAAGGTCGCGCCGTCGTACTCCAGGACGAGCTTCCAGCGGACGGGAGTGCCCGGCGACACGCCCCCCTCGCTCACCAGTCGAGCTTCAGGCCGACGGTCACCCAATCGCCAGAGAACGACAGCCCCTCCGAGTTCTCGAGGAACAGGAAACGACCGGGCTCGATGCGCTGGCGGCGCCACTCGACGGTCAGCCAGGTGTCGTTGATCCCGGTGCTCGCCTCGAGCTGGCTCGCGCGGCGCGGCGCGAAGGTGTCGAGGAGGATCTGGCCGCCGAAGCCAAAGTGCCAACCTGCCTTCGCGCCCGAGCGGATGTCGGAGAGCCCGGAGCCGTCCTCGGTCCGCTCTCGCCAGATCACGTAGTCGAGGCCGATGCGGCCATAGGGCACGAAGACCTGCTCGTCCCAGATGTGGGCGCGGAGCGTCACGTCCCACAGCAGCGGGAACAGCACGAGCGCGCTGCCCTCGTCGCCCTCGAGCCCCGTCTCGGGGTCGCGGACGAAGGTAGAGTCGCGGTAGTAGCCCGCGCCCACGTCCATCTCGAAGAACCGGAACGCCTGCAGGCCGACCTCGGCCTGGAAGAAGCCGTGCCCGGTCTTCCCGTAGTTGTCGACCACAGCGCTCGGCTCGACGTAGCGCAGCCCCCCGTAGCGGAACTCGAAGTTCGCCCACGCCGGCGTCGTGTCGCCGCGCTCGCCCGCAGACGCGACGACCGGCGCCGCGGCGCCCACGACGAGCAGGCCCGCGAGGAGCGCACCGCGGCGACGGCGCAGCAGCCCGAACGCCGCCAGCGCACCGAGCGCACCCCAGCCCGACGTCCCTCCGGTGGCACAGGCACAGCGCGGCCCGCCCCCCGGATCGCCCGCGATGCCGGACGCGGAGGTGGTGGGGCTCGGCGTCCCCTGGACCACAGCGCTCATCGAACCCTCCTTGCCGCCCGCGTCGGTCGCGCGGACGGCGATCGTATACCTCGTGTCGTTGGTCAGCGGCGCGATCCGCCAGGTGACCACCTCATCCGGCACCGCCGGCACCTGGATCGGCGCGTCGAGCGCGTCGTCCCCATCGAACGGGGGACCGCCCGTGGGCCAGTCCTCGGCCTCGAAAGGCGTCGTGGTGACGTAGATCGTGTAGTAGGACAGATCGGCGTCGGGGAGCGCGCCGATGCGCGCGGTCAGGGCGTTGTTGCCGGCCGTGACCGAGAGCGACGGCGCGCCCGGCGGCACGTCGACCACGATCTCCGCCGCGCCGTGCCCGATCGCGCCCGCGCCGTCGTTGACGAGCACGAACACCGGCGTAGCGCCGTCGGTGAACCCCTCCCCGACCTCGAGCTCGACCGCGCGATCCTCGTCGGCGGCCACCTCACCGGTCGCTACGGACCTCCCGCTCCCCGTGGCGTCGCCACCGACGAAGACCTCGTAGTCGACGTCGCGATCGACGGTGAAGCTCAGCGTCACCGTGTCACCCTCCTCTGCCACCTCGGGCGAGATCGTGACGTCGGAGACCCAGGGGTTGTCGGTGAGCACGAGCATCCGACCGTTCGTCGTTCCGGCGACGGCGTAGCCCCAGCGAGCGACCGCGAGATCGGCGAGCCCAACGCCGGGATCGAACGTATGCATCGGCGTGGCGCCCACGAGCGAACCCTGGTTCAGCTCATACGCCCGAACCCCCGACGCGTCGGCCACCAGCAACCACTCGTCGCCCTCCACGGTGGACGCGGTGATGGCCTCGCCGCCGCTGAGATCCGTGAGCATCGCGGTGTAGAGGAAGCTCGGCGGCACGTACTCGGTCACCGCGGACCCGCCGATCGTGTAGACCGAGTCGCGTACGCTCGGCGCGGCGGCCTCGATGTCGAACGGGTAGTTCGTGAGGTTCGGGAGCAGGCTGGCGGAGCCCAGCGTGAGCTGGGCCACCGAGGAGCCCCCCTGGAAGATCACGATGCGGGAGGCGGTGCGCACGCCGTCGACGAAGCCGGAGCGGGCGAGCAGGATCGGGAACCCGCCGCCGTCGACCGTGCCGCTGGCGATGTCGATCGCGTGCATCTGCACCCCCTCGGTCTGCACCTCGGAGAGCGCGTAGACCGTCTCACCCTCCTCCCAGGCCCACAGACCGAGCACGGTGCGTCCGGTGAGGTCGTACACCACGGGGTCGCCGTCGACCGCGACGGTCGAGAGCGCGCCGTCCTCCCAGCGCAGGAGGCGCACGTCGCCGTCGCCACAGCCGACCCACACGTAGTCGACACCCGACCCGAAGGCCTCGAAGCTCGCGCTGGTGACGCCGCACGGGGTGGAGGTCTGCACCTGCCACGTCTCGGTGTCGAGCAGGTGGAACACCGAGTTCGCCACCGCACCGACCAGTCGGCCGTCGGACGACGTGATCAGCCCCTCGACCCGCCCCGAGGCGAGCTCGAACGACCCGGGCGCACCGCTCGGCGGCGCGGCGAGCGCTAGCATGGCCAGCAACGCGATCACGACCCGTACCTCCTCCCCGCCCAGGGCACTGCAATCCTCATACCAAGGCTGTGGCGCCCTGCATCCGGCCTGCCCGGGCGCCCCGCTGACAACCTGTCATCGCGCGGTCGGACCGGCCTCCCGACTCGACAAGCTGTCAGTCCGCTTCGGCGTAGCGCTTGAGCAACGCGCCCGTGGCCGCCACGGCGGCAGCGGCCGTGCCGCGCAGGTTGTCGAGCGAGGCCCAGAGGTGGAGCCCGGTTCCGCCGGGATCGCGCCGAATGCGGCCCACCTGGACGAAGGCCTTGCCGTCGACCCGACGCGGTCGGGGCAGATAGCGAACGCCGGGCGCCTTCGGGAGCTGCACGCCGCCATCGGCGAGGATCCGCTCCACCAGAGCCGGATCGAGCTGCTGCGCCGTACGGATCCGAATCGTCGCGCTGATCCCGGTGAACACGGGCACGGCCACCTCGGTGACGGTGACCGGGAGGGATCCGCCGAGCAGCCGCGCGACCTCCAACGTGGTCTTGCGCTCCTCGAGCGTCCAGCCCGACTCGTCGAGCGACCCGATCTGCGGGAGCAGGTCGAACGCGAGCCCGTCGGGGAACACCTTGCGCGCGGGCGTGCCCGAGTTGAACAGCGCCACGACCTGGGCCGAGAGCTCGTCGATGCCCGCGCGGCCCCACACCGAGGCCGGCAGCAGCACCGTGGCCTCGACCTCGCCCGCTACGCCCGCGCGGCGCAGCGGCGCGAGCACGCTCGCGATCAGCAGCGCGGCAGGCCCCGGCAGCGACAGCACGCCCTCGGGCGGTAGCTCGGCGAGCGCCTCGGGGTTGACCCACGGCACGACCAGCGGGCCGCGCCCGGTCGCCGCGAACAGCCCGGACGCGTCGATCACGGGGATGCCCTCTGCGATCGCCCGCTCGCCGGCCGCCTCGGCCACGTCGCTCGGCACCGCGAGGATCAGCGCGTCGAGATCCTCCATCGCCTGGTCCGCGAGGTCGTCGACCGCGACCCGCGACTTGCCGTAGTCGACGAACGACACGGCGGTGGACGCGCTCGCGAGCGGGATGATGTGCGCCGGACGCCACGGCGCCTCGTCGAGCACCGCCACGATCTCCTTGCCCAGCGCCCCGGTGGCTCCCGCGACCCCGATCGTCCTGCTCATGATCCGCTCCCGGCTCGCCCGAGGACATCGCGGGGCGGCTTCGCATCGGCGTCGCGGAGGTAGAGCGGCGTCACGTCGACCGGATCGCGCCCTGCGCCGCGCGCGAAGGCTTCCTCACCCATTTCGGCGAGCACGTCCACCGCGGGGTCGTCGGCCGCTGCAGCGACGCGGCCGCCCGCCGCCTCGACCGCCGCCCGCCACGCGAGCGCCCCCTCGCCCACCGCGACGAACGGCGCGGTGGCCCAGGCGAGCGCTTCCTCGGGCAGCACGTCGGCCGGCCCCCGCACCGGCGCGCCCACGGAAGGGTACCAACCGGCGTAGACCTTCTGCTTCCGCGCGTCGAGCAAGGCCAGCACCGGCAGACCCGCTGACGCGGCGCGCCGCGCGCGGGTGTCGAGCGACGAAGCGCCCCACAGCGGCACGCCGAGCCCCATCGCGAGGCCCTGCGCGGTCGCGAGCCCGACCCGCAGCCCGGTGAACGAGCCGGGCCCGTGGGCGACAGCGATACCGGTCACGTCGCGCAGCGCTACCCCCGCCTCGTCACACAGGGCCTGGGCCCACGGCACGAGCAGCCCCTCGGCCCCACGCTGCTGGCGCGCCACCCGGCACAGCGTGCGCCCGTCCACCCGCAGCGCGACGCCGAGGACGGGCGCCACCGTGTCCAGCGCGAGGATCACCGCCCCGCGCTCAGCCACCGCGGATCACCCGGGAGATGTCGTTGACCGAGACGAACAGGAACAGCCCGATCAAGAACAGCACGCCGACCATCTGGATCCGCTCGCGCAGCGCGAGGGAGAGCGGGCGGCCGCGCAGGCCCTCGATCGCGTAGAACAGGATCTGGCCGCCGTCGAGCACCGGGACCGGCAGCAGGTTCACGATGGCCAGGCCCACGCTGATCGCGGCCATCATCCGTCCGAACGCCGCGAACCCGAGGGCGGCGCTCTGACCGGCCATGTCGAAGATGGCGATCGGCCCACCGATGGTCTCGCTCGCCTTGCGCTCCTGCGCGAGGAACTGGCCGAGCACGCCGAACGTGCTCCCGACCACGCCCACGGTGTCGCGCACCGCCTCGGGGACGGCGCGCAGCAGCGACACCCGCCGGAAGGTGAGCCCGCCCTCGACGAACGCGTCGGGGTACTGCTGGATGCCCAGCAGGGGACGGTAGCGAATGAACGCGCGCACCAGCTCTCGGGTGAGGCGCGGGCGGAAGCTGAGATCGATCAGCGCGCCGTCGCGCACGACCGTGAGCGTGACCTCACGGAGCTCCGGCGTCTCCTGCCGCGCCCCGAGGCAGCCGCCCGAGCGCGCGATCTGCTCGGGGGGTGGTGCGGTCGCCGCCACCAGACGAAGCAGGTCGTTCCAGTCGCGCACCTGCACGCCGTCGATCGCAAAGATGCGGTCGTCGAGCTTCACGCCAGCTTCGGAAGCCGCGGAGTCCTTCGCGTAGGCGCCGACGAACAGCTGCACCGGGATCAGGCCGAACCGGTCGCCGTGCGGATCGCCCGCCCGCGGCGCCCATGTGGGATCGGCGGCCAGCGTGACCGTGCCCTCCTCGAAGGGACGGGACGCCTCGTCGGCCGCGCCCGACGCCGTGTCGGCCTCGTCGCGCTTCTGCCGGCGATAGGTGACCTCGTGGGCGGCGCCGCCCGCGAGCGCGTCGCTGAGCTGCTCCCAGGTGCGCACCGCGACGCCGTCGACGGCGACGATGCCGTCGCCGGTGCGCAGGCCCGCGCGCGCGGCCGGCGACGCCGGATCGTCGACGCCGACCTGACTGCTGACCTGCATCCACGAGAGCCCGGCCGAGCGCAGATCCGCGTAGCCGTCCTCGGTGCGCGAGACCTCCGCGGCGGGCAGGACGAGCCGCTGCTCCGCGCCGGCGCGCAGCACCTTGATCTCGACCTCGCCGCGAACCGCCCCGAGGCCGTCCACCAGATCGCCCCACACCTCGATCGGGTGATCGCCGACCGCGAGCACCCGATCGCCCGGTTGGATGCCCGCCAGCTCGGCGGGTGAGTCGGGCAGGACCATGCCGACCACCGCGTCGGGCCGCTCCTCGCCGCCCATCAGCACCGCGGCCAGCAGCACGACCGGCAGCAGCAGGTTGGCCGCGGGGCCGGCCGCCATCACCAGCAAGCGCTGCCACACGGGCTTGCGCATGAAGTCCTTGTCCGGGTCGATCCAGGAGTCCGGATCCTCCTCACCGAACGGATCCGCGCCGGACATCTGGACGTAGCCGCCGATCGGGAACGCCGCGATGCGGAAGTCCGTCTCGCCGAGGCGGAACCCGGCCACGCGGGGCCCCATGCCGATCGCGAACACCGGCGTGCCGATCCCGAACAGCCGCGCGACCACGAAGTGCCCCAGCTCGTGGATGATCACGAGCACCGAGAGCATGACGAGGCCGGCGACGATCTTCAGCAGCACCGGGACCTCACGGACGCAGAGTGACGTAGACGTAGAGCAGCGGGGCGACGAACAGCAGGCTGTCCACGCGATCCAGGATGCCCCCGTGCCCGGGCATGATCCACCCCGAGTCCTTGACGCCGAACGCGCGCTTCAGCGCGGACTCGGACAGATCGCCGACCACGGCGGACGCGCTGAGCAGACCGCCGAGCAGCACGCTCTCGACGACGCCGAGCGTCTGCCCCTCCACCGCGCGCACGATCAGCACACCCACGATGGAGGTGAGGATGCCGCCCGCGAAGCCCTCCCAGGTCTTCTTCGGGCTCACCCGCGGCGCCATCTTGTGCCGACCGAAGGCCCGCCCGGCGAAGTAGGCGCCGGTGTCGCCCGCCCACGGGATGGTCAGCGCGACGAACACCCACATCACCCCATGATCGTGCCACCGCAGCAGCGCGACGGTGCCGAGCAGCCCCACCCAGGTGAACCCGAGCAGGTAGCGACCCGCGCGGTCGGCGGCGCCGTCGAGTGAGGCGCCCGGACGCAGCGCGACGAACGCCATCGTCGCCAGCGTGCCGACCGCGTAGGCCGCCGCGGCGAGCGCGGGGCCGCCGCCCAACGCGCAGCCGTACAGCGCCCCGGTGACCAGCGCGAGCCAGCCGAACGCCAGCCAGTGGTCTGCCGGGAACGCCATGCGGGCGTACTCGTCGAGCGCGATCAGGCCGAACAGCCCGACCAGCACCGACACCGCGATCGGCCCGCCCCAGAGGATCGCCGGCAGCAGGATCGCCAGGCCGACGCCGGCCGCAGCCAGACGGGTGCTGGTCACGCGCCCGCCCCGAGCTGGCCGCCGGTGCGCCCGAAGCGGCGCTGCCGCGCGGCGAACGCCTCGAATGCGTCGATCAGATCGGGCTCGCGGAAGTCGGGCCACAGCACATCGGTCACGTAGAGCTCCGAGTAGGCCACCTGCCACAGCAGGAAGTTGGACAGGCGCATCTCGCCGCTGGTGCGGATCAGCAGGTCGGGATCGGGCAAGGTCGCGGTGTAGAGGTGATCCGAGATCGTTTGCTCGTCGATCGCCTCGGGCGCCAGCGCCCCCCGCGCGACCTCCGCCGCGATCGCGCGCACCGCGTCGGTGAGCTCGGCGCGGGAGCCGTAGGACACCGCGATCACGAGGTTCATCCCTTCGTTTGCCGCCGTCAGCGCGGTCACCTCGGCGATGAGCGCCTGGATGATCGGCGGCAGGCGCTCGACCTGGCCGATCGCGCGCAGCCGTACCCGTCGCTCCATCATCTCGCCCTGCTCGTTGCGCAGGTAGTGCTCGAGCAGCCCCATCAGCGCGGAGACCTCCTCCTCGGGGCGGCTCCAGTTCTCGGTCGAGAAGCTGTACAGCGTGAGCGCCTCGACGCCCATCTTCCCGCACGCGCGCACGACCTTGCGCACGGACGTCGCGCCCGCCTCGTGGCCCTCGCTGCGGGGCAGACCACGCCGATGCGCCCACCGCCCGTTGCCGTCCATGATGATGGCCACGTGGCGCGGGATCGGCCCACTGTACGGCTGCGCTTCGTCGATCGTGCTCACCTAGACCTCGAGGACCTCGGCCTCCTTCGCTGCCATGGCCTCGTCGATCCGCTTGACGTTGTCGTCGGTCGATTCCTGCACCTTCTGCAGGAAGCGATGGAGCTGGTCTTCCGAGATGTCCCCGTCCTTGTGGCCGTCCTTGAACGTCTCGTTGTAGTCGCGCCGGATCTGGCGGACGCGGACCTTCATCTCCTCCGAGATCTTCCGGACCTGCTTGACCAGATCCTGGCGCCGCTCGGCCGTGAGCGCCGGCACCGGCACGCGGATGATCTTGCCGTCGTTCGACGGGTTCAGCCCGAGATCGGCCCCGAGGATCGCCTTCTCGATGTCGATCATCGTGGTCTTGTCCCACGGCGTGATCGTCAGCAGCCGCGGATCGGGCGCCTGCACCGTCGCCAGCTGGTTGAGCGGCATCGTCGCGCCATAGGACGCCACGTTCACCGTCACGCCGTCGAGCAGCGCCGGCGTGGCGCGCCCGGTGCGCACCTTGACGAGCTGCTGCTTGAGCGCCTCCTGCGCCTTGGCCATGTCGTCGGCCAGCGCCTCCAGGTACTCGTCCATCGTTCCTCCCGTGCGGCCCAGTGGACTAACCGGACCGGCGCCCGCCTGCCCACTTCCGCCACACAGCTCGGAACACCCGCACGATGACGACCAGCCGCCGCCGAGCCTCGGCACACGCCGAGACACGGCACCCTCACCACATCGAACCGCACAGCCCCCGACGCGGTGAACCGTCGGCATGGACGCGCCGGTGCGCCTGGGATTCCCTTGAAGAGCGACGAGATGACTTCCACTCACTTCACGCTATACTTCACACCGCTGGAGGGACCTGCATGGGCGACAACCCGCTGATCGGACCGCCACCGGATGAAGTGCCGCTGCCCGACGCGCCGCTCGCGAAGGTGATCGCGCAGGTGCGGTTCCCGCCGATCCTGTCGATCCAGAACGGGACGTTCATCGCGCCGTTCCAGGAGGCGATCCGCGGCGAGTACGGCGTGGCGTCGGTCGAGGTGGGCGCGCAGGTCGTCGCAAGCGCCGCGGTCCCAGTGCAGCCGCGCGCCATGTGGCGGTTTCGCGATCCCAGTCACCCGTGGCGGGCATCACTGGGCGTGGACTTCGTCGCGTTGGAGACGAGCGCCTACACGTCGCGGGACGACTTCGTGGCGCGGCTAGGCCGACTGCTCGATGCGCTGCAATGCCACGTCGAGCCGAGCGTGTACCAGCGCCTCGGCGTCCGCTACGTCGATCGGGTCGTGGGCGAGCCGTGCGTGTCGCTCCAAGATTTCGTCCACCCGTCGCTGTTCGGCGCCATGCCGCCAAGTTGGCGGGCGTCGGGCGCGTTCGACTTCCACGAGGCGGTCGTGGCGATCCCGGAGGAAGGCGGACAGCTCCACGCGCGGTGGGGGCTCCTGCCCGCCCACGCGACCCACGATCCGACGGCGGTGGCCGGAGGTCCCGAGCCGAGCTGGATACTCGATCTCGACGCGTACATGGAGTGCGAGCGGAGGTTCGACGCCGCAGAGATCGCGGCATCAGCGACGGCGCTCGCTCGGCGCATCTACACGGTGTTCCGATGGTCGGTGACCGATCGCTTCCTCGCGCACTACGGAGGGCGGCCATGACCGGCGGCATGCTGGGCATCCGCGACGACCGTGGCATGCGAACCGCCACCACCTCGGGCCCGCGCGACGAGGTTCCGACGACCCGGCTGTGGGCGTGCTCGGCCTTGACGATCTACGGGCTCCCGACCTCGGCGGGCGCCTCAGACACGCCCGAAGACGTCCGCCTGATCCGAGCGTGCGACCTGGGGACATCGAGCCTGTTCGCCGTGCCCGTCGTCGTCGCGCGCCAGGGCACGGCCGATCCCGTCGAACTCACCGATCCAGGCGCGTCGCCGGACGACACCCCCACCGGGGCCGCCCTCTCCGAGATCAAGCGCCTCGGGGGCCTCACCTGGGATCAGGTCGCGGAACTGTTCGGCGTGAGCCGCCGTGCCGTGCACTTCTGGGCCAGCGGCCAGCCGCTGGCCGCTGACAACGAGGCGCACGTCCACCAGCTCATCAGTGTGCTGCGCGACGCGCGACACCCGGCGGACGCGCTGCGAGCACGGCTGCTCGGCGTCGTCGACGGGGCGACCGTGTTGTCGATGCTACGCGCGCGGCGCTACGACGACGCGCGCGCGGCGCTCGGGCGGGGCGACCTGCCGCCACGGCCGACGCTGCGCCTCTCCCCCGAGGCTTCCGCCGCGCGCCGCCCGCCGCCGCCCGATCACTTCATCACCGAGGAGCGTGACGATCTCGGCGCCGAGCGCGGCCGCACCCGACCCGTGCGAACCCGCCGGAGCAAGGATCGTGACGCGCCCTGAGATCGACCACGACGCCGTCGACCGAGCGCTCTCTGCGTGGCGTCAGGGTGACTGCGTGCTCGGCCCGGCGTGGTTCTTGCTGCGCGCCGATCCCGACAGTCCGCTGAGCGAGGACGCAGCCGACGGCATGGACTCGGAGACCGGGAACTTCGAAGTGGAGGTGACCGGCTTCGCGGTCCTCACCCAGACCTGCGATCTCGTACGCACCTGCCGCGCTCGACCGTACGTCGAGGTCGCACCTTTGATCGCAATCACCGAAGACGCATGGCGCTTGGCGACCCGCGGGCGCCTACCTCGGTATGTCGCCGTGCCCGCCTTGGAAGCGCAGCACCTCGCGATCGATCTCGACCGGGTGATGACCGTCGAGAAGCCCGTCGTCGTGGGCTGGCAGCGGATCTCTGGCTTTCCGACCGCGCCGGAAACCCGAGCGCTCGCGCACGCCCTCGCCCGGAAGCGAGCCCGGTTCGCCTTCCCCGACGACTTCGTCGCGCTCGCTCAGCCCCTCATCAAGCGACTCCACGAGAAGCACGACCGGCAGAGCGACGAGGGCACGTCACTTCGCGCGCTTCGCGAGATCCGCGTCCATGCCAACCCCTCATGGGATGCGGACGCGATCCAAATCACCTTCCTCTTCGTCCGCGACGAGGCCCCTCCCACGGACGTCCCGTCCCCCTGGCATGACCACCTCAAGCGATGGCTCGCACTCGTCCCCGATGCGGGGCGCTTCCAGGTCCACGGCTACGTCGCGACCCTCGATGACCTCACCGTCCGCGACTACGTCGAGAGCGACGCGCTCGACCTCGAACACCTCACCACCCGCCGGCCCTGACCGACGGTTGGGGCGCGCCCCGCCCGTGCTGACACCTCACGGGCGCAGTGCTCGGCGGCGAGGCGACGGCCGGCCGGGACGGCCGGCCCACGGCGGCTGGGCCCGCGCCGCCTCGCCAGGGAGGCAGCGCTCGCCGCGAGGCGCAGCCGGCGCGAG
>CAYQSE010000124.1:0-15763 GCA_964419905.1 uncultured Enterobacteriaceae bacterium
CGCGCCCGAGCCGCCGCCGCCGCCGCCGCCGCCGCCGTGCAGCCCGAGCCCGCCCGAGCCGCCGGGACCGCCGTACCAGTAGCCCCCCGACAGCCAGCCGGCGCGGAGCCCCTGCGCACCACCGTTGCCGTTCGAAACGCGCCCGTTGCGCCCGACGCCCGGCGCGGTGCCGGTGCAGGTCTGCCCGCCGCCGCCCGCGGTGCCGAGCGTGCCCGAGGTGACCGACGCGGCCGAGCCCGCGAGCCCGTTCGTGGCGGTGCAGTCACCGCTGATGGTGCAGTTCTTCACCCCGAGGAACGTCCCGCACTGCCGGTCGGGCTGCCCGCCCGCGCCGCCGTTGCCACCGCGGGGGTTGCCCCAGCTACCCGAGCACGACGCGCTCGCGCCCGTGCCACCCGCCTGCCGACCGTCGTCGCACGCGCCGAACCACTCGGACTTCGCCGCGTTCGCACCCGGATTTCCCGCCGGCGCGAAGCTGCTCGCCGACCAGCTCGCGCCGTCGCTGCCCGCAGCGCCCGACTCGCCGGCGCCACCGGTGATCCGCACCCGATCGAAGGTGACCTGCGCGTTCGACAGGTGCACCGCGTAGCTGCTCTTCCCGTCGCGCCCGACGCGCCCGCTCGCGTCCGGCCCCTGCACGTGCAGGTCCGAGAACAGCACGTCGGTGACGTTGCGCGCGCGCACCCCGACGTACTGCCCGTCGGTGGCCTGCCGCCCGAGGATCCGCACCTCGTGGCCGGGGATGCCGACAGGCCCGCGCACCCACGAGGCGTTGTAGCCGCCCCAGAACTCGAGCCCGGTCGCCGGCTCGACCACCTCGTTGTAGGTGCCGGCGCGGATGAAGATCTGCGACAGCCCGCGGGTGCCCGCGCGTGCGATCGCGGTGACGAGGTTGCGACACGGGTTGGCGAAGCTGCACGTCGGGTTGTCGACGCCACCGGTCGACACGAACACCGCGCGCGTCTTGTCGCCGTCGATGCCGTCGCAGTTGTCGTCGAAGAACGCCCCGTCGGGATCATCGAACATCCCGGGGTGCTGGAACGTGCTGCCGTCGTTGCAGTCGCCCGGCAGGATGGTGCCGCACGTCTGGTTGATCGAGCCGATGCAGGTCGGCCCCTCGCAGTAGCAGTCACCGTCGTCGTCGAAGGTCAGCGAGCCCTCGTCGACGTAGCCGTTGCAGTTGTTGTCCTGACCGTCCGGCACCTCGGGCGCGCCTGGATAGACGGTGTGATCGCCGTCGTCGCAGTCGTCGACCGGCAGCACGCCGCCGTCGTAGAGCACGCACGCGAGGTCGACGTGCCCGTCACGGTCGAGGTCCTTGTCGTCGATGATGCCGTTGCAGTCGTTGTCCTTGCCGTTGCACCGCTCGGGGGCGAGCGGGTTGACGTTGCGATCGTCGTCGTCGCAGTCGCCCCCGTTCACGGTGAACCCATCGCCGTCGAGGTCGAGATCCAGCGGATCGGAGACGACGAGGAACAGGTCGTCGGAGCCTTCGTGCCCGTCGGTGTCGGTGACCGTGAGCGCGACCTGCAGGTTGCCCGCCGGCAGGTCCTCGAACGCGACGACGGTGGTGCCGTTGCTCGACGGCGGGCCCGCGTACAGCGTGACCGTGGGCCCGCCCGCGGTGTCCCGCCACGTCCAGGTGACGTGCAGGGAGGACGGCGGATCGTTCGGATCGGAGACGAGGCCGACGAGGGCAGCGTCCTCGCCGATGTGAAACGCGTCGAAGTCGTCCGGCGACACAATCTCGGCGGTCGGGCGGTTCTCGCTGCCCGCGACCATCACGGTGACGCTGTCGGTGCCGATCAGGCCCCCGAAGTCCGTGGCGACCAACGTGACGGTGTGGATCCCCACCGAGAGGTTCGCGGCGAGCGCGCTGATCCCCTGCTGATCGGGCCAGATCAGATCGCCGTCGCCGATCAGCCCGTCATTGTCGGAGTGCCATGCCACGGTGTCGATGTCGGAGTAGCCGTTGTCGTCGACGACGACGCCGCGCAGCGAGATGGTCTGGATGGGCTCGAAGATCGCGCCCTCATCAGGCGACTGGATGCGCACGACCGGGGCCGAGTTGATCACCGCGCCGACGCCGAAGTCGCTCTCGCAGGCCGTCAGGCCTCCGAGTGCGAGGAGCGCGAAGTGAACGAGCGGTCGGCGCATGGGCACCCTTGGTCGAGGGGCGCATCATACCCAACGCCTTCGTGGGGCACACCTGGAGATCACGCCGAAGGCGCGCCCACCACGAGTCGGTAGCTCATGTTCGATCGCTCGCCGAGGCGCTCGTGCTCCACCACGCCGAGCCCTGCGCGCTCGAGCACCGCGAAGAAGTCCTCCTCGTAGGTGACCTGCCCGAAGTCCACGGTGGTCAACGTACGCAGCATCGGCTTGATCGTCTCGGTCAGCCGCGACGCGCGGTGGTGGAAGGTCTGCGTGAAGTAGACGCGCCCATGCGGCGCGAGCAGCCCGATCACGTGGCGCAGCGCGTCCTCGGGATCGGGCATCAGCATGAAGCTCGCGCTGAAGTAGACCGCGTCCCAGCCGCCCTCCTCGAAGTCGTAGATCGACTCGAGGCGCACCACGACCCGCTCCTGGAGGCCGACGCGCTCCATGTGACGCTGCGCCTGGCGCACGTAGTCCGCGTCGATGTCGACCCCGGTGACCTGGAGGTCGCGCTCGTGCACCAGCGCTGCGTTCTTGGCCAGCGCGCCGCCCGTGCCGATGCCGACGTCCAGAAGCCGCGCGCCGCGCGGCAGGCGTCCGAGCACCTCGCGGTACCACCCGCGGGTGAGCGGCAGCAGCGCACGGTCGTAGATCCAGGATCGCAGCCCCATCTCGCCTCCCTCAGAACCCGAGCCCGACCGAGGCCGAGAAGAAGGGCACCGCAGCGCCCTGTTGGTCGAGCACCACCGGCGCAGACGGGATCCACGCCAGCCCCGCGTTGACGTCCCCGACCAGGTAGGCGCGCTCGTGCACCCAGTGGCGGGCCTTGCCCGACACGCTGCCCTCGGCGCCCGCACCCGAGGACTGCTCGCGGCTGCGCGCCGCACCGAACAGGAAGCCAGGCTCGTCCACGCCGGTCGAGACCTCTGCGAAGCCGGCGCCGACGAGCGCGCCGAGCGAGGTGCGCCCCCAGCGCTTCTCGACCACCGTGCCCCGCACACGAAAGTGCGCCATGTCGGGCACCCGGGCGTGATGCAGCATCCCGGCTCCGTTGCCGCACGCCTCGAGCGAGAGCCGATGGATCGGCGAGACCTCGGCGCAGACGTTCGCGTGCCCCGAAGGACCGCTGGTTCCTGCGCCCACCCGCACCTCGAGCACCGGGTGGCCCGCGAAGGGGCGCGGCGTGAACCCGTCCACGTGCCCGGTGGTGTCCTGGGCCGCGGCGTGGAGGGTGAGCGCGAAGAGTACGGAACCGAGCATGGCGGGACACTAACCCGACCGAGGCGCTGGCGCGGTATCGTCTCGCGATGCCCCGCGCAGAACCGATTCGCCAGACGGTCGCCGACCCTCGCTCGGGCGCGGCTCCGCTGCGCTTCGTGCGCGGCGCGTTCTACCCCCTTCGCGGCGTGGCGTTTCTCGCGCGCAACAGCGACCTGTGGGGCTGGGCCGCCGCGCCGTTGATGTTGACGATCACCGCGATCAGCGTCGCGTTCTTGGGGACGGTCACCCTCACCGACGATCTCGTGCGCCTGGTGTGGCCGACCCCGCGCGAGGCCCCGCTGGAGGCGATGCTGTGGTGGATGGCCGTGAAGACGTTGCAGGTCGCGCTCTTCCTGGTGTTCGCGGTGATCGCGTGGGTGATCGGGAACATGATCGGAAGCCCGTTCTGGGACGTGCTCGCGGAGCGCACCGAGCAGAAGCTGCTCGACCGGCCCGAGACGCCGTTCGACTGGCGCATCGCCGCAGGCGACGCGCTGATGAGTGTGCGCCACTCGCTGCTCGGGCTGCTGCTCTACGCGCTGGTGATGGGGCTCCTGCTCGCGCTCAACCTGTTGCCGGGCCTCGGCACCGCGCTGTACGCGGGGCTGTCCTACCCGATCACCGCGCTCTTCCTCGCGCGCGAGGTGATGGACATCCCGCTGTCGCGCCGTCGCACTCCATTCGCGGCGAAGATCCGCTTCCTCGCCCAGCACAAGGCGCTGGTCGGCGGGCTCGGCACCGCGACGATGGGGCTGTTCATCGTGCCGCTGGTCAACATCCTGGTCATGCCGTTCGCCGTGATGGGTGGGACGCTGCTGTACTGCCACCTGCACCAGGTCGGCGCCGGCGTGCCGCAGCGAGGGCCCGACGGGCGACCCGAGGGCGCATGAGCGGTTTGCGGTTACCCTCCCTGACCTCTTGAGGTGCGCATGTCGTCTACTCCCATCCGCCGCGTCGGCATCGTGTTCTCCGGCGGCCCAGCACCCGCTGCCAACGCCGTGATCTCCGCCGCCGCGGTGTCCTTCCTCTCCCACGGCATCGACGTCGTGGGCTTCTTCCGCGGCTACTCGAACCTCGAGCGTTACCACCCGGTCACCCACCGACTGCAGCCCGACGTCCACTACCGCGAGCTACGCGACAAGGACGTCCGCGGCATCCGCAACGACCGCGGCATCGTGCTCGGCACCGCGCGCGCGAACCCGGGCAAGGACATCCGGGGCCCCGCCGATCTCGACGATCCCGAGCGCACCGCGCGCCTGCGCAACGTCTACAACGCGCTCGTCGACCTCGAGGTGGACGCGCTCGTCTCGATCGGTGGCGACGACACGCTCAAGACCGCGAACTACCTCTACGAGTTCCAGAAGCGCCTGCCCGAGGGCGCGAAGCGGGTCGCTGTCGCGCACCTCCCGAAGACCATCGACAACGACTACAAGGGCATCGACTTCACGTTCGGCTTCTTCACCGCCGTCGACTTCATGGCGAAGGAGCTCTTGAACCTGCGCGCCGACGCGATCGCGACGAGCTCGTGGTTCGTGGTCGAGACGATGGGGCGAAAGGCGGGCTGGCTGTCCTACGGTGTGGCCATCGCCGGCGAGGCCAACCTCGTGCTCGCGGTCGAGGACCTCGACGAGACGCTGACCACGACCGAGGAGCGCGTCGAGCCCGACGGGCGCACGGTCACCACCTCGAAGCTCGACATCGACAAGCTCGCGGATCGCGTGGTCGACCTGATGCTCGAGCGCGAGGAGCGGAACAAGCACTACGGCTGCGTCGTGCTCGCCGAGGGGGTCGTCGAGCTGCTGCCCGCCGAGGAGCTCGTCGGCGTGCCGCGGGACGAGCACGGCCACATCAGCCTCGGCAAGGTGAACCTCGCGCAGCTCATCGCGGGCGCCATCGCAGATCGCTACAAGGCACGCACCGGCGGCAAGCGTCCGGTCAAGGGCGTCCAGCTCGGCTACGAGTCGCGTTGTGCACCGCCGCACGCGTTCGACGTGATGCTCGGCAGCCAGCTCGGGATCGGCGCGTTCCGCGCGCTCGTCGAGCGCGGGCTCGACGGGCACATGGTCAGCGTCAGCGGCCAGCTCGATCTGGTCTACGTGCCGTTCGGGCAGCTGGTCAACCCCGACACGCTGCTCACCGACGTCCGCTTCATCCGCACCACGAGCGACTTCCACCAGCTCGCGCGCTTCCTCGAGCGGCGCACCGAGCGCATCCTCGACTTCACCCCCGGGCCGCGCCGCGGCTGAGCGAGGTGGCAGCGCGCCGCGCGATCAGTGCGACGAGATCTTCTCGGGCGCCTCGGGCCGCTTGTAGTCCGGGTAGGGGCTCACGACGCGCTGCTGCTCCATCTGCAGGATGCCGCGGAGCACATCGCCGCGGCTGACCATGCCGACCAGCTTCTTCCCGTCGAGGACGGGCAGACGCCGGAAGGACGACGCCATGAACTTCCCGGCGATGCGGAAGATGTCCGTGTCGGGCGTGATCGACTCGACCTTGGCGGTCATGTAGTCCGACACCCGCCCTCCCAGCGCGTCCGACCAGGACTCCTCGGCCAGCACGCGCAGGCAGTCCTTGCCCGAGAGCATCCCCACCATGCGCTCGCCGTCGACGACCGGCACGCCCGAGATGCTGCGCTTCACCAGCACGTTGATGGCTTCGTGGATCTCGAGATCCGGGCGCACCGAGATGACCGAGGTGGACATGATGTCGGAGGCGACGAGCACGCTGCGTTCGATGTGGGTCATTGAGCCCTCCCCGTCTTCATTGTAGAGCAAGGATTCCGAGCGGGGATTACACGCTGCCGATGTTCACACCACGAAGCGCACATGTGGCCGCCGCGAGCCTGAACCAGACGGTCGGAGACTGGACCGGCAACCAACGCCGGATCCTGGCGGCCATCGACGACGCGCGCAGCCGCGGGGCGCGCCTGCTCGTCCTGCCCGAGATGTGCATCCCCGGTTACAGCCTCGGCGACCGCCTGCTGATGCGCGGCACGCTCGACCGGTCGTGGGCGATGCTCCGCGCGATCCAGCGCGAGACCTCGGGCATGGTCGTGTGTGTGGGCCTGCCCCTGCGGCATCGCGGCGTCGTGTTCAACGTGGTCGCGGTGCTCGCCGACGGGGCCCTCGCCGGGCTGGTCGCGAAGGAGAACCTCGCGACCGGCGACGTCCAGTACGAGAACCGCTGGTACCAGGGCTGGCCGCACGGGCGCGTCGAGCTGTTCGAGACGCCGGAGGGCGACGCCGTCCCGATGGGGCATCTGCTGTTCGAGGCGCCGGGGCTCGGCACGCTCGGCATCGAGATCTGTGAGGACGGGTGGAAGGGCATCCGGCCCGGGTCGATCCTCGCGCTCGCGGGCGCACAGATCCTCGCGAACCCATCGGCGAGCTGGTTCGTGATCGGAAAGCACCGCATCCGCCGCCGGCTGGTCACCCAGGTGAGCGCCGAGGATCACTGCACCTACCTCTATGCCTCGCTGCTCGGCTGCGACGCGACGCGGCTGATCTTCGACGGCAGCCTGTTCGTCGCACACGACGGCGAGGTGCTCGCCGAGGGGCGGCGCTTCGTGTTCGACGCCGAGCACGTCGTCGTCGATCACGTCGTCGACATCGAAGCGCTGATGCGCAACCGCATGGAGGAGGGCTCCTGGCGCCAACAGGTCGAGGCGCTCGAGCAGGGCGAGTACGGCGCGATCCCCCAGAAGCTGCGCCTGCCCGGTGACTTCTCGACGCCGCACGCCGCCGCGGCCGCCGAGCCGTACTGGCTGCGGGGCACGCGACCAGAGCGCCTCGATCCCAGCCTCGAGTGGCTCGCGGAGCGCGGCCTGATCCCCCGGATCGCCGAGCCGCGCGACCTGCCGCACCTCGAGCTCGAACTCGCGCTGTGTCTCGGGCTGCGCGAGTACGTGAAGAAGTGCGGGATCCCCGGCATCGCACTCGCGCTGTCAGGCGGCCGGGACTCGGCGATGTGCGCGCTGCTCGTGCACCGGATGCATCGCTACGACCGACCCGATCTCGACGCCGACGCCCTGCGCGCGCACGTCCGCGAGCGCTTCACCACCGCGTACATGGGCACGATCCACTCCAGCGACGCGACCCGCGACGCGGCGCGCGCGCTCGCCGAGGAGGTCGGGGCGCACCACCTCGAGACTGGCATCCAGGGCGCGGTCGACCACCACGTCGCGCTGATCGAGGCGATGACCGGCGCGTCGCTGTCGTGGAGCGATCCGGTGGCCGACATCGCGCTACAGAACGTGCAGGCGCGCCTGCGCGGCTCGTTGATCTGGATGGTCGCGAACCTTCGGCGCTTCCTCCTGATCAGCACCTCGAACAAGTCCGAGGCGGCGGTCGGCTACACCACGATGGACGGCGACACCTCCGGGGGGCTCTCTCCTATCGCCGATGTGCCCAAGTCCCTCGTGATGACCTGGCTCGCGTGGGCGCGCGACTTCCACGACTACCGCACGATCGCATCGGTGACCGCGGTGCCGGCGACGGCCGAGCTTCGCCCGCGCGAGATGGGTCAGACCGACGAGGACGATCTGATGCCGTTCTTCGTCCTCGACCAGCTGATGTACCAGTTCGTACAGCACGGCCGCGGCCCGCTCGACATGTTCCGCACGCTGTGGCCGTCCCTCTCGGAGCGCTACGAGGGCGACGCCGCAGCGTTCGCGTTCCACGTCCGCAAGTTCGTGCGCCTGCTGTGCCAGGCTCAGTGGAAGCGCGAGCGGTTCGCGATCTCGTTCCGCGTCACCGCGTTCGATCTCGACCCGAAGACCGGCTTCCGCTTCCCGCCGGTGCAGGCGCCGTTCACCGAGGAGCTCGAAGAGCTCGATCGCTACGTCGCGGCGCTCGCCAGGGCCTGATCGGGCCTCAACCCACCTCGGGGGGCAGGTCGGGTGCCGCCGCGCGGACCTCGAGCTGCGAGCCGAGGTGGACTGCACGCAGCACGCCGTCCGGGCCCGACGCCCCCACCGCGGCGCCGACCCGGACGGCGTCGAGGTGTAGGAGGTCGATCTCGGCGCGGATCCGCGCCTTGACGCGCGCGGTGTCCCCGCCGATCGCCGCGACGACGAACAGCAGGTGGATCTCGTCGTCGAGCCCCTCGAGGTGCAGCCCGGTCCGGCTCACCCCGAGCGCGACCGCGCGCATGACCGTGCCGCGTGCATCGACCGCGTGCGACTGCATCAAGGCGACGCCGGGCGCCACCTGCTCGGCGGAGCGGAGGAAGGTGCCGAGGGTGCGGTCGTTGAGGGTGTCCTCGAAGCCGAGGCGGACCAGCGCGTGCCGCACCAGCGCCTCGGGCAGCGAGGTGGGCTCCGCCGCCTCTTCCGCGATGAGCACGTCCTCGGGCCGGACCTCGGGCGGCTCCAGCGTCTCGTCGGTGAGGCCGTTGCGCCCGGGGAACAGGAAGCCGACGTTCGCGTGCTCGAACCGCGCCGCGAGCCGATACGGCAGCGCGAGCAAGTCGTGGCGCCACGCGATGCCCCCCTCGCGCACGCCATAGACACACACGAGATCCGAGGGCTCGAGCCGATCGGCGAGCAGCTGGGAGAGGTGCTCCCACTGCTCGAGCGGCCACGCCTCGGTGGGCACACGCGGGCGCGCCCTGGACACCGCGGTGCTCACGTACTCGGCGCCCAGTCGCTCGGTGACGATCACCAGGCGGGCGCCCAGATTGCGCGCGACCCGCTTGAAGCACGCGATGCCCGCCAGGAACTCCGGCTCCTCGTCGACCCGCGGAGGCAAGAGCACCACCACGCGCTCGGTGACCGCGAGCGGCTCCTTGAGTCGCGCGACGATGAGGTTCACGTCGCCGCTCGCGACCAGCGCGTCCAGGTGCACGCCGAACCGGCGGTGCGCGCCGGGGGCCGCCCCGCTCCACCCCACCACCACGTCGGTGATCCGTCGCTCCTTGCGGGTGAGCGTGATCGCCTTCGCGAAGTCGTCGTCCAGGCGAACCAGCGGCTGCGACGCCACATCCGCGCTGGCCGCATGCATCAGCGCCTCGGAGACGAGGCGCTCGGCGTGCGCGATCCGCTCGGGATCGTCCGACGTGGCCACCGCAAGCGGGTAGAGCGGCTGCCCGACCACCGGATCCCGAAGCACCATCGCGAGATCGAGCAGGCCCGCCGCCGTGGTCGGGTTCGCGACCGCGACCAGGATGCGCTGGGGCATCTCGTCCCCGTTGGTCGCCTGGGCGTCGTGCGAGATGGCGAGCGCGGTGCCGTGCCGCTCGATGAGCATCGGCCCGACCACGCACGTCACCAGGATCATCACGATCGTGCCGTTGACCACCGCATCGTCGAACAGCCCGATGTCGTAGCCGACCATGACCGCCGCGAGCGTAGCCGCCGCCTGCGCCACGCTGAGCCCGTACATGACGCGCCCCTGGTGCACGTCGTAGCGAAACAGCAGCCGTGCGATCTCGGCCGCGAGGCCCTTGGTGAACAGCACCGTGAGCGACATGACGATGGCGACCACCCACGTCCAGATGCCGTCGAAGAACACGGACGGGTCGACGAGCATCCCCACGGAGAGCAGGAAGAACGGGATGAACACGGCCTCGCCGGTGAACTTCAGCCGGTTCATCAGCGCGCTGTGGTGCGGGATCAGACTGTTCAGCGCGAGCCCGGCGAGGAACGCGCCGACGATCGGCACGACCCCCGCCGTGTTCGCGAGCGCAGCCGTCGTGAACACCACCGCGAGCACGAACACGAACTCCGCGGCCCCCTGACCGTGGAAGCGTCGGAAGAACCAGCGTCCCAGGCGGGGGATTCCGACGAAGATCAGCGTGACGTACAGGCCGATCGACAGGCCCAGCCGAAGCCAGAACGCCTCGTCGACCTCGCCCCGGCTCATCCCCGCGACGACGGCGAGCACCATCAGCGCCGAGGTGTCGGTGACCATGGTGCCACCGACCGTCACGGTGACCGCCGGGTCCTTCCCGATGCCGAGGCGGCTCGCGAGCGGGTAGCCGAGCAGCGTGTGGCTGCCGAACATGCTCGCGAGCAGGACGGCGGCCGCGACCTCGAACCCGAGCAGGTAGTAGGCGACGACCGCACCGACCGTCTGCGGAATGAGGTAGCTGAGCGAGCCGAACACGAGGCTCTGCACGCGGTAGCGACGGAACGACGCGAGGTCGATCTCCATCGCGGCGGTGAACATGATGTAGAGCAGGCCGACCGTGCCGAGCAGGATCACGGCCTGATCGCGCGCGAGGACGCCCAGCGCGTTCGGGCCGAGCACCACGCCCGCGAGGATGTAGCCGACGATGCCGGGCAGCCGCAGGCGCGCCATCAACAGTGGCGCGACCAGGATGACCACCATCACCAGGCCAAACACCGCCGCAGGATCCGTGATCGGAAACACACCGAACAACTGCGATCTCCCCACCCGCGCGCCGCCCGTCGTCAGGCGACTGCCCGCGCGCCGCACGCGGAGACGCGCGGACCGAGCATGAACCCTCCCCACTTACCACGCCCGGGCCCGATGGCGATCGCGCGCGCCGCCGCGCGCGAGGTAGGCTCGCGCCGATGAACGAGACGCCGCTGATCGTCGCGCGCGGTCTGGGGCGCGCGTTCGGACACACCGAGGTCCTGTCGGGGATCGACCTCGACGTGCGCGCCGGCGAGGTGCTCGGCCTGATCGGACCGAACGGCGGTGGCAAGTCCACGCTGCTGGTGCTGCTCGCTGGCCTGATCCGGCCGAGCGCCGGCACCGTGACCGTGGGCGGCGTGCCCGCGCACGACCTGTCACGGACGCGCACCGGCAGCGTGGGGCTGATCACCGCCGAGGCGGGTCTGTATCCGCTGCTGACCGGCCTCGAGAACCTCGAGTTCTTCGCGGCGCTGTACGGGTTGTCGCAGGGCGAGGTGCGCGAGCGGGCCGCCGGACTGCTCGCCGAGCTGGACCTGACCGAGGCGGCCGAGCGCGCCGTCGGTGCGTGGTCGAGCGGGATGCGCCAGAAGCTGTCCCTGGTGCGCGCGCTGCTGCTCGACCCGCAGGTGCTGCTGCTCGACGAGCCCACCGCGAACCTGGACGCGCTGGCCGCCCACACGATCTACCAGGCGGTCCGGCGCCGCGCGGACGATGGGATCGCCGTGGTGATCGCCACCCACGACCTGGTCGCCGCCGAGCAGCTCTGCGATCGGGTCGCGGTGATCAACCGCCGCGTCACGCACCTCGAGGTGCTCCCGGGCGCTCGCCACGCGCCCGCGCCCGGTCGACTGCTCTCCCTGCTCCAGCAGGCGACCCCATGATCCGCCGGATCCTCGTGATCGCCCGCCGCGAGTGGAAGGAGCAGCTCCGGCAGCCGTGGATGCTCGCGGTGATCTTCACGCTGTTCGCCGCGATCGGCGTGCTGGTCAGCGCCGCGCTCGCGCTCCTGAACCACCTCGGCGGGGATCCGGTCGCGGCAGCCCAGGTGGCCGCGTGGCTCCCGTTCGGCAGCGACGATCCCGACGCGCTGATCGCGGGCCTCGTGCTGGGCACGGTGTCGATGTCGAACTGGCTGATCTTCACGCAGTTCCTCGGGATCGTCGCCGTGCTCGCCGGTCACTCGGTGCTGCACGACCACCAGAGCCACACGCTGCCCTTCCTGCTCCTCGCGCCGATCACGCGCGCCGAGCTGCTGTTCGGCAAGGTCCTCGGCGCGATCGGGCTGCCGTACATGCTCTACGTGTTCGTCAGCGGTACGGCGAGCCTGATGGCGGCCACGCTGCCGATCACCGATCCGGTGGCCGATCGGCTGCCGCCGGCGGCGGGGTGGAGCATCGCGTTCTTCGTCGGTGGCCCGGTGTGGGCGATCGTCGTAGCGGCCCTGTGCACGATCGTGTCCACGGTCTCGCGCGACGTCCGCACCGCACAACAAGCCGTGTGGTTCGTGATGTTCTTCGCGACGTTCCTGTGTGGCTACCTGCTCGCGGTGCTCGTGCCCGAGGGCGCGCTCGTCCAGCTCGCGGTGGCCGGGACCGGTGCGCTGGCCGGCTGGGGCGCGGTCTTCGCCGGCAGCCATATCATCAGCCGCGACCTCCGCCGCTGAGCGCCTCAGAACCGATCGGACATCCACGGCTCGGGCCCAGAGAACAGGCGCTCGGCCGCGGCGAGCGCCTCGGGCGGCCCGTCGATCAGCCCCAGCCGACCGAGCGTAGTGGCGCGCGCGTACCCAGTGAAGAGCGGCGCCAGCGCCGTGATGGGGGCGCGCAGCGCGCCGCGCCCGCCCGCCGTGACCTCGGCCACGCCACCCGCCACACGCAGCACGAAGCGCCCCTGATTCGACGGCAAGCTCGCATCCGCGACGTCGAGATGGATCTCCCCGTCGGCCGCGTAGCCACGCCCCGCGAGCGCCGACGGCACGTCGACCAGGCGGATCAGCCACGGCTCGACGTGCAGCACACGCGCGCGCCGCTCGGGCAGCAGCATCAGCAGCGGATCGTTCGAGGGACCGATCCAGCGCGCCTCGCGCGCGATCGCGCGGTGATCGTGGAGCAACGTCCAAAAGCGCCGCGCGCCCGCTGGCGTCAGCGTGACGACGTCGCGGAGATCGAGCTGCTGAAAGCCGTCCTCGCGACGCGACACGGTGTAGAGCACGTAGCCATGCGGATCCTCGCGCGAGCCGAGCAGGAAGCCGTAGCAGGCTGCCCGGTGCTCCTGCCGCACCCGCGCCCAGAACGAAGCGTCGCGATCGACCGCGCCAGGCGTCGCGGCGCCGAACCGCCGATGCAGCCCGTGAAGCAACGGATCGTCCACCGCGATCGGCACCACCGGGATCTCCGCGCCGAGCGACGGCACCGCGTCGAGCGCAACGGCCCACTGCACCCACGAACCGGCCTGCTCGAAGCCGACCGAGCGATAGAGCCGCTGCGTGGAGGCATAGAGGGCTGCCAGCGGCACCCCCTCCTCGCGAAGCTCCTCGAGCTGCGCGCGGACCAGCCTCGCGCCCGCGCCCTTGCCGCGGTGCGCCTGCCCGACGCAGACCGCCGCCAGTCCGCCCATGGGCAGCGCCGACCCGCCGAACCACTGGCCCACCCGGAACGTGCACAGCGCGCCGACCGGCGCGTCATCCTCGCGAAGCAGGCGGAACTGCGCACGACCCACCTGAGCCGAGTACTGCTCCCAGGCCTCCCACGGCTGGCCGGCGACTGGCGCCATCGCGAACGAGCGCGTGATCAGGTCGCGCACGTCCGTCCACGACGCGTCGTCGTCAGGTTGGCCGAACGTGACCCTCACAGGCGCTCCACCTCGAGCCGCTCCGGCTCGACACCGATGCGCCGCTGGCCCCTACGCACCTCGACCAGGCCCGCAGCACCCGCGACCCCGGCGTCACCGAGCTGGTTGCGAGCCCGGTAGATCGCGACGTTGAGGGCGTTGGCGTCGACGCCCAACATGCGGGCCAGGTCGTCGCGCGCGATCCACCCCTGCTCGGACGGGGGCTGGTCGCGATCCTCCAGGCGCTGGCGCGCGAGCGTGAGGAGGGCGTAGCCGTGCTCTCGCGCCTCGAGCGTCTTGGCGAGGCCACGGTGCGAGAACGTGATCTCGACGTGCTCCTCGTCACGGCTCACGCCAAACCGCAGCGACACCGTCTCGAGGGTCGGGCCCGCGTCGAGCGCGGCGGTGCCCTCCTGTGCGGCAGGGACGTGCAGTCGCCAGGCGCGCGCTCCGACGCGGACGACCTCTTGATCGCGCGCCAAACGAGGGGGCGCGTCCTCGATCTCGACCACCCAGCGCCCGCTCCGATCCTGGAACAGCACACACACCGGCTCGTCGTCGGAGGGGAGCGCGAGCATGGCGCCGTCACCGACGCTGCGGAGGGCGCCGCTGTCGAGGTCGTCCGCGACGGCGCCCGGCGGCGCGAGGTCGACCGCCACCCAGGCGGTCGCCTCGCTGCCGAACCCGATGCCCTCGCCCAGCGCGAGTCGCCTCGGCACGCCCGGCGCGAGCCGCTCGCCGTTCACGAACGTGCCGTTGCGGCTGCCCAGGTCGCGGATCTCCCAACCTTCGCCCGTCCAGATGAGCGAAGCGTGCTCCCCGGATACGTGCCGATCGTCCGTGCGCAGCACGCACGCCGCGCTGCGCCCCACCAGCGCGCGCGCCGGAAGCGCCTGCGCCTCGTTCCCTCCCGCTCGCTTCAACATGGCCATGCCCGAAGTGTACCCCAACGGCTTCGACGCCCACACACACCTGGACTTCCCGGAGTTCGACACCGATCGCGCGCAGGTGTGCGCCCGCTCCGTCGCGCGCGGCGTCACGGGCTGGGCGATCGCCGGCGCCGCCCCCGAGCATTGGGGCCGCGCGCGCGCGGTCGCGGATGCGATCGGCGCGATCCTCACCCTCGGCGTACACCCGTGGTGGGTGCCCGCGCTGGGTCCCGACGCGCTGGCCGAGGCACTGCGCGCGCTCGAGACGGCGCGGATGGATGGCCTCGGCGAGTGCGGTCTGGATCATCATCGCGCCCGCGAGCCCGATGCCCGTGCCACCCAGCGCGACGTGCTGCGCGCCCAGCTCGCGATCGCGCGCGACCGCGACCTGCCCATCGTGGTCCACTGCGTGCGCGCGCACGCCGATCTGCTGGGGATCCTCCGCGCTGACGGCGTCCCACGCGCGGGAGGGTTGATGCACGGCTGGTCGGGAAGTCCAGAGGAGGTCGGGCCGTTCGTCGCGCTCGGACTGCACGTCTCGTTCGGCCTGCGCGCGCTGCGTCCCGACGCGGCCAAGGTCCGCGAGGCCGCGCGACGCGTGCCGCCCGATCGCGTCCTGCTCGAGACCGACGCGCCCGACGGCGTGCCCGGCACGCGCATGGAGCCCGCACAGCTCCGCGACGTGGCCGAGGCGATCGCCACCGTGCGCGGCGAGGACGCCGACGCGGTCCTGGCGCGAGCCGGTGCGAGCGCGCGGGCGCTGTGGGGGCTCGCGTGATCGCCCAGCCCCCCGACGCCATCCGCGACGCGATCCCGGCCGAGGCCGAGACCGGCGACGTGCTCGGCGCGCTGCAGACGGCCGGCGAGCACGCCCTGGTCGCCGACGACGGGCGCTGGTGGCGCGCGCCGGTGTGGTGGGTGGTCTCCGATCGGCATGTGTGGTTGATCGCGGCGACCGAGGGGCTGAGCTGGGCAGTGGCCGAGGGGGATCCCCGCGAGGTCAGCCTGGAGCTCGGCTGGACCCGCGACGACGTCCGTGTCGGCACGTACGCGATGCCGCTGCGACGGGGCACGCGCAAGGCTGCGCAGCACCTCCATCGGGCGTGGGAGAAGGCGCGCTGGGGCGGCGCGCCATGGCCGCCGCCGCCATCGACCGACGCCGCGCGCGCCCCGGCCTAGCCGTCGCGCATGGCCATTGCACCTCTTCTC
>CAYQSE010000125.1:0-15711 GCA_964419905.1 uncultured Enterobacteriaceae bacterium
TTCCGGCGGGCCTTCGGTTCGGGCATCGAGCGGCTGCCCTTCGGCATCCAGCGCCAGATCGTGCTCGCCTTCGTCGACGACATCGTGGTCGAGGACCGGCGCGACCTGGTGATGCGCTTCGGCGTTCCCTTCGACAACGCGGGCATCACCCAGCTCACCGACGAAATCCGGGTGAGCCTGGAGGGTGGGGCCAGAACGGCGAAGGGGCCGACCGAAACGGCCGACCCCTCGGAGTCAGGGTCTGTCTGTCACCCTGAGACGAAATGGCTCCCGCTGTAGGACTTGAACCTACGACCCTCGGATTAACAGTCCGATGCTCTAACCAGCTGAGCTAAGCGGGAATTTCGCCCACCCGAGGCAACACCCCGGCGGACGCTCCGCGTCTTAGCCCTACGCGCCGGCCGCGTCAACCCCACACCGGCGGCCCGTGGGTGATGCGATCGCCCTCGTCGTCGGGTAGAATCGGGGACTCCTCCATCTCCTCGGAGGCTCACGATGAGCCGTCAGCGCACCCCAGAGCGTCACGCTTCGACCTCGACCCAGACCTCGACGCCGCAGTCGGTCGCACCCGAAGCGCCCGCGGTCGGGCTCGAGTCCAACGCCGCGGCGCAGGAAGAGCTGCAGTCGGCGGCGGGCGCGGCGACGGACAGCGGGCGCGGGTCGGCCGCGGCGGCACCGCCGCCGTCGAGCCCGGCGGGGGCGCCGAGCGATCCGATGGGGGCGGCGACGGGGGGCGGCGGGTCGCCGCTGCCCTACCAGGAACAGCTGGAGGCGGCGCTGGGGCAGCCGCTGGGGCACATCGGGGTGCACCTGGGGCAGACGGAGCCGATGGCGCGGCTGGGCGCGAACGCGGCGGCGCGGGGCACCGAGATCGCGTTCGCCGAGACGAGCCCGTCGCTGGAGCTGGTGGCGCAAGAGGTCGTGCACGTGGTGCAGGCGGGCGGCGCCGGGGTGCAGGGCACGGACGTGTCGCGGCCGTCGGACGCGGCCGAGGGCGAGGCGAAGGCGATCGCGGCGCGGATCGCGGGCGGCGGCGAGGCGGGGCCGGTGCGGCAGGCGGCGTCGGCGTCGGTGATGCGTGATGAGACACCGCCCGCGGAGACGGCGCCGGCGAACCGCGAGGTGACCCGCGGAGAGTTCACGATCGTGGCGCACCCGGACACCGAGCGGGGCGTGCGGCGGGCGCCGGATCGCGAGGGGAAGTGGCACTGCACCGAGGCGCAGCTGGACGCGTTCGCGGGGCACCTGGCCGAGATGGCGACGCTGCGCACCGAGGTGTTGGCCGTCGCGGGGCGCGGCAGCCGCAACGCGAACTTCGCGCGGGATCTGGGGGTGGCGCTGCGCGGGAAGACGGTCGAGGCGCGCACCTACCTGCGCGTCGATCCGGTGTTCTTGCGCGATCCGTCGTTCCAGACGGATCCGCAGGCGCTGGTGCGGATCGCGAACGTGACCAGCCCGGCGTCGCTGCTCGGCGAGACGATGCAGAACGCGCGGACGCGCGGCGTGCAGGGGCCGGACCTGCTCGCGATGATCCGGGCGTTCGCGCAGGAGCACCCGGCCGAGGCGCAGCAGGTGGTGATGAACCCCGGCAGCGCGCTGACCGGGCTCACCGAGGCGCAGCGGCTGGAGGCCACGGCCTACCTGGCGAACGGCGGCGCGGAGCACACCGCGCTGACGCGGGTGCGGATCGCGATGGAGTCGCGCAACGCGGCCGACTTCCAGTCGGCGTTCGACGAGGTGGCGGCGGACGCGGCGACGTTGGACGCGCTGCGCAACGACGCGACCTTCCTGTCGAACGTCCGCAACCGGCTGGGCGACGGGGTGCACGCGACGGTGCAGCAGCGGATGCTGGCGGGCCAGGCGGTCGACAACAGCGATCTGGGGCTGTCGGAGGACGAGCGGCGACTGGTGACGGCCGCGGCGGCGACCGCGGTGCGCACGCTGCATGGCGAGTTCAACCCGACCTTCTACACCTCCGACGCGAACGTGCTGAGCGCGCTGGAGACGTACTTCGCCGCGGTGAACAGCGCGATCGTGGCGGTGACGAACGACGAGGCGCGCCGCTCGAAGGTCGAGGAGGCGCGCACCCTGCTCAAGACGCTGTACCGCGACACCTACAGGGGCAGCATCGCGGGCGGCATCCGCCACGGGCTGGACAGCGACAACGCCACGCGGGCGCTCGCGATGATCCGCGAGGTGGCGGGCGACGCTGCGGCGGCGATCGCGGAGGGGCGCGAGCGCGCGGCGGGGGCGGGCCAGGAGGAGGGCCCGCCGCTGCACATCACCGATCAAGAGATCCAGCTGATCAACCCGGCGCTTCAGACCGCGATCACCGCGATCAAGCGGCAGGACGACGCGATCTGGCTGAGCGATCAGGCGGTGATCTCGGCGATGGAGGCCTACCGCACCGAGGTGAACCGGCTGATCGTTCCGGCCACGCCGGGCGACGTGGCGCACGAGAACGCGGCGCGCCGCCGCCGCAACGAGGGCATCCTCCGCCTCGATGACGCGTACGAAGACCGGTACGGCAAGACGGTGACCGACGTGATCACCAGCCGGCTGGGGCGCTCGCAGTCGAACACGGCGCACGCGATCTTCGAGGACGCGCGCCTGATCCAGGACGACGCAGCCGAGGACGCCGACTACGGCGTCGGGCCGGGCGGCGCGCTGTCGGACGCGGAGCAGGGGCGCGTGCTCGGCGCCGCCCGCGCGCGCGCGCAGAGCATCAATCAGGTGGTCAGCCAGTGGATCGTGGGCGACACGGCGCTGCACGGCCGGATCCGCGACGCGCGGGCGGCGATGCGCGAGCTGGTGTCGCCGACCTCGGCGGGGCACGAAGGGCCCGTCACCGGGCAGGTCCGCATCGCGTGGGAGGCGAAGACGACCGCGGCGATGCAGATCGTGCAGCGCGAGTACGACGCGCTGTACGGCTCGCTGGTCGGGCACATCCACCGCTACCTGCAGACCGACGGGCTGCGCAACGAGTGCCTGCGCTGGCTGGGAACCGCCGGCGGCGGGCTCGACGGCGCGGTCGATCAGGTGCTGGGCGGGCTCGAGGCGGCGGGCGTGGAGGCCGAGCAGCAGGAGGTGTTCGGCCGCCTGCTCGAGAGCCTGCGCGCCGAGATGACCCAGCTCGCGCAGCAGTTCAGCGACGAGCTGGACAACTCGGTGGTGGTCCGCGACGCGATCGTGATCGGCTACACGCGCACGTATACGGGGCTGAAGGGGCGCTTCTCTGGCCTGGTCGGCATCACGCCCGACTTCACCGACCGCAGCTTCATCCAATACCTCGAGCAGGCCTACCTCCCGATCGGCGGCTCGCTTCGCCAGGACATCGTCGCCGGGCTCGATCAGGACGCCGCCGAGACGGCGTTCTCGAACCTCGATCTCGGCTCGGTCACCCAGGCCACGACCCGCATCGACGAGAACGGGCTCACGCCCGCCGAGATCGAGGCGGGCCGCGAGCTGCACGAGCCCGGCCGGCGCCTGTTCAACCGACTCGAGGGCGTCCGCCACTACTCGGCGAGCCAGTGGTCGTCGCACATCGGTGAGAGCGGTGCGCGCCTCGTCGCGGGCTCGCTGCAGGCCTACAAGGACGCGGCCAGCGACGTCAGCGCGGGGTTCCTCGACGAGTTCTACCTGCGCGAGCACTACATGCGGCTGGGCGAGCACGTCGGCAGCATCGTGCCCGAGAGCCGGCGCGACGGCCTCACGGCGATCCTCCCCGGGATCGCGCTCGGTCCGTATCGCGGGGCCGCGCCCGAGGATCCGGATCAGGCGTCGCGCGAGGCGATCGAGGCGGCGCGCAGCGAAGATCCCGAGCAGGTGCCGGCCGATCTGCGCTTCGATCCGCTGCGGTGCAGCCCCGGCTTCAGCCTCGAGCAGGCGACCAACCGCGCGCGCGACCTGCACGCGCACCTGAACCTGCCCTTGGGCACGCAGGACAACGCGCGGCTCACGCGGATGCTCACCGGCGACAACGGGTCGCGCGAGGAGAACCGGATCGTCAACGCGATGTACGTCCGGATGTACGGCGTCACCGTGCAGTTCGATCTGCACCGGGTGATGCGCTACCGCGATCAGGCCGAGGCCGCCTCGTTCGAGGAGATGGCCGAGACGGCGGGGCAGAGCACCGACTTCGCGGCCGAGATCATGGCGGACGTGCGCGTCGGCACCGACCACGCGCTCAACCAGATCTACTCGAAGGTGCTGATGGGGACCGCCGCCGACAAGTCGGCGCTGCTCGGCGATCCGACCGTGTTCTCGGCGATCCGGGCGCGCTGGGGGCAGCGCGCGATGGACCGCGTGTACCGCTCTGCGACGGGCGAGATCACGCTGGCCGATCTGATCCGCACCCGCGACGAGTCGACCGAGTGGTACACGTTCGGGTTCGGGACGGACGAGGAGGGCGCGCGCGAGGACGTGAAGCTGTTCTTCACGATGCTCAAGCGCCAGCTCGGCGTCGGGCTGCGCACGGCCACGGACGCGGACGGCAACGCGCTCACCTCCGCGCAGCGGGCCGCGGCGCTCGACGCGGCGGTGAAGGCGCGCGCGCGCGAGCTCCTCGCAGATCCGGCCGTGCGCGAGATCCTCGACGCCGAGTTCAGCGGCGCCGAGCTGCTCGAGATCGAGCAGCTGATCGCCGGTGGCGGTGAACAGAGCGCGACCGCGCAGGCCGAGCACGCCGTCACCGCTGGCGAGGCGGACGCGCTGCTCACGCAGATCCGCGCGATGAGCGCGGCAGAGCGCACCGCGAGCCGGGGCGATCCGGTGTTCCTCGACCGGGTGCGCCGCGCGCTCTCCGCATCGCAGCGCGCCGAGGCGATGGCGCTGCTGTTCGCCGGCGAGGGCGCCGACCAGTTCGCGTCGCTCGAGGCGGCGCTGACCGCCCCGGCGCACACCTCGGGCGGCACCAGCGGCGCACTGCCCAGCGCCGACAGCGGCGGCCGGGACGCGATCTTCGAGGCGGTCCTGGGCATGGACACCGACGGGCTCGCGGCGCTGGCGAACGATCCGATCCGCGTGGCTCGGATCCGCACCGCGCTGCGCATGAACGCGCCCGATCTCGCGCTCTTCGAGCAGCTGATCGGCGGCGTGACGGTGACGATCGACGGATCGGAGCAGGCGCTCCGCGGCGCGGCGGACCTGGGCGCGGGCAGCGAGCGCGCGGCGGGCGAGGCGATGAGCGACGCCGACCGCGCCCGCATCCAGAGCGGGCTGACGGTGCGGCACATCGTCGCGGTGTCGCGCGCGGCGCGCCAGGGCGAGGATCCGATGTACGCGGCGGCGCAGGCGGTGTTCGTCGAGAAGGGCGAGACGGTCGTGCGTGCCGACCCCGAGCAGAAGGCGGACCTGTTCGGCGACGTGCAGCGGCGCCAGGTGTGGGCCGGCGTCCAGGCCGAGGTGGCGCGTGAGGCCGACTTCGACGCGTCGCGACACCGCACGCGCGAGGACAACGTCGAGTACTTCTCGGTGAAGGACGCCATCCTCGGCGTGCGTGACCTCACCGATCGCCGCCTCTCGCGCGGGTTCGACTACTGGGACAACGACGAGGCGATCGACGGGGCGATCGACAACGCGAGCGACGACTACGTCGCGAACTCGATGTCGAACATCGCCAACCCCGGACCGGGGAACACCTCGAGCATGGGGCTCGTGTACGCGCGGTTCAGCAACGCGCGCGCCGAGCGAGACCTCGCGCGCGCGAACCTGCAGCTCGCCGGGCCAGACGAGCGCGCGGCGCAGCAGGCGGCGCTCGACCGCGCCGAGCAGAACCTGCTCATCCACCACCACGCGTTCCGCGACTTCCGCCTCGACGTCGCCGATCTGTTCGCGCTGACGCTGAGCCAGAGCGACCGCGACCACATGGATCGTCGCGAGGACATCAACAACAGCGTCGGCTCCGTGCTCGTCGCGACCGGCGACGCGCGCTACTTCGCGCTGGTGAACAAGGTCCGCGGTCGCGTCCTCGGGCTCTCGCAGGGCGTGATCGCGCGCGCGCTGGACATCCCCACCGCGTCGCTCGACCCGTCGGACGCCGCGTCGCCGAGCGTCGCCGAGCAGTACCGCCAGGAAGACCTCGGCGAGCTGATGACGGATGACCGCAAGGAGCGCTCGCGTGCGTCGCACGCGGTCGACACCTACATGCAGCAGCGCGGCCAGGGCAGCCTCGCGAACCTCGGCAGCGCCGACGAGGGCGTCGACCTCGAGTACGCCCGGTACATGGGCGAGGTGGGGGCTGCGGTCGAGGGCGATCTCGCGACCGGCACCGTGGGGTCCATCGACGAGGACGAGGTCGACGCGATCGGCGACCGTCGTGAGGCGTTCGACGGGGCGATCGCCGAGTACGAGGCGGCCAAGGCGGCGCTGCGCGACGTGATGAAGTGGATCGCGATCGCGGTGATCACCGCCATCGCCACCGCGCTCACCGGGCCGGGCGGGCCGACGCTGATGGCTGCGATGATCACCGCCGCCGCGCAGGCGGGCACGATCGCGGTGATCAACGAGGCGACGATGGGCCGGGACTACGAGTTCTGGCAGGAGGGCATGCGCTCGGTCGTGGTCGACACCGCCACCGCCGCGGTCACGTTCGGCTTGTCGCGTGGCATGGAGCACGCGGTCCGCCAGAGCCCGTTCCTGCAGGCGGGCGCCGACAAGCTCGCGCGGTTCCGGGCGTGGGAGACGGGCCTCGAGGAGGGCGCGAGCCAGAGCCTCGCCGGCGCGGGCGCGTACGTCCTGTACAGCGGCGGGCGCGCGTCGCTGACCACCGCGATGGACGAGTTCCAGGGCGCGGTGGTCGACAGCATCGACCCGAGCCAGTGGAAGTACGGCTGGCACCAGGGCATGACGTTCACCCGCCGTAACTTCGACGCGCGGGTCGACGGCCTCGGCGGCAACATGCTCGAGGCGTTCTGGACCACGATGGTCACCGAGGGCGCGGGCCTGCTCCGGGGTCAGCTCCTCCCCGAGCCGCCCAAGGAGGAGGGCGCGCTCTCCGGCGTCGACGTCGGCGAGAGCGCCGAGGAGCACCGCGTCAGCCTGCTGCAGGGCATGCGCGACTCGTTCTCCGATCAGTTCGGCGGACGTGAGCTCGCCGAGTCGGGCTTCGACTACACGGTCGAGTTCCTCGTCGACCGCGGCAAGGACGGCGACTGGAGCTTCGACTCCGACGACATCGGCTCGTTCATGGGGGGCTACCTCCAGGAGCGCGCCGAGGGGTTCATCACCGGCACCGGCGAGCAGATGCAGGAGCAGCGCAACGCGCGCGACGCGGCCCGTCTGTTCACCGAGCTGCGCGAGCGCTTCGACACGAGCGCGAACCTGCACGGGCTGCCCCCCGAAGCGGCGCGGGAGCACTTCCAGCACTTCCTCGGGCACGGCGTGCGCGACCACGCGCGCGCGCTCGAGGAGTGGCAGACGAGCTGGAACGACGTCGATCGGCGGCTGCGGGCGCGCATTCGAGAAGCAGGCGACCTCTATGAGCGGTCGTTCTACCGGGAGTGGGTGCTCTCCGATCCGGCCAAGATCCAAGAGCGCCTCACCTTCTCCGCCGAGGCGGCCGCGCGCGCGCACACCAGCGCCGAGGAGCAGCGGATCCGCATCCAGAACAGCCGCGAGTTCCAGGCGCTGAGTCAGCAGCAGCAGCAGTTCTACATGGCCTACATGATGAGCCCCGAGCGGGTGTCGATGACCGGCAGCAGGGCTCGGGTCGACATGATCGACGTGCGCGAGGGCGACGGTCGCACGCGGTTCGTCGCGGCGTATGCGGCGACGAAGCGCGCCGTGGTGCTCAACCACGCGCAGTCGGTGCTCGCGCAGGCGACGGCCGCCGAGCGCACCGCGTTCAACACGATGCTCCAGCAGGTGGACGCCGATCGAGGGCTCCCCGAGATCGATCCGGAGCGCACCGGGCAGAGCGAGCAGCACGTGCAGGCGTGGGCCCAGCGGTGGCTGTCCGAGCATCGCCGCGCCGCCCACGCCGGCGGTCCGGCAAGCCACGGGAGCGAGTAGACCATGCACGATCCGATCGCCGAGCGCGTCGAGACCCTCCGGCGCGTCGAACTGGGCGCGGCGCTGGGCGCCGCAGGCATCGTCGGCGCGGCGCTGGAGCCCTTCCAAGCGTCGTTCCTCCCCCAGCTCACCGACCTGATGGTGCTCGGCAGCGGCGGCGATCTCGATCGCCTGCGGGTCGAGACCGTGATCGGCGCGGACGCGGTGCCCGAGTGGCTCGATCTGCTGCGCGACGTGTACGGGATGAACGTCGACAACGCCCTGCTCGCCGAGTCGCTCGGCCTCGTGCTCGGCCGCGAGCACCTCGCGGTCGCGCTCACCGAGGGGCGCGCGAGCTCGGTGCCCGAAGTGGGGTTCGCGTTCTTCGGGCGGTGGCCCAGCATGACGGTGTACGAGGCGCTCGCGGGCGTCGGCGTGGGTGCGGCGCCGCTCGGGCAGTGGGACGGGCTGCTCGGCGTGCTCGCCAGCCGCACCGTCACCCGGGTGGAGGTCGCGTTCGCCACGCCCGCCGCGCCGCCGCAGTTCCGGATCACGATGTCCCTGTCGTTCGACGACGCAGGGCGCGCGGGCTTCCAGTCGCGCCTCGATCAGACGCTCGAGCTGCTCGGGGTGAGCGTAGGGCAGCGGCGGTGGCACGGCGCGATGGTCAAGGTGTTCGGTGCGCGGTCGACCAACCCGGTCGACCTGACGTTCGCGCTCGGACGCCAGCGGCTGGCGAGCTGGCTCGGGATCGGCTGGCAGCAGGTGCCGGCGACGCTCGCGCTGAAGATCCTGACGCAGTTCTCGCGCGACCCCACGCTGCCTGCGCGCCTCGGCGCGCTCGCCGCGGTGGGCACGGTCGGCGAGGCGGACACGCTCGACCGGTTCCAGCTCGCCGCGTGGGACGGCGAACCGCCCCGCGCCAGCTTCGAGCTGATCCGGCGCCGGCCGGAGCTCCCGTCGCTGTAGGGATCAGCCCCGGCGGCGACGCAGCCCGAGCAGCCCGAGCAGGCCCACCGCGAGGGCGCCGCCACCAGCGGGCGCGCCGTTGGTGCTACAGCCGCCGCAGCCCTTCTTCAGCGGCTCGGGGACGAGGATGCCCGGCTCGTCGCACCACACGCGCCGGCCGTCGTCGCAGGCGGCGCGCATCTCCGCGTCGATCCAGGTGAGGTAGTAGTCGACGCGGGTGTCGACGCCGCCCGTCTCGTTGCAGTCGGTCATGTCGTAGGCGTGGCTGGTGACGCCGATGAGCCGCGTGGTGACCGTGGTCTCGGTCTCGGGGAGCTCGAAGAACGACGGGCCGCCGGAGTCGCCGTGGCACTTGCGCGCGTCGGACTCGGCCTCGCCGACCTTGAACTCGTAGGCAGCCAGCTTGGAGATGAAGCTCTCGGCCATCTCCTTGGTGGCGTAGGTGCCGGCGGGCGGCGCCTGCCACTGGCTGGTGGCGACCTGCTGGCCCCAACCGACGATGTTGACGGGCGCGCCCTCGGTGATGAGCGCGGCCTCCTCGACCGTGGGGAGGTAGGCGTAGGGCACGTCGAGGAGGGGCTCCTCGAGGAAGAGCAGCGCGATGTCGCGGTTCTCGTTCAGGCCCATGCGCAGGCTGCGGATGTTCCACTCGGGGTGGACGACCCAGTCCGTCGCGAACACGGTGTCGGCGGGGAACTCCGCGTTGCGGCGGGAGCCGTCGAGCTGCGAGAGATCCGCCTGGCGGGTCCAGCCGACGTCGTTGAACGTGACCGAGCCCGGCTGGCCGCCGAGGAACGCCTCGGGGTCGAGGCAGTGCGCGGCGAGGAGCACGACGTCGGGCGCGATCAGCGTGCTGCTGCACACGAAGGTGCGGATCTGCCCGCTGCCGAAGCTGCTCTGCATGTCCATGTCGACGAGCATGCCGCCCGTCATCGGGAAGTCGTCGAGCGTGGCGGCGCTCCCGTTGATGATGGCCTGGACGTCGTCGTCGCCGGCATCCGGGAGGTCGGCCTCGCCGGCGCGCGGGTCGGTCTCGCCGCCCTCGGTGAGCCCCCCGGCGGACAGCGGGCTGGTCGCCCAGGCGAGCGTGGGGGTGAGCAGGGCGAGCAGCAGCGCGGTGCGGGTCATCCAGTCCTCCGTGAGGGCATCCGAGCCTCGGTCGCGTAAGGTGCCGGCTCGATCGGCGACCCGCAACGCGCCGGACAATCCGTGACAGAGGCTTTACCGGGGGCGCTCGCGGTCGGGGCAGTAGACGGCCAGCGGGCCCTCGCGCGTCCACCACGTTTCCTGCCCGGACGGCGCGAACCGGTAGCGGTAGACGTGCGCGCGCACCGCGAGGGGCGGCTCCGCGAACGGCCGCCCGCCGACCAGGCGCTCGACCGCGGGTGCGCCCGCGAGCAGACGGTCCTGCAGCGCGATGACCCACGGGTTGTCGCCACAGGTGCCGAGCGCCGCGAACCACAGCTGCCAGTCGAGGCGCGGCATGTGGGGGGCCACCTGCGGCGGCCTCCGGTCGAGCGCGGCGGGCTTCGCGCGCATCGGGTAGGGGAGCCACGTCTCGCCGTCGGCGGTGGCCTCGAGCACGATCTCGGGGCGCTCCGTGGTCATGCGCGCGAACAGCCCGTAGGTGTTCACCGAGCGCAGCGGGCGCGTGCGCAGCAGCGCGCGTTGCTCCCAGCGCGCGACGTGCTCGGGGCCGCGCAGCGTTGCGTCCAGCACCAGCGCGTTGAGCACGAGCAGGAAGGTCGCGGCGCCGCCGACGAGGTAGCCGCGCCACACGGGCGGCGTCGCTGGCTTCGGCGAGGACCGCGGCACCCGCGCCAGCGCGCGCCAGTCGTCGTCGACGAGCAGCGTGAGCGCGAGCGTCGCGACCAGCAGCTGGAAATACCCGTTGTTGCCGGTGAGCGCGATGGCGCCCATCAGCAGCAGCACGCCGCCGCACGCGACCCGACGCCCGCGTCGCCCGAACAGCATCGCCCAGGGTGCGACCAGCTCGAGCCCGAGGGCGGCCGCGGTCGAGAACCGATGCACGACCGCGGGGAGCGCGTCGGCGTACCACGACAGGGGGTTCGGGAGCGGCTGGGTCCAGTAGTGGTAGGTCAGCGCGGTCATGTCGCGCCACGCGGGGTCGCCCGACCACAGCTTCACCAGGCCCGAGAGGAACATCAGCTTGAGCAGCAGCCCCCACAGCAGCGTCATCCCGAGCGGCGGCGGATCGGGCGCGTCGGACGCGCGCAGGCGCCACGGCGCGACGAACAGCGCGAGCAGCGTCGCCTCGAGCAGCAGCAGGTCCCACTGGTAGGAGAGGAAGAGCTGGCCCGGGTAGAACAGCGACAGCGTCACCACCCACAGCCCGAGCAGCAGCGGCCCCTGCAGGAAGCCCGCGAGCACGCCCACCGCCATCGCCACGCCCGCCGCGCACAGCAGGTGCAGCATCGCATCGCTCGGCCACAGCCAGAACAGCGACGGCGCCCGCACCATCAGCTCGACCAGGCCCCAGTCGCGCAGCGCGGCGACGCCGACCGCGCGCGCCGGCAGGATCCCGTCCGCGCCCACCAGGCCGTGGAGCTGCGGCCACAGGGAGATGAGCGCGAGCAGGTGTACCAGCGCGAGCAGGCGCACGAAGACGTCGCGCGTGAGCCGCTGCGAGGGGCTGTCGGGCGCCTTGTCCAGGCGGAACGGATCGAGGAGGCGTTGCATCATGGGCGGCCCATGTTCCTATGCTGGGGGTGTCCGCGCCACCCGGGGAAGCCAGATGCCGTTCCACCTCGACGACCTGAAGCTCGCGCTGCAGTACGACCTCGTGCGGCGGATCGTCACCGCGGACGATCAGGTCGAGGACGCCGAGGACGCCTATCTCGCTCGGCTGTGCCCGCCCGAGACGCTGCGCGCGGCGGGCTTCCAGGACGATCACTGGCAGCCCACCGCGCGGCTGGCCGAGGCGGTCGCCGAGGCGCGGCGCGTGCTGCCGGGCCTGCCGCGCGAGGACAAGCGGGTGCTGATGGACGCGTGTGTGAACGCGTGCGTCGTCGACGGGGCGCTGCACGCGCGCGAGACGGTCGAGCTGCAGCGCGCGGCGACCGTGCTCGGGCTCTCCGACGACGACCTCGACGCGATCCTCGACAGCCATCCCGCGGTCGGCGTGATCGTGCTGGACGACCCGGTCGACGAGTAGGGCTCGGGTCGCGGTGGGGCGTTATCTGCGGGGCTCGTCCCCGAGGTGTCGATGCGCTCGTTGATCTTCGCGGCCCTGCTGCTCGTCGGCTGCGACCCGACGCCCGAGGGGCCGCCCGGCCCGTGCGATCCGCTCGATCCCGGCCTGTGCGCGCTGCCGTTCCCGAACAGCTTCTTCCTCGCCGAGGACGCGGGCACGCCCACCGGCTACCGCGTCGACTTCCGCGACGGCACGCTGCCCGTCAACCGCGACGACGTCCCGCTCGACGCGGCGAAGTGGAACGCGCTCGACGGCTTCTCGATCAGCGGCTCGATCGTGACCTGGTTCGGCGAGGTGTCGCTCGACGGGCTGATCGGGCACCAAGACCTCGACGCGTACGCCGCGGCCGACGCGCGCACCGTGATCGTGGACGTCGAGACGGGCGCGCGCGTGCCCCACTTCGTCGAGCTCGACCAGACCGCCGAGAGCCCGCGCCAGCGCCTGCTGATGCTGCGCCCGGTGCAGCCGCTCGACCACGCGCGACGCTACGTCGTGGGCATCCGCGGCCTGGTACGGCCCGACGGTACGACGATCCAGCCCTCCGAGGCGTTCGCATCGCTCCGCGATCGAAAGCGCTCGGAGGATCCCGACGTGCAGCGCCGCAAGCGGCACTTCGACGAGGTCGTGTTCCCGACCTTGGAGGGCGCCGGCTTCCCCCGTGGCGACCTGCTGCTCGCGTGGGACTTCGTCACCGCGTCGCGGCAGTCCGTCGTCGGCCGCATGGAGTCGATCCGCGACGACCTGATCGCGGACTGGGGCGACACGGGGCCGTCCTACACCGTCCACACCGTGACCGAGGGCACCTGTCCCGGCGACGCGATCGGGCGCACCCTCGAGGGCACGATGACGGTGCCGCTGTTCACCGAGGAGGACCGCCCGGGCACCTTCCTCACCCGCGGCGAGGACGGGCTTCCCTTCGCGAACGGCACCACCAACGTGCCGTTCGTCGTGCGCGTGCCGTGCTCGGTGCTCGCCGATCCGTCCGCGGGCCTCGTCGTCCAGTACGGCCACGGGCTGCTCGGGCACCGGAACGAGGCGCGCACCGGCTGGCTCTCGCAGCTCGCGGCCCAGGAGCGGTGGATCGTCGTCGCGACGGATTGGGTGGGGATGGCCGAGCCCGACGTGCCCGAGATCACGCTGATGCTGGCGATCGACGTGTCCGACTTCGCGATGCTGCCCGAGCGCAGCCACCAGGGCTACGCGAACCAGCTGGCGCTGACCCGGCTGATCAAGACCGGGCTCGCGGCCGATCCGAACCTGATCGTCACGCCCGACGACGGCGCCCCGATCCCGCTGGTGGATCCCGATCAGGTGGTGTTCTACGGCAACAGCCAGGGCGGGATCATGGGTGGCGCGCTGATGGGGATGTCGCCCGACCTGTCGCGCGGCGCGCTCGGCGTGACCGGCGGACCCTACAACCTGCTGCTGTCACGCTCGTCCGACTTCGATCCGTTCTTCCTGATCTTCAAGAACAAGTACACCGACCACCGCGACATCATGCTGATCATGGGCCTGTTCCAGATGCTGTGGGACAGCTCCGAGAACGCCGGCTGGCTGCACGAGGTCGCCGCGCCGGCGCAGGGGCTGCCGGAGAAGACCGTGCTGATCCAGAACGCGATCGGCGACTCCCAGGTCACCACGCTCGGCGGACACTTCCAGGCGCGCGGCTACGGTGCGGTGCAGCTCTCGCCGGAGACGCGTCCGATCTTCGGGGTGCCCACGGTGGAGGGCCCGGTCACCGACGTGAGCGTGATCACCGAGTGGAACTACAGCGACATCCCCGACGAGCCGATCACGAACACGCCGCCCGACGCCGACTTCGACACGCACGAGTGCCCGCGGCGTGACCCCGACGCCCAGGCCCAGCTGGCCGAGTTCCTCACCACCGGCACGATCCGTCACCCGTGCGAAGGCCCGTGCGTGGCGGTCGCGGCGACGTGTCGCTGAGCTAGAGCAGCATCGCGCCGCCGCACACGACCACCCCGACCAACGCGAGGACCGCGGCCAGGCGCGGGTCGGCGGTCAGCACCGCGGCGACGCCGAGGCCACCGCCGAGCGCCGTCCACGGGTGCCCGGGCGGCCAGTCGCCGCGCACCAGCATGATCAGGTAGCCCAGCACGACGAGCTCGAGCAGCACCAGCCCGATGCCGCGCGCAGCCTTGCCGGACTCGATGGGGGACAGACGGGTGACGCTGGCGGCCATGGGGGTGGCTCCGAGGTTCAGGTGAGGGCGTCGAGCTGGCTCGTGTCGAGCACGGTCAGGCGCAGCCCGTGCCAGCGGCGCCGGGACGCGCGCTCCCGGTGGCTGGCGTCGAGCTCGGCGAGGAAGCGGTCCCACGTCATCCGCTCGGGATCGACGAGGTCGCGCGCCTCGGGTGGCACGTCGAAGTCCGCGAGGGGCAGGTTCGGCGGAGCGAGCGGGATGGTCTGCGGGTCGGTGGGGAAGCGCGGCAGCAGCGCGCGGCTGTGCAGGACGGCGCTGGCGCTGCCGTCGAGGTCGCACAGGAACTGGCCGATCTCGAGCGTGGGTGTGCGCCGACCCTCCGAGATCACGACGGGCTGTACCAACCCGGGCCGCTCGCGCGCGGTGACGCCGACGACCTCGCCGTCTTCGGCGCCGCCCTCGCGCTCCATCCACAGCGAGACGGTGACGAAGCTGCGCTGGTGGGTGGGTGTGGCGCGCACCGCGAGCCCGTGCCGCCCGACGACCAGCTCGGCGTGGGTGAGCACGAGCACGTTGACCGCGCGGTGCTCCTCGTCGAGCAGCCCGCCCATCGCGAGGATCGCGGCGCGGTAGTGCAGGAAGCGCTGCAGCGAGGGCGTGTGGCTCGGCACGATCACGCCCGGCGGCCGAAGGCGACGCGATGCGGCCCGGTGGAGGTCCGGAACGGCCTTTCCGAGCGCGTCGAGCGTGTGGGCGTCCGGGTAGCCGGTCAGCGACAGCCCGTGATCGCGCTGGAACCACAGCAGCGCGATCACCGTGAGCGGATCGAGCTCGCCGTAGCGGCTCACCATGCGCCCGTCGGTCCGCAGGCGCGCCTCGATGCGTCGGAGCCGGTCGACCTGCAGCGGGCGCGCCGCGGCCCACTGCACCATCTCGCGGACCCGCCCCCACCGTGCCAGCGGATCGTCGCCGAGCTCGGTCGGCGGCTCCTGCCGCGGATCGCCCCAGTCGTGCACGACGTCGGTGCTGACGAGGGACTGCCAGTCGAGTCGGTTGGGGGGATCGGTCGGGGCGGTGTGCATCGCGCGCTCCGGGGTCGCCGGAGATCAGAGCAAGGCGTGTGCCAACCGTGGATCAGCCTGGAGTGGGCTTTTCATCGTTCCTGCCGCCTGTGCGCACAGGCCCTCGCACGTGCGCAGCGCGTGCCGACCCCGGTTGCCGTGGGTCGGCCGTCCCGGCTGTCGATTGATCACTTCTCCAGGAAGACCCGTTGAAGGCGGGTTCACGAGGATCCATGCACGTGGGGCGGGCGTCCCGCCCGTCGATTGATCACCTCTCCAAGAAGTCCGGATGAAGGCGGGTTCGCGAGGATCTG
>CAYQSE010000126.1:0-12835 GCA_964419905.1 uncultured Enterobacteriaceae bacterium
CAGGGGAGGTCATCATGCTCTGGACCCTGTTCATCATCTTGCTCGTGCTGTGGGCGCTCGGACTCGTGTCTTCGTACTCGATGGGTGGGCTCATCCACATCCTGCTCGTGCTCGCCGTCGTCGTCCTCGTGCTGCAGCTCCTCCAGGGGCGTCGCGTGGGGTAGCGCGCGCGATCGCTGTCCCGTTGCACGCCTCGTTGCCCTTTGGGCCGGAGAGACCATGAAAATCATTGGAATCGTGCTGATCGTGCTGGGCGTCGTGGGCATCGGCTACGGCGGCTTCCGCTACGCCTACCCCGAGAAGATCGTCGACGCGGGACCGCTGCAGGTCTCGGTGACGCGTCACGAGTCCGTCCCGATCCCCCCGATCCTGGGCGCCCTGGCGCTTGCGGGCGGGATCGTGCTAATCGGATTCGGTGGACGCAAGGAGAGCTGATGTCGCCCCGTCAGATTGAACGGGTGCCACGCCAGAACGACCCCCTGTAGCGCGCGCGAGGAGCCCCCATGTCCATCCCAACCAAGGTCGTCACGCCCACCCCACCCCTGCCCGCAGCGGCGACCGAGCCCCTCGTCGCGGCGCGTCCTCCGGCGGGCAAGGGCCCCTCGACGCCGCCCGGCTCGACCCACGACGCGAAGGCGCCCAACCTGGACGAGGGACGGTTCGACAAGGCGCCGCCCAAGGAGGGCGGCCCCGAGTTCCCGCTCAACCCGTCGGCGCGGAGGGCCACGGTCAGCACATGGGAGGACATGCCCGACACCGTGATGGACGTGGGCCTCGAGCCGGAGGAGACCGGTCAGGAGCTTCCGAGCGCCGACGACGCGCCGCCGCGCGCGAAGCCTGCCTCGGAGCCCGACGACCCGGCGTAGCGCCGCGGGGGGCCACGGCACGTCCTGCGAGTGCACTTCGCCCTCCGCCGCGCTCGGAGCGGGCTACATTGTGGGTGCTTCTCGGAGGTCCGGTGCATCGCATGTGCTCGCTCGCCGTTCTGGCGTGGTTCGCCTCGTCTGCATCCGTCGCCTCGGCCGCGCCGCCGGCGGTGGCCATCGAGCGGATCGGGAGCTGCCCGAGCGGCTACCACAGCTCCGGCGACTACTGCGCGCCGGGCTCGAGCGCGCGCTACGCCCTCGTCCGCAAGGGCTCGTGCCCGAGCGGCTACTCCAGCTCCGGGGACTACTGCGTCGCGAGCTCGGACACCTCGGGTCACGCGCTGGCCCGCTCGGGGAGCTGCCCGAGCGGCTACTACAGCTCCGGTGACTACTGCGTGCAGTCGTCGAGCAGCGCGTCGCGCGGTGGTTCGCAGCGCGTCCAACCGACCGCGCTGCCGAGGAAAGGCTCGTGTCCGAGCGGCTACTCCAGCTCGGGCGACTACTGCAACCCGTCCAGCAGCGCGCGGTTCGCGGTGGTGCGCGATGGGAGCTGCCCGAGCGGCTACTCCAGCTCGGGGGACTACTGCGTCGCGAGCTCCGACAGCGCCAAGCACGCGCTGCCGCGCTCCGGCAGCTGCCCCAGCGGCTACTACAGCTCCGGCAACTACTGTGTCGGGAACTGAGCGCGGCATGTACCTCGTCGCCCAGGTCGCGTAGATGTGGTGGCTGCTGATGGCGTTGGCCTCGGCGGATCCGGGGGAAGGCATGCGAAAGCAGGACGCGGTGCCGGTGGTGTTCGTCGCCGGCGTCAGGGCCGAGGCGGGCCCGGAGCTCGATCGGTGGTTGGCGGCCCACGCGGATGACGAGGTGCGGCTGCCGTTCACCGTGTGGCGCGATGATCTCGGCGACGTCCAGCGCGTCGCGGTCGGTGTGGTCGAGTCCCCGCCCGAGGCGCGGCTGCGCCTCGACGACACCGCGCTCGGCATCTCGCTCCGGGATCGGCTCCACGCGGCGTGCGGCGACACGACGCGTTGCGTCGTCCTGCTGTCGGGGCGGTTCGGGCTCGGGCGTCGCGGCCTCGGCGCGGACGGCCCGGCGTTCTTCGTCCTGGCGTTCCACGGCGCGCTGCCGGAGGACGCGACCGCGACCGCCGCAGCGGCCCGGTCGCCAGCGTGCCTCGCGATCCGCACCGCGCACCCCCTGCACTGCGCCCGCGGGCCGTCCCGCTGCGAGGGCTGCCGCGAAGCGGCGAACGCCCCGGCCACGCCGCGGCTCCTCGACGTGTGCCCGGACGACGCCGAGCTCGTCGCGCGCCCGGTCGTCGACATCGTGCGCGACGGGCGCACCGAGCACCGCGTGTACGACGTCGTGCGCGTGTTCGCCGACGAGGCCGAGGCCCGCGCGTTCGCGGCGGCGCACGGGATCGACGACGTGGCATTCGCGCCGCGGTGATCGGCGGCGGTCGGCCGCCTGCACCGTCGGTTCGGGGTGAGGGTGGTGAGCGCCTGTGTATCAGGGGTGTAGTCGAGACGCTGGGGGGCATCGCCTACGGTCTGGGTACGACACAGGAGGCCGCCATGTCCCAGAACCGCCCCGAGCGTCGCCGTGCCACCCCGTCGCGTGAAGTGATGGGGCGAGACCCTTTCGTGATCGAGGAGCTCTCGACCGGTCGGCGGCATCGCGTCGTCGGGCGCCGATTTCGCATCGGCGGTGACCTGGATGACGACCTCGTCCTCCTCGGGTCGGCGCACGAAGGGATGACGCTGCTGTTCCGTGACAACGGCGAGGTGTGGTGGGCGTCCGACGGGCTGTGCGGCGAGCTCGAGCTCGACGTGCCGTTCGAGATCGGTGGCGTGTCTCTCGTCGTGCGCATGGCGGTGCCTGCGCGCCCGCGCAGCGCCCGCGACCTCGACGAGCAGCCTACCGATCCCGACATCCGGCTCCCGCCTCACCTGCGCACGACGACTCGCTGCGTCATCGACGACGACCTGCCCACCGAGCTCTCGTGCCACGACTGAGCGAAGTCGGGGCGTCCGACCGCGCTAAGCTCGGCAGGGTGGCCGACGTCGCCGATCCGCTCGGACCCGATGTCGAGACGATCCGACTCGAGGTCGACTACGAGGCGGGCGCTGCGCCGTACACCGCGCGGAGTGAGGGGCGGACTGGCGAGGGCTCCGCGCGGGTGACGGAGGTCGTCAGGCCAGCGGGTCGATCCAGGGCACCTCGAATCGGGAGAAGTCCGTGTCGTGGGTGTATACGGTGCCGCGACAGATCCGAGCCTGGGCCGCGATCTGGGCGTCGGTCGTGAGGCGTCCGGCAGCGCCGACTTCGCGGAGGATCGCCATCGCTACGGTGAGGTGGCGCTCCGAGTCCGCCAGATATTCGACCGTGGGCCGCGCCAGCCACTCTTCCACGCAGCGCGTCGCCTGTGCCAGGGTCATCGGCGGATCGAAGACCCGACGGCTCGTGGCCAGTCGGAGGAACCCGAACACCACCGGCGGACAGAGCCCCACCGGGCGTCCCTCGCCGAGGGTCTCCTCCCACCATGCCCGCGCCCGGTCGTGGAGTGGAAACTGGAGAGGTGGGCGTAGAGGAGGAGGTTCAGATCGACCACGATTACGGGCGGCTGCGCTCCAGGAAGTCCTCATCCTGCAGCTCGTCGGCGAGCTTCGTCGTCGATCGTCAAGGTCGTCCGCATGCGTGCATCAGGATGCCTACCCACGACAGCGTCAAGTGCCGGCAGGGCTCTGACGCGCGGATCAGAGCGCTGATTCTTCTCTGCCATACGCTCCTTTCGGCAGGTGGGCTCGCCAGAGAAAGGCCAGGTGCGCCCACCACAGCCCGCCCAACGACCAGGCGTTGTAGGGCAGCCCGCGCGCCAGGGCCCAAGACCGGACGATCGGCGCGATGCGGGGGAGGTCCTGGCTGGGCACGCTGGGGAAGAGGTGGTGCTCGATGTGGAGGTTGATCCCGCCGCACAGCCACGACCACAGGCGGCTGTGCGGCCACACGTCGTTGCTCGCGACGAGCGCGTCGTGCTGCCGGTCGCCCGACAGCACGAAGTTGGCCTCGGACGCGGCGTGGGTCGGGGCGAACGTCACGAGGACGTAGAGGCTACCGAGACCCAGCACGGCCACGCTGTTCAACAGGGCGTCCTCGGGCGAGAGCACGAGGCGCAGCGCGAGCGGGAAGGCGAGGAGCCCGAGCACGAACAGGGCGATCTTGCCGGCGGCGTGGAAGCGCATCGACCGTAGGAAGATCAGGACGAAGATCAGGGGCAACTGGGCCACGGTGGTCAGCCACGACAGCGCGCGCGGCACTCCTCGAACGGGTCCGCGCTGGCCCAATGTCCGGCCGAAGTACAGGTGCACGTCGGGGTCGCGCGCGGTGTTGGTGTGCGCGTGGTGGGCCAGGTGCTCCTTGCGCCAGAACTGCGCGACGAAGCCGATGCACACGTCGTAGATCAGGCGCGCCGGCGTCAGCGGCAGCGGGGGTTGGTGGATGCGGTCGTGCACGATGGTCCACAGCGTGCGGACTCGGTACAGGCCGAACAGCGCGGCGGCGAGGACCTCGAGGGGGCGGAACGGACACGTCAGGAGCACGCCCAGGTAGGCGACCTGGATCACGACGAACCAGCGCATCCGTCGCTCGAGCACCGCGGCGGCCGCGCGCGGGTCGGTCGGACCGATCGCGGCCCGGACCTGTGCTCGCAGCGCATCGGGCTGTGCGTCCACGGCGCCCCCCTTCCGGGCTGGCGTAACCCCGGGGCGCCGGTTGTTCCCGCGACGCCCCCGGCTCTCGCCGACGTGCGCTCGCGACCGCCGTGTTCGGGTTTCTGAGCTACGGTCTCGCGTGCATGGGGAGGAGCCGCCGATGCCGTCCGTTCTCCGCGTCTTCCGGGGCTTCGTCGTCGGGCTCGCGGTCCTGTCGGCGGCCTGCGCCGAGCGTCGTGAGCCCGCTCCGGTGGATGGGGCGTGTGAGTCGGTGTGGCACTGTGAGTTGGGGCTGTTGTGCGACGCGGGACGCTGCCGCCCACCCTCGACCGAGGGCGGGCCGTGCGACCCCCAGGCGTCTTCGCTCCAGTGCGCAGGCGGCTTGGCGTGCGCGCCCGATCGGACGTGTCGAACGCCCCAGGCGATCGAGGCCCGCCGGGAGGTGGAGCGGCAGGCGCGCGAGCGCGAGATGTTGCGGGCCTCGGGCGTCGCGCCCGAGGTCGTGACCGAGCCCGAGGCGCCCCCCACGCCCGAGGCGATCCCGCCGCCGGCGGGGCCAGGGCTGCCGGTGCGGGTGGTGCGGGTCGAGGGAAGGGGCGCGGTGCTCGCGGCGTGCCGGAGCGATGAGCGGTTGCTCGGCGGGAGCTGCGCGGGGACTGCGATGGTGAAGTCGTCGTTCCCCTCCCACCACGGCCCCGTGGACACCGTGGGCGCGCGGTGGAACTGCGAGACGAGTGCCGGTACGGCCACCATCGAGGCCTACGCGCTGTGTCAGGCGCTTCCGTACGCGCCGTGATCGCGGATCGCTGCCAGCAGGGCGACCAGGGAGGCGGTGGAGCCGACCGCGAAGAAGGCCCACAGCCACAGCAGCCCGTCGCCGCCGCCTGCCGCGAGCGGTCCCCCCTGGGCGGAGCCGATGGTCAGCAGCGTCGCGTAGATCGCGCCCTTCACGTTCATCACGACGGCGAGGACCACGCCCCACGGGCGACGTGCCCACAGCCACGCCGCCCCGATCGCCACCGGGGTGACCACGAGCGTCAGGTCGAGCGCGGCGATCAGCCGGAACGCCTCCTCGCCGAGCTCAGGTGCCTGCCCGGTCCCCACGAACGCGAGCGCCTGGCCGATCCACGCGACGCCGAGGATCAGCGCCCAGGTGCCCATGTACGCGGCGATCGGTCGCAGGGGCGCGCGGGGCGAGACGGCCCGCGCCACGGCGCCGACGTCGAGCGCGGCGAGCCCGGCGACCAGCGCGAGCGCCGAGGCGGTCAGCGCGGCGGCGTACACGAGGAAGTGCGCGTTCAACGCCGCGCCGAACAGGTAGAACGCGTAGTTGTACAGCGCGTACTGCATCGCGCCGACGAGCACCAGCCACCCGCGCAGCGCGCCGCGCCAGGCCAGCGCGAGCGCGACCGCGGTGATCGGCACGGCGAGCCCGAGGGTGATCGGGTCGTTGAGTCGCCACGCGTCGAGCGCGAAGCCTTCGTCGCGGTACACCCCGGGCCAGCCGACGCCGGCGAACGACTGCGCGGTCATCAGCGCGAGGGCCAACAGCGCGAGCCTCAGCGCGATGCGCGCCTTGCCGTCCGCGTCGTCCGAGCGGGCCATCGAGCCGCCTCCGTGACCACACGCTACCGCAGTTCGGGGTGCGCTTGAACGTCGGCGTCCGGGTCGCCCGCGGGACGGTGCAGATCCTCGAGCCACACCCGCAGCAGCAGGCGCCGCGACGGGCCGTCGGTCCACGCGTCGCGCCCGTGTAGCACGCGGTGGTTGTCGCCGATGATCACGTCGCCCGGGGCGAGGTCGAGGGCGAGCGCGCGCCCCGGGGCCTCGGCGATCGCCTGGAGGCGGTCGAGCAGGGCCCGGTCCGACGGGGCGAGCGCTGACACCCCGGGGTGCCGCGCGGCGTCCCGGATCAGCCAGTCCACGAGGAACAGCCTGGCTCGACCGTCGACGACGTCGAGCAGCGTCGTCTCGAACACCGGGCTCTCGGCGTGATCGGATTGCGCGTCGTGCGCCCAGGGGCGCGCGAGGCGCGCGATCGCGTCGGGCGCCGCCGTGCTCAGCGCCTCGAGCACCGCCGACGAGGACACCACCCGGAGCGTGCCGCCGGACGATGCGGCGCGCACACACAGCAGCAGCCACGCCCGACCGCCGTCCACATGGAACGGCAGCGCACCGCGGGTCCGATAGGCGCGCGTGCCGTTCGCGTCCTCGAGCGCTCGCCCCTCGTCCTGCACGCGGACGAGGATCGACCCGTCTCGGGTCTGCCGACGCACCGGACCGAGGGCCTGCCCGAGCGCGAGCAGCAGATCGCCGGCCAGGCGCTCGTCGTCGACGGGCAGACCGCGCAGTCGCAGCACGCCGGGCCCCTCGGCGAAGCGACGACGCAGCGAGGACGCCCAGCCCTCGTCGACGGGCCCTCCCGAGCGCGCCGCTGCGGTCAACCCCGTGACGTCTCGCGCGTCGAGGGTCCACGACCACGCGTCCTCGTCACACGCGAGATCGGCACCCTGCCACGGCGCTGGCCTGAGCGGCGAGGGCAGGGTGAGTCCGAGCAGATCGGGAGGCACCATGCGAACCCCATGCGAGCCGCACGACTGTACGCCACGCGCGTTCTCGCGTGTGGAGCGGACGTCGATCCGGCGTCGATTCGGCGTCGAGCGCGCGCGATGACCGAGCGCGGACGGTCCGGTCCGCGCGCCGCCACCGCGGGTGTCGACGCGCCGCCCCGTCGCGGTCTCGCTTTCCGCTGATCATCGGCCTGCTACAGGGCCTCTCGTCGTGGTAGGAAGCGCGGATGTCCAGCGACCTTCATGTCACGACCGTGCGCTTCGGCGCTCTCCTCTTCCTGCTGAGCTGCGGCGCGGCGCCGCCCGTCGAGGCGCCGCCGCCCGGGGACGCGTCGGCGCCGCCCCAGGAGACCTCGCGCCCCGCGCCCTCGCCGGCGCCTGAAGCCCCGGCGGCGGTCACCGCGCTCGACCAGCGCGAGGATCTCCTCCAGTGGGGCCGAGGCGCGTTCGTCGTCCGGCTCGAGGCCCCGGCGACGGACATCGGCGCCAAGGCGCTGGTCGACGGATTCCACGACACCATCACGATCGGGATCCCCCGTCGCGAGCCGCTGCCGCACCGGATGGTCGTCGAACTCCCCGCGCTCACCACGTTCGACACGTTCGCGGTGCCGGTGTTCAACGAGGTCGGCCCGGCGCGTGGCCGACACGTCGCCCGGGTGATCCTCGAGGGTTCGGTCGAGAGCCCCGACGCGGGCTTCGCGCCGCTCGCCGAGCTGGTGCTGCAGATGGATCAGACGACCTGGCAGTCGGTCGCCGTGCCCGCGCCGCGTCCCGTGCGGTGGGTGCGCGTCACGCTGACCGACCGGCTGCTGCCTCCCCCAGCGGACTTCGATCCGACCCTGTTCGCCGAGCTGATGGGCTTCGGCACCCAGGAGGCGGTCCCGTCCGAGCCCGGTCGCTACACCGGGAAGTGGCGCTATCGTCGGAAGGGTCTGGCGGACGAGCCCGGCGGCAACGTGATCGAGCTGCGGGAGGACGGCGCTCGGATCATCGGATGCCAGGTCGTGGGGGGACACCACACGGTGGTGACCGGCGAGGTCATCGACGGGCTCGCGCGGTTGGTGTTCGAGCCCGACAGCGTCAACGGCGGCAAGCCGGTCATCGCGACGGTGACGTCGGAGGGGTGGCTGCTCGGTGCCACGTTCAGCCAGGGCTTCCACGCGTTCTGGACCGCGCCGGACGCCGACGCCGAGACGCCGTGCAGTGAGGCCCGGGCGGCGCCCGATCCCATCTACACCGCGCTCAAGGACCGCAAGCCCGCGATCCTCCATGGGATCCACTTCGACGTCGACTCCGACGTCCTCCGCGCCGAGGCCACACCCACCCTGGAGCGCGTCCTCGCGGCCCTGCAGGCGGCCGCCGATGTCCACGCGATCGTCGAGGGCCACACCGACTCCGACGGGAGCGACGCGCACAACCTCGACCTGTCCGCGCGCCGCGCCGCGGCCGTCGTGGCCTGGCTCGTCGCGCGCGGCCTGCCCGCCGAGCGCCTCACGGCGGTCGGCAAGGGAGAGTCGGAGCCCATCGCCGACAACGACAGCCTCGCCGGACGGCAGCTCAACCGACGGGTGGAGATCGAGGCGCGCTGACCTTCGACGCCGAGCGCGGCGACGCGTCGCCGAGCGGGGCGCGCCCGACCCGCTGCGCGTCGTCAGGAGCGGTCGCGCGTCCCCCGCGCACTCACGGGTCGGGGAGCGCCGTGACCGAGCGGTACAGCCCGTTGTCGGTCGCGAGCCACAGGTGCTGGTCGGGCGCGACCTTCGCCGCGCGCCAGATCGTCGTGATCCCGAGCCCGGTGGGCACGATCGGGTTCTGGACGTGTGTGCCCAGCGGGTTGATCCGCAGGAGTCCCTGCGGCGTGTTCACCTGAACGGGGTTGTAGACCAGCGCGACCCAGTAGCCGTCGTGGATGGATTCCACGCCGCCGACGGCGCTGATCGACCGCGCGATGCCGGTCGCGTGGCCCTCGAACGGGTTCGCCTCCGGGAACCAGTCCCCGCCGAACTGATGCGTCATGTACAGCGCGCTCTGCCCCGCACCCCCCGCGTACTCCCGGACGCCGACCAGGGTGGCGTCCTGATCGCCGCTGACGCCGAGCCCGTGGAACGACCGCAGCCAGAACCGGGAGTCCGAGGGCTCGCCGATCAGCGTGCGCGCGTCCAGGCTCCAGCTACCGGGTGTGCCTGGAGCGAACGGCCCGTACCGCATCATGCCGCCGTCGTCCTCGTCGTCCGTCGACAGCGTGACCTCGATCGCTTGCGTGGACGAGAGCTGTCGCCACGCGCACTGCTGGATGTTCCACTCGCTCGACGCCCCGTCCGGGGTGGCGGTCGCGCCGTCGCCCACGAACGCGTCGGGCGCGCCGAGGTGGTAGCGGCGCGCGCGCTTGCCGAGGAACGCCCGGTCGCCGCCGGGCTCGAGGGTCACGCACGCGACCGCGCCCGACACGACGGGGCCGTCGCGCCAGCGCGCGCCGCCGTCCTCGGAGATGTGGACGCGGGTGCCCACGGTGAGGTGCTCGAGCACGACGACGCGATCCCCCGAGAACGCGATGTCGCGGTACTTCCCGCCGAGCGTGAGCAGGGTGCTCCGGCGCCACGTCGTGTCCCCGGGCTCCCAGCGAAACGGCGAACCGCCCGCCACGCCGAACCAGACGCGCTCGGCGGCGTCCGCCGGCGCCGGAACGGTGGTGAACCCCGCCACGTCGTCGTGCGACGAGAGGCTGAGCGCCGTCCAGGTCAGGCCGTCGTCGTCCGAACGCTCGACCCGGCTCGCGCCAGAGAGATGCGTTCGAAACAAGGCATCCGGCGTGCGATGGTAGCGGACGAGGGCGGGCCCGAACCCGAGGTCCACGTCGCCCTCGGTGACGGTCGCGCCGCCGTCGGTGAACCGCCCCTCCCACGCGGCGCCGTCCAGGGTCGCCGAGACGAGCGCCGCGGCACCGCGCGGTGCGATGTCGTGCACCACGTCGTAGGCGCCGAGGTCGACCCAGTCGGCGGGCTCGTCGGGCAGCCCGGAGGTCTCGGACCACCACCACGCGATCATCCCGCCCGCGTCGTCGTCCAGGTAGCCGAACACGGCGAGATCGTCGCCCGTGCCGGCGCGCAGCGACCAGCCGAAGGTCGGCACGTCGACCAGCGGCACCGCGGTCCAGGACACCCCGGCGTTGGCCGACGTGAACAGGGCCGTCGCCTCGCCGGCGTCGCGCGCCGAGACCCACAGGCGTCCCGCGCCGCCGACCGCGACGCGCAGCCCGGACCACGGCCCGCCGTCGGCGGGCAGCGCGCGGGCGGTGAACGTGTCGCCCTGATCGGTCGAGACCGAGAGCGTGTCGGAGGCGAGCCCTGCGACCAGGCCCTCCCCCGCGTGCAGCGCGCCGACGTCGTCGCCGATCCGCCGCCAGGTGCGCCCTGCGTCGTCGCTCGCGGACAGCCCCACGGCGGTGCGCGTGAGCAGTCGACCGTCCACCGCGGCCATCGAGGAGATCCCCCAGCCCTGCGCCTCCACCAGCGCGAACGGGACCTCGATCGGCGCGCCCGGCTCGACGTCGGTGTCGTCGGTGTCGCTCGTGACGGTGTCATCGGTGTCGCCCTGGGGCCCTAGCTGCCAGCACGCGGCGCACAGCGCGACGCTCCCGACGAGGGCGCCGCGGCGGAGGGTAGCGAACATCCGATGGACTCCCGATGCCTGGGGTGAACGGTGCTCCCCAGCGTACCCCAGCGGGCGCGGAGTCGAGTCCTCAATCGTCGCGCCTGCGACCTCCGCGAGCGGGCGCGTTGGACGTCGTTCGGCCGGCCGCCAGACCACGAGTATACTCGCCGCCGGAGGTGATCCGTGCACCGAATGGTCCTGTTCGCATGGCTCGTGGCCGGGTGTGGATCGACCTGGAACGCCGAGATGGGGAACCCAGGACAGCGCTGCTGGGATCTGAACGCGAACGACCTCTGTGATCCCGCGGAGGACCTCGACGGCGACGGGGTTTGCGACGCGCTGGACTGCCGTGGTGAGGTGGGTGCGGTGGGGCCCCGGGGCGAGCAGGGGATCCAGGGCGAGCAGGGGATCCAGGGCGAGCAGGGGATCCAGGGCGAGCAGGGCATTCAGGGCGAGCAGGGCATTCAGGGGAATCAGGGGAATCAGGGCGAGCAGGGCGAGCAGGGCGAGCAGGGCGAGTCGGGTGTGGACGGGCGCTCGTGCTGGGATCTGAACGAGAACGGGATCTGCGATCCCGAGGAGGATCTCGACGGCGTCGACGGGTGCACCGCGCTGGACTGCATCGGTCTCGACGGTGTCGACGGGCTCGCCTGCTGGGATCTGAACGGCAACGGGGACTGCGATCCCGAGGAGGACGTGGACGAGAACCCCGGCTGCGACGCGCGGGACTGCACCGGCCCGACCGGCCCAAAGGGGGAGACGGGAGCCACTGGACCCGCCGGGCTCCCCTGCTGGGATCTGAACGCGAACGGCGCCTGTGATGACGACGAGGACGTCAACCTCGACGGGGACTGCGACGTCCTCGACTGCCGCGACGTGAAGCGCACCGGCGAGACCGCGGCGACGGCGGCGTCCACCTGCGCGGCGCTCCTCGCGGCCGACCCGAACGCCGGTGACGGCCTCTACTGGCTCGATCCCGACGGCGAGAACGTCGGCGTGCGCCCGTTCCAGGTGCACTGCGACATGACCGGCGGCGGCTGGATGCGGGTCGACGAGCGGACGAACTACAGCTTCGGCATCCACACCGAGGGCGCGTACCTTCAGCCCTACGAGTATGCGCTCTCCAGCGATCAGATCGACGCGATCAAGGCGGCGTCGACCGAGGGCCGCCAGGCGTGGAGCTGTCGGACGCTGGGCGTCGGCGCCGCGTACGCGATCACCGGCTGGAGCGGCACGACCTACACGCTCGCGCAGTGCTGGGACACCGGCAACGCGGCCTACCGGAGCGCGAGCGGCACCGACAGCACGTTCGAGCGCCTGCCGCTCGTGGGGTGGACCTCAGGAGACTGCGGGGACGTCACCGAGGCCTGCGAGCACGACGTCGACCACGCCTACTTCCGCTGACGCGCGCCGGGCACGCCTCGGATCAGAACCGGTACACGACCGCTATCTCGGAGGTGGCGGGGCCGTCTTGCGGACGAGGCGAGACGGAGACGACCCGCACGCAGTCGTCGCCGGTGGCGATCGTGGCGTTCCGGCCGAAGTAGTTCTCGGTGTCGCGGTAGTCGTACTGGTTCACGGGGGTGTGGTTGTACACGCGCATCAGCGGGTTCGACAGCGGGCTGCCCGGGACGTCGAACACGACGCCGTCCGCGTGGCCGCTCGGGTACTTCTGAACGTGGGTGTCGTGCCGCACCGAGAGCTTCGGCGTGCCGCTCGCGCTGTACAGGAACAGGTGGGTGTCCGAGTCGAGCGTCAGCCAGCGCGTCACCGAGCCACCCGAGTAGGTGAGGTAGCTCTGGCGGTGGACCGTGGGCTCGCCCCACGCCCCGCAGGTGCCGCCCGGGCAGGTTCGCGTGCGCACCATCGCGGTCGCGGTGTCGAGGAGGAGGCTCGACGCGCCGTCCAGCAAGGCGAGTGCGTCCGCCTGGGTCCACGGTGTCCCGCTGCAGCTCAGCGGGTGGAACGGATCCTCGATCACCGTGTCGCCGCCCGTGTCGCCGCCCGAGTCGCTGGTGTCGCCCGAGTCGTCTCC
>CAYQSE010000126.1:12935-15655 GCA_964419905.1 uncultured Enterobacteriaceae bacterium
CCGTGTCGCCGCCCGTGTCGCCGCCCGAGTCGCTGGTGTCGCCCGAGTCGTCTCCGGTGTCGCCCGAGTCACCCGAGTCGCTCGTGTCGCTCGTGTCGTCGCCCGTGTCGCCCGAGTCGCCGCCGGTGTCCGTCGTGTCGTTGCCGGTGTCGTCGCCGCTGGTCTCGGTGTCGTCGATCGACACGTCGTCGAGCGGGTCGGGCAGACCGCCCTCGGGGTCACAGGCGGCGCCGATCAGGCAAGCACCGGCGAGGTAGATCGCACGGGTCGGGATCATCATCACTCCGAGAGGTTGGGTCGCCCCCGGGAGACGGGGACTGAGACCGGACACGCGGGCGCCCGAGCGGTTCCGACCGATCGGTTGACCGCCTCTCGTCAGGCGGGGGCTGCGCCGACCGTCAGCCGCGCAGGACCTTGTGCAGCGCCTTTCCTCGGGCGAGCTCGTCGACCAGCTTGTCGAGGTAGCGGATCTTCTGCATCAGCGGGTCTTCCACCGCTTCGACGCGCACCCCGCACACCACGCCCGTGATCAGCGAGGCGTTGGGGTGAAGCTGTGCTTCGGCGAAGAAGTCCTCGAACGTGGTGCCGGCGGCGAGGTGCCGGGCGAGCGCCGCGTCGTCGAAGCCGGTCAGCCACGCGATCACCTGGTCCACCTCGGCCTTCGTGCGTCCCTTCTTCTCGACCTTCGCGACATAGAGGGGGTAGACCTTGGCGAAGGGCATGGTGAAGATGCGGCTCATGTGCGTCCACCCGCTCTGGAGGTCGTTCGGCTTCGCGGCGCGTCTATCGCCGCTGGAATGCGGGTCCCGTCAATCCCATGCAAGGTCGGCAATCCCTGAGCGGGATCATCAGCCACCCGCCACGTGGGCGCTCCGGTCGCCTGCTGGACGTCGTCGAGGAGGGCCTCGCGCATGGGGTACTCCGGGACGAACGGTCGCGATGGCGTGTTGGAAAGCGGTTGGGTTAGCTCCCGCGAGCGCTCGGACGGCCTCGTTCTGCGCGTTCGTCGCCGCACCGCGAGGTTTCACAGCGCATGCGCATCTCTCGCCTCCGCCCGATGTCGCCCCCCCTCTGGCTGGGCCTCCTCGTCGGCTTCCTGTGCGCCTGCCCGCCCTCGGGCGAGCCTTTGCCCACCCTCGACGGTTCGGGGCGCCCGGCGTCCGGGCTCCGGGAGAACGCCGTGACGGATCCGGTCGAGCGGGTGCGCCTGTTCCTCGAGGACTACGCCGCGTGGTCGCGCGCGCACGGAAGCGGCGGTGACGACCCGGCGAGCTTGGGGGCGGCGGGCGCGGGAGCCCTGGAGCTCGGAAGGCGCCATGGCGTCGCGTCCGATCTGGTGACGCGGACCCAGGTCGTCCGGTCGTCCCGGCCGCTCCACGGGCCGGAGGAGGAGGTCCTCGGCACGACGACCCTCGCCCCCGAACGGGTCGTGGTCGAGACGCGCACCGCGGCCGACGCGCTTTTCAGCGGCTTCTACGAGTACGAGCTCGCGCGTGTCGACGGGGACTGGCGCATCGCGCGAATCGACCCCTACTTCCACGCAGCGGACGCGCCGCCCCCCCAGACGCTGCCACCCGAGCCGTGGGCCGAGGAGGCGCCCGATCCCACGGTGTTCGAGGATCTGAGCGCCTACTTCGACGTCGTCCTGACCAACGGCGCGACGGTCGGCGCGAAGGAGCCGGTGCGGCTGACGCGCGCCCCGGTCGGGCGGGTGGCGTTGTCGACGGGGCGGATCGCGGTCGACGACGCCGGGAGGCTGTCGCACGCGGTCGGCCCGCTCGCGCGCCAGCTCCCCCCGGGCGACTACCCGGTCGAGGTCGTGCGGGCCGCGAGGCCCGGTGAGCTGCGCGTCGCGGCGGTAGTGCTCGTGGCCGATCCGACCCGACGCGCGGTCCGCTACACCTGGGCCGGCAACGTGACGGTCGACGCCGGGGGGATCGCCCTCGTCGACCTCGACGCGATGCGTGCGCTTCGCCCCCGCGCGCTCGAGCGCCTCGTGAAGCGGGGCGTGGGCGGGGACGAAGCGGTCGCCCACGGTGTGCTCGCGTTCGACGAGCGCGCTCCCCCCTCGCTTGCGTTCGGCCGATCGGGCGACGGCACCTTCCCGATCTTCTGGGGGCTCGACGACCAGGGTGAGCCCGCGCATCTCGTCGTCGATCTCCTGGTCGCCGGGCGCCGTCCGATCGCGTACGCCGACGTGGCGATCGACGCGTCGCGCCTCCCCGGACCCCTCGCGCACCCGGTCCTCGTCGCCGCGGACTGGACGCTTTCCGCGTCGCGCGAGGGCGACGACCTGACGATCGAACACGAGGGGAACAGCCCCGAGCTCGCGTTGCTCGACGCGACGTCGCGCGAACCGCTGCCCCACGGATGGCGCGCGACCAACACGCGCTACACGTTCGTCGGCGGGCTCGCCGGCGGGCAGACCGACGTGGTCGTTCGGGTCGCGGTCCCTGGGCCCTACGGGCTGCCCGGCCCGGGCGAATGAGCGACCTGGCGAGGTCGGGCCCGCGGCCTGTCGATTGATCACTTCTCCACGAAGTCCGGATGAAGGCTGGTTTACGAGGATCTAGGAACGTGGGGCGGGCGTCCCGCCCGCCCAGCAAGCGCAGTGATGGTCGTCCTGCTGATTACGCTGGTTCAATAGTCATTCCGGGCCTACCCACAGGACGGGCGGGCGAGACGCCTGTCGATTGATCACTTCTCCAAGAAGTCCGGAT
>CAYQSE010000127.1:0-11462 GCA_964419905.1 uncultured Enterobacteriaceae bacterium
ACGCCCGCCCCACATGATCTCGGGCCGCAGCCGAGATGTGATCAATCGACAGGCGAGTCGCCCGCCCCACGTGATCGAGCCCCCCTCGAGAGGTGGGGGATCATGAGGGCGGAGGGCGTCGGCATCGAGGGCGGCGACGAGGTGGCGACGCCCAGCTGGGTGTGATGATCGCGGCGCGTTGAGCGCGGTCGCTATGGCGTGGACTCTCCGAGCGCGATCCAGTCGAGCAGGAGACCCGCCGAGCAGCCGTGCTTCAGGTGCCCGTCACCGCTCTGGGTCGCCGCGACGACGTCCGCGCACGAGCACCCGCGGGTGTCGAGCAGCGTGAACGTGCGCAGCGGCGCCTTCCCGCGTCCTGCAACGAGCGTGTCGAACACGCCGTCCCCGTCGAGATCGGCGTGGTGGTTCGGCCGCAGGCCCTCGGTGGGCGACTCGGGGAGCACGGTGTCCGGGCATGCGTCCTCGTCGCCGCACACGCCGTCGCCGTCCGCGTCGTCGTGGGCGTCGAGGGGACATGAGTCGCAGACGTCGCCCTGTCCGTCGTCGTCGGCGTCGTCCTGCTCGGGATTGGCGAGGTCCGGGCAGTTGTCGCAGGCGTCGCCGAGGCCGTCTCCGTCGGCGTCCGCCTGGTCGGTGTTCGCCGTGATCGGGCAGTTGTCGGAGGCGTCGCCGACGCCGTCCTCGTCGGCGTCCTCCTGCTCCGGATCCGCGAGGCTCGGGCAGACATCGCAGGCGTCGCCGACGCCGTCGCCGTCGGCGTCCGTCTGGTCGGGGTCCCACAGGTCCGGGCAGAGGTCGCAGGCGTCGCCGACGCCGTCCTCGTCGACGTCCGCCTGGTCGGGGTTCGCCACGCCGGGACAGTTGTCCACCTCGTCGTCGGCGCCGTCGGCGTCTTCGTCGGCGCCGACGACGAGCACGATGTCGTCGACCAGGTGGAAGGTGTTGAAGCTCTGGCTCGCCCCGGTGGTGTCGCCAGCGGCCCACGCATCGCCGATGAACCACTCGGTCACACCCTGGTAGGTGTCGCCGAAGTCCACCGTGCGCTCGAGGTCCGCGGCCGTGGAGTTGTACCGCTCCATGAGTGACTCGAACGTCGTGTGCAGGGTCCAGGTGGCCTGCACGCGTGGATCGGCGGGCGAGTACGAGGAGGGGAGCGACTTGTTCCAGTGCCCGGTGGTCGCCACGGCGCCCCAAAGCTGCATGGACACGACGTCGAACGGCTTGCCGTCCGCGCGCGTGATGCGGAGAGCGGTGAAGCCGCTGACCGAGCTGGAGAGCTGTTGGTGCGACGTCCACCAGTACCCGCCCCAGTTCGCGTTGCGGACGAAGCGGTTGCCGGGCGGGCCCGACACGTTCACGGCGCCGCCCACCCCGGTCTCGAGCACCTGCAGCGTGCGCGTCTGCCCGCCCGTTGCCTGGATCCGCCACGGCCCATGGGCCCACACCTCGTCCTGGTAGAACGTGCTGCGGAAGCCTGGGACGGTGCCCACGTACTCCAGCGACTCGAAGTCGATCACCTCGGTGCCCGCGAGCGCGACCTGTGCAACGGACAACGCTACCAACGTGGGGACCACCCCCACCCATCTGTCACGAGACATGCGACCCCCTTGCGCGTTGTTGCGCCTTCTCGGTTTGCCTGGACCCTGCGCAGAGGATCGTACGGGTCGGTACCTCCCGGGGTAACGGGTGCGCGACAGGGGGATGTCGAGCGTCCGGCCGGGCGAAGCTGGCGCGAACTCGCGTGGGTCGTTGGGGCCGCTCTAGACGTGGATGGCGCGGTGCGCGCCGGGGGGACGTGCCACCGACGCAGCGCCGTGGTGTACACGCGCTCGGCTCGCCGATGGAGCGCTCCGCGCGTCGGAGCGTTCGGATGGGCAGTGCTATCCTCGCTCCTCGGGTCCATCCCGGGAGCCGTCGATGACCGTCGTGATCCTCGCCGCCACCGCCGCCTGGCACGCGCTGGCCGCGTGGCACTTCACGCTCTTTCCGCAGCGCACGCTGGCGCGCACCACCGAGGAGCGCCCGGTGAACCGGAACGCCGCCGAGGTCTTCCGCTTCCTGGGCGCGCTCAACGTCTCGCTCGTGGTGCTCGGCGCGGCGGCGTGCGCGATGGGGCCCGAGGCCCGGGTGCTCGCCGCGGGCACCCTCGCGGTGGCCAACGCCAGCCAGCTCGCGCAGGATCTGCGGGTCTGGCGGCTCGGCATGACCCGCGGACCGTTCTTCTTGCAGATCCTGGTCGGCGACGGGCTGTTCACGGTGCTCAATCTGCTCGTGGTGGCCCGCGGCGGCGCGTGAGCGGACTCGCCAAGGAGTGAGGCGCGATCAACGGGAGGCGGAGAGAGTCCAGGGCTCAGCCGTGCCATACTCCCGTCGCCCCTGCGCATGGAGCGGAGATCAGCGATGGGCACATGGTTTGACGCCGCACAGGTCAGGGCGGCCGTTCACGGACTCGAGCAGGCCATCGCGACCCACGGCGATCCGTCGGCGGCGCGGCGCTACGCGGGGTCTGACGGCAGGCGCGTGCGCGTCGTCGTCGGCGTCGCGGCGTGCGCGCTGTTGGTGGCCCTGGGGCTGTGGCGCCTGTCCACGCTGGGGACCGCGACCGAGGACTCGGCGGCCTTCCACCTGGTCTCGGCCCTCGGGCTGATCGCGCTCGCGGGCCCCGTGGCCTGGTCCACCTACGCCGCCCAGCGTGACACCAGCTCTGCGGCGGACTTCAGGCGGATCGCCGAGCGCGACGGGATGTCGGTGGTGCACGAGGCCACACTGGTGCGCGAGCAGGTGGGCGTCGTCCCGTGGTTCGCCACCGAGGAGCGGGCGACCGACCTCCAGCACTGCGTGGAGGTGCGCCTGGCGGGCGGCCACCGCGGCCAGCGCGTGGCGTACGTGGAGTGCTGCCATGTGGTCGATCCGCTCGCGGGCGATCGTCTGCTGCGGGGCAGCGGCATGCTGGTGTTGGGGCGCATGAAGCGCCTGGCCCGACGCGGGATGGACGCGGTGGTGTCGCTCGAGCGGGTCGACGCACCCGATCTCGTGGTGGTCCCGCGCAACGACCCCGCCATCGGGCAGTACCAGCGCGCGCTCGCCGCGTCGGGCGCCGAGGTTCCCGGCGCCGCTCTGCCGCCCGCGATCGGGAAGCGGTACTGGGTGGCGTCCACCGACCCGCGCGCTGCCTCCGCGCTGCTCGGGGGCGAGCTCGGGCGCCTGCTCGGCGAGATGGACTGGTGCATCGTCCAGGTGATCGGGGGCTACCGCGTGTTCTTCGGCAGCTACCGCGGTCGCAGCGTGGTCTCGCCGGCTCCTCGCGCGTCGGGTGCGATCGAGGAGAACCTGGAGGACGCCGCGCAGGTCTTCGCTGCGCTGGCGGGGCACACGGCCCCTCGTGCATCCGCCGCTCCGGACCGGAGACCCACCGACCCGCCGCGCGAGGGACGCGCGGCGGCTGGGGGCGCGGCCGGGACCGCAGGGTCCTCGGTGCTCGGTTGGCTCGCGCGGCTGGCGGCCGGCGGCGTCGGCGCGGCGAGCCTGCTGCTGCTGGTCGCGGTGCTCGCCGCGTCGATCCCGAAGTACTTCGGCAGCGCCGCCTCCCTCGACTGGCCCTCGACCACGGCGACCATCGTCGAGGCAGCGCTGGAGCGACGTGACGCGCGAGGGCGCGTGGAGGTCCGACCCCGGCTGCGCTACACCTACGAGGTCGGCGGGCAGACCTACCGCGGGCGGCAGGTTCAATACGGGATGGTCCGCGTGACCGACGAGGCGCTGGTCGAGGAGCTGCGCGTCGCCTACCCCCCGGGGGCCCAGGTCCCTGTGCGCTACGACCCGCGCCGACCGAGCCGCAGCGTCCTCCGCCCCGGGCTGTTCGGCGAGCCCGACTACGGTGCGGCGGCGTGTTGTGGGGCCTCCCTGCTGCTACCGAGCTTGGGTGGCTTCTACCTCGCCTTCTTCGGGCTGGGCTGGAGGCGCCGGTCTGACGGGGGCGACCGAGCAGGTCGAGGGTAGTCCACCCGCAGCGCGAGCGGCGCACGGTCGTCGGCGGGGCGGGGTCAGGCCTCGTTGAGGCTTCAGCGGAGCAGGTCGGAGAGGCTGGGTGGGGTCCACGTGCTGGCGGCACAGGTCGTGGCTTCGGTCGGGACCCAGAGGGTGGCGGCTTCGAGGGGTCGCACGGCGCTGCCTGGGAGGTCGGTGACGCGCGTCCAGGGGCCCTCGGTCTCGCCGAGCGCCAACGCGGCGCCGGCGTGCACCGTGCCGACCTCGCGCTCGTAGGAGCCCGCTCGCGCGCGGAGCGGGAGGTCGGTGTCGCAGCGGAGCACGTCGACCGGTGCACGGGCGCCGAGCGCGCCGAACACGCTCGACATCTGTTCCCCGGTCGACGGGGGCGCGAGGTGTCGCCGGGCCACCCAGCCGACCCAGACCGGGCCCGTCCAGTGCACGATCGCGACCTGCACGAAGTCGTCGGACTCGGAGACGACGTAGGCGTGCTGGGCGTAGTCGGAGCGGGTGACATAACCGATCACCCGGCCGCGGGGCTGGTTGCGGAGCGGGGCGCCGCGGGCGCGGATCCGTGTGACGGCGGGGGCGGCAGACAGTCCGGCGTCGACGAGGCGCCGCGTGTCCTTCAGGTGGGGGCCTCGGTGCACGGAGAGCTGCGCGCAGCTCAGGCTGGCCGCGGCGGTCGGCACGCGCACCCGCGCCTCGGCGCTGCGCAGCGGGCGCACGCGCACCTTCCCGTCGCCCCAGCCCGCGATCCGGACGTCGGAGGTGGAGGTGAGCGTCGTGTGCTCGCCCGCCGCCACCGGATCGCCGCTGAGCCGGAACAGCCAGTCCGCCATCGGATCGACGTCGCCGCCGACGGAGACCTGCGTGCTCCGCACGCGCACGCGGAACCGAAGCACGTCGTTGTCGTCCCAGCCGAGCACCGCGTCGAGTCGGTCGTCCCCGTGGCCGTCGACCGCGGCGAACGGGGTGGCGGTTCCGGGGAAGCGGACCTCCATGGCCCGCTCGGCCCGGGCGTCCGTCCACGTGCACAACGACGCCAGATCGTCCGCGGCCGCAGCCGCGCGCGGCAGGAGCGCGGACGCGACGAGGGCGACGCGCGCGAGCCCCAGGCCAGGCATGGAACGGCTTACATTCCTGAGAATCGGCCAGGTCAAGGGGGCTCCTCGGGGCGTCGCCCGCCTCGTAACGCCGTTGCACAGGCGGCGCCGACCCGCTCAGTCGGCGACGACCGCGCCGAGGAGCTGGAGGTAGGCGCGCCGTGCGTCCGGGTCGACGACGGGGAGGGTCTCCTGGTGGCCGGCGCCCGCGACCTCGACGTAGCGGGCGTCGGGGAGCCGCGCGGCGAGCGCGCGCCCGTGCGCGACCGGGATCACCGGATCGGCGTCGCCGTGTAGCACCAGCAGCGGCAGGTCGAGGCGCGGGGCGAGCGCCGCGGTGTCGAACCGGTGCCGCAGCAGCGCGCGGACCGGGAGGAACGGGAGCTGACGGGCGGCGATGTCGGCGACGGAGGTGAAGGTGGACTCGAGCACGAGCGCGGCGGGCCGCGCCTCGACGGCGAGCTGCGCGGCGACGCCGCCGCCGAGGCTCTTGCCGTGCACGACCAGCCGCGCGGGCGCGATGCCGAGCGCCCCGGTCGCGTGCACCCACAGCGCGCGGGCGTCGCGTGCGATGCCCCGCTGCGACGGACGGCCCTCGCTGCCCGGGTAGCCGCGGTACGCGACGACGAGCACGTCCCAGCCGGCGCGCTGCAGGAGCCCGTGCAGGTCGCGGCGCCCGTGGATCGGCTCGGCGTTGCCGTGGAAGAACAGCACCGCCTTCGCCGACTCGCCGTCTGCGCGGTGGCCCACGACATGCCAGGCGTAGAGGCGCGTGCCGTCGTCCGCCGTCAGGTCGAACGGGCGCGCGCCGGACGCGGCGGCGGCGAGATCGAGCTCGGCGCGCGGGATTCGCGGCGCCGGGAAGATCATCGCCCCCTGCGCGACGAACACGAGCAGCACCACGAGGAGGTAGCTGCCCCCCAGCACGACGAGGACGGCACCCATCTTCCTGCCCCATTCAGCGGTCATGGACGCACCTGTTTCGCCTCCACCGATCGCCTGGAGGGGACGTCGGCCCCAACGTCCGCGTTGATCCTATGCCATTGCGGTGGCTGCGCCCGACACGGTACCGTGTCTCTTCTTCGTGAGGCTCCTCATGCGCACGCTCTCCCTGCTCCTCCTCGCGGCGTGTGGCGGCCCGGCCGACGACAGCGCGCTCACCGCCCGCATCGACGCGCTGAACTCGACCGCGGACGCGCAGGCGGACGCGATCGACGCGATGGATGAGCGGGTCGCCACGCTCGAGGCCCAGTCCGCGCAGGCTACAGGGCCGCAGGGGCCCGTCGGGCCGCAGGGTCCACCGGGCCCGGAAGGCGAACCTGGCTCCACCGGGCCGCAGGGCAACGTCGGACCCGCCGGGCCCCCGGGGCCGCCCGGTCCACTGCCGGATCAGCTCCCGCGTCCGCCGTTCGTCGGCGAGATCGACTTCGAGCCGGCGACAGGCGATCCGGTCACGATCCCGCTCTACGACTTCGACCTCGAGGTCACCCGACCGGCGTCGGTGGAGAGCAGCAGCGGTGGCGCCGGCACCACGAAGGCGACCTGGAGCGCGCTGACCCTCCGCGTCCCGCTCGAGCAGGGCGTCGCCGGGCTTACCCGTGTCATGCTGACCGATCAGTTGAGCGCCCTCGTGCTGCACGCCGTGGTGCCACCCAGCGGAGCGCTCGTCCCGATCGCCCGCGTCGAGGTGGCCAGGGTCACGTCCGTCGGCATCGACCCGGCCCTCAACCTCGACCAGGAGCCCGCGGCGGACGTGACGATCGTCTTCGGGAAGATCCACTTCGGGACCGACTTCGACGAGGGCCTGGACGGCGGTGGCTGGGCCCACGACGTCGTCGCGAACATCGTCACCGGCGCGACGCCGACCTGTGACGCGCCCCCCCGCGACGTCGTCGTGACCCCCGACCCCGCGGCGGTCGTCGGCAGTGACGAGCAGCTCGCCCGGCGTGCGATCCACGCCATGAGCTATCCATTCGACTGGGGCGGCAGCAGCGGCGGCGCCGGCGGCAAGGTGCAGTTCGCCCCCACAATCCTGCACGACGTCCGGGCCGGGCCCGAGATCGGGTGCGCCCTGTACACGATCGTCTCCGACGTCCAGCTCCCAGCGAACGACCCGCAGGTCCGCGTGGCGTGGGTCGCCCCCGACGACCCCACGTGGGTCCGGCAGTCCCTCGACCTGGTCTGTCTGGCGACGCCGACGAAGGTGCGCCTGACCTCCAACGCCGACGGGCTCGTGATCGAGGAGACGTGGGTCGCCGGAGCCTTCCGCAACACCTGGCACCCCCACCCCGACGACGGCGGCGCGTCGATCACCCAGACTTGGTCGATCGTCCGCAACGACGACTCGACGGCGTGTGATTGAGGGCGCGCTCTGTGTTGTCGACCCGCGTGGTTGCCGCCAGGAGGCGGGTGGGCGGAACGGTCGCGCGGCGCGTGTCGCTATCCGGCCGCGCGCGGTATGGGCCGGCACGTCGCCGATGAGGGCCCAGGCGACGGCGAGGCCGAGGAAGCCGAGCTTGCCGCTCCCGGCCACGACGAGGAGCGGCCGATGGCTGGTGGTCTGGCGCGCGAGCCCGAAGCACACGCCACCGAAGGGCGCAACGCCCAGGTCGAGCGGCGGGGGCGGGCGAGGCCCGACCGTCCGTCAACGCGGTCGAGTGGGCGAGTCCCGTGCTCCGTGCGAACGTGCTCGTCGTCCTCGACGCGCTGCACATGAACGAGGACTCGGGTGACGCGCCGCGGGTCAGCTTCCTGCTCGGCGATCCGGACACACGTCGACAACGGCACCGACGCCTGCGGGACCCGGATCGACGACAACCAGGCCGGCCAGTACGTGGTCACCTTCGGGGAGCAGGACCACCCCGTCCTCAACGGGCTTGGCGGGTCCTCGTTCCTGTACGGCAACGACATCGACCTGTCGTACCCGCGCGGCGAGGGCGAGGTCGTGTTGGCCACGGCGACGGTGAGCGGCGACTCGGCCTGTCCCGAGCGTTCGGTGATCGTCGGATACGACCCGTCGCCCTGAGTCGTTCGCCTGAACTCAGGAGTCCTGAGCCAGGTTGTTGCGGACGGCAGCCCGCAGGTCTTCCTCGACCTGCAGATAGGTGTGGCGCGCCTGGCCGGTGAGGGCGGTGAGCGCGCGCAGCATCGCCCGGCGCAGCGCCGACGCGTAGGGCTCCTCGCCCGAGATCAGCGCGCGACACGTCGCGTGGTCGATCCACACCGCCTCGACGACGCCGTCGGCGACCACGGTCGCTGAGTGCGGGAGCCCGTCGATCGCCGACACCATGCCGACGAAGCCGGGCGCGTCGAGCTTCCCGATCGTCGCGAAGCGCCCGCTGGTGCCCTCGAGCAGCGTCGTTGCCCGCCCTTCGAGGAGGAGGTAGGCGCGCGAGGGCGCCTCGCCCTCGGTGGAGAGGCGCCCCCCGTCGGGGAGCGTCTCGGCCCGGAGGTGCTCGGCGAGGCGCTCGAGGTGAGCGAACTTCACGCCCGCGAACAGCGGATTCGCATGAAGCTGACCGGCGAGCGCCTCGTCGTTCGGGCGCGAGAGTCCGCGTGGGAACAGCCGCGAGAGCAGGCTGGTGTTGTCAGACGGCAGCTCGCGTGCCGAGCCGGTCACCATCTTCGCGATCTGGGCGTCGAGCTCGCGGACCAGTCGGACCTGTGTGTTCAGGGCGGCGCGCTCGAGCGCCCACGCGGTCGGGTTGTGCTCCTCGACCAGCTTGGCGTAGGCGTCGGCGTGCACCTCGAGCATCAGGGTGCTCGCTGCGCATCGCAGCGTGAGCCGCGCCTCGCGCTCGTTGGTGAACACACGGTCCGCGCCGAGCATCGCGCCCGCCTCGAAGGTGTGCAGGCGCCGCTCGCCGAGCAGGGCGTCGACCTCGCCGCGGAGCACGAACAGCAGGTTGGGATCCTCCTTGCCCTCGGTGACCAACACCTGGCCCTCCTCGCCGCGGTACAGCCGGATCGCCTGATGTGCGACCGCGAGCTCGAACAGCGAGCGCAGCGGCACCGGATTCTCGAGGGGCATGGGGGCTCCGTTCTGTCGCGCGCGTGAAGGGCATCAGCAGGTGGGCATCTGTCAGGATCGCACGCCGCGGCGGCCGGCGCAACCGCCCCCGCGAAGGCATGGACAGGCCGACTGCGCCACGCGACGGCGGGACCCTGTCGCGCATCGGGCCGCGCGGTGGACCCCCACGGGGGTCACCCGAGGGTACCGGATCCATCGGCATTTTTGGCGGGCCAGAGGTCCGGTACGGGCGCAATGGGATGGTTTGGGGCGCGGTGACCTGCCCGGCGGCGACCGATCTGCACGCGCTCGCGATCACCTACGGCGGCGCGTTCAACTTCTCGTGGTTCGACTGCAGCTACGACTTCTAGCCAGCCGACCGGTGCCGCTCGGGCGCGCTACGCGCCCTCGCCGACCAGCGTCCACTGGGGCGCGCCGCCCCCGCCGTGCTGCAGCAGGACCACCGGCGGCGGGACGAGGAGGGTGCCCTCGCGCACGGTGCGCTCGATCCCGATGGGCTCGCCGTAGATGAGGATGTCGCCCTTGGCCACGACCGTCCCGGGGGCGACGCCCGCGAGCTGGAGATCGCCGTCCTCGTCGCGCGCGACGTTGCCGTGGAAGGCGCCGCTCGCCATCTTCGGCTGCGCACCTCTCGGGTTGGCGGGCCCCAGTAGGCTCACGCTGCCCGTGACATCGACGCCGACCGGGTTCCCCGCGAAGCCCACCGCGTTGGCGAACACCACGGCGACCGAATCGTCGAAGGCGACGTCCACCGAGGGCACGGCGGGGGCGTAGAAGCCGGGCTCTGCCGCCGGCGCCGACGGGAAGGCGACGACGACCCTCGGCGGCAGCTTCGCGGCGACGGCGGCGTAGGCGGTCACCGAGAGCACCCAGCCGCGCGCCTCGGACCGGGACAGCGCGAGGCAGGCGCCGTCCGCGCAGGTGGGCGTCCCGTCGGTCGCGAGCCGACGCGCGGGGCCGTCGTCCACCGCGTAGACGACCCAGCCGCCCGACGGATCCGCTTCGAACGCGAGCGCGGCGCTGGCGGCGGACTGGTAGCTGTTCGCCGGGACGGTCGCGGTGTCGCCGCCGTCGAGCGCGATCGAGGCCTCGAGGGGCAGCTTCCCATACCGCGACCACCCCTCGGAGGTGACGAGCAGGGCGGTCCGGACGCCGCCAGAGAACGTCTGGACGCCACCGCACTGCACGCGGCCGTCGGATGCCTCCTGACAGGTGCCGTCGTAGGCTTGCCAGCTGTGCAGGGCCACGCTCGTGAGCGGATCGTCGCTCACCGCGAGCGCGTTGACGCCGGCACCGCCGTCGGCCCACGGCGCGCCGAGCTTCGACCGCAGCGTGTCGAGCTTCCGACCTCGGTCGTCGACGAGCTGCGCGTTCGCCTCGATCACGCCCACGGGCGCGTGGGCGAGCGCGCCGGTCCACACGGCGCCGATGTCGTCCAGCGCCACCTCGACGACCGTGGGCGTCCCGGTGTCGCGGCCGCCCGTGTCGTCGCAGCCGGTCCGCGACGCGCACTCGCCGTCGTCATCACCGCCTCCCCCCACTTCGAGGTCTGCGTAGGCCACGTCGTAGGCGCTCGCGCCGGAGAGGTCGAACCCGATGACGAAGGTGCCGTCGGCCTCCGCGAAGACCTCGGCCGCGCGGATCGTCAGGTCCAGCGCCTCGCAGGGGGCGCGCCCGTCGTCGCAGGCGTCGGCGCGGACGAGCGGGGTCACCGTGCCGTCCGCCGCGAACGCGCCGGAGAACGTCGCGAGCGCGACGCTGGCGGCGTCGTAGACGGTGAGGGTGAGGCCCGCGTCGACGGCGGGGTGCGCGGCGAGCGTGGCCGCGCCGTGCAGCCACGCGTCCGACTCGGCGAGGACGACGGTCTCGGCGCCGGCGTCGGACGCGACCTCGACCTCCACCCCCAACCCCGCGATATCGACCTCCCCGGTGGAGACGACGATCAGGGCGGGGTAGTTCATCGAATTGTCGGTTTCGCGGATGCGGACGCGCTTGATCGGCGGGGTGCCCGCCTCGGCGGTGGTCGAGGCGAGGGCGAGGGCGAGGAGGGTGGACGAGAAGATCACGAGGGACTCCTGCTGATGGCCCCTGTCTACACCGAGCGCCGCCGTTGGGGTTCCCACCCACCTCCCACCTGCACCAGCGGGGGAAGGGCTCCACCTCGCTGCGCCGGACGCTTCGCCCCCGTGCTACGGGGCGAATGGCCCGGGGCCGTACGAGAGGACCTGCCAGTTGACAAAGATCCGAGACCCGTCCGTATCGTCTCGGCATGTGGATGCTCGTCCTCTGGTCCTTCTTGGCGGGTTGCGGCGGTCCGGTCGTGTGCGTGGGCGACCCCG
>CAYQSE010000127.1:11562-15632 GCA_964419905.1 uncultured Enterobacteriaceae bacterium
CGGACCACGACGGCTCGTGCGACGCCGTGGATCTCTGTGTCGGAGACGACCGCACCGGCGACAGCGACGGCGACGGCGTGTGCGACGACCTCGACCCGTGCCCCTTCGACGCACCGCCCCACGACGTCGATGGGGACGGCGTGTGCAACGCGTGGGACTTCTGCGACGGCCACGACGCGAGCGGCGACGCCGACGGCGATGGCGTCTGCGATGACCTCGACGACTGCTTCGGCACCGGTCCTGACACCGACGGAGACGGCATCTGCGACGACAGGGATCCGTGTCCGCTCGACGCCGCGGGCGACTCCGATCTCGACGGGTCGTGCGACGCCGACGATCTGTGCATCGGCGACGACCGGGACGGCGATCGCGACGGGGATGGTGTCTGCGACGGCCTCGACGCGTGCCTTGGCGACGATTTCTCCGGCGACACCGACCTCGACGGGATCTGCGACGACCGCGACCCGTGCGCGGGCGCGTCGAACGTCGACACCGACGGGGACGGCGTGTGCGACGAGTGGGACGTCTGCCCCGACACGCCGTTGCTGCCGCGTCCCTGCGAGCCGGCGCCCGAGGGCCTCGTTCACTTCTGGCCGGGCGACGGCCACCTGCGCGACGTGGTGGGCGGCGCCGACGCGGCGTTCACCGGCAGCGCGACGTTCACGCAACCCGGACGGGTGCATCGCGGCTTCCAGTTGACCGTGCCCACCACCAGCAGCATCCGGCTTCCGCCCGAGGCCCTCGACGGCGTCGAGGACTTCACCTTCGCGCTGTGGGTCCGCTCGGGCGACGTGGGCTACGGGTTGGTCTCGGCGGCCGGCGCGGCGTCGGCGAACGCGTTCCTGATCTTCCCCCAGGACGTCGTGACCGAGGTGCACCTGTTCAGCGGCGAGGCGAACGTTCGGCGCGTCCCGGTCGCGCTGAACGACCTGGCGTGGCACCACTTCGCCGTCACCCGGGAGAAGGACGGCGCCGGCCCGACGAGCCAGATGCGCGCGTACCTCGACGGGGCCCTCGTCGATACGTGGTCCGTCCCCGACGGGCCGATCGACGTCCAGTCGCTCCTGCTCGGCCAGGAACAGGACGGCACCTACCCCAACTTCACCCTCGACGCGAACCAGGCGATGCAGGGGCGCCTCGACGAGGTGGCCATCTACCGCCGCGCCCTCGACGGGTCCGAGGTCGCACGCCTCACCGCACCCGACGGGATCTGCGAGGCGGACGAGGACGCGCGCGACGGCGGCGACGATCCGCTGTGCTCGAGCCGCTGGTACGTCGATCCCGAGGCGCCGCCTTCGGGCGACGGGCGCTCGTTCGCGACGGCGTTCACCACGCTGTTGGAGGCCGAGATCGCCGCACCCGGCGATACCGTGTGGGTCCGCGCCGGCACCCCGATCGCGCTCGACGTCACCGTGACCCCCGCGTCCGACACGACCTGGATCGGGGGGTTCCAGGGCCACGAGACCGACCCGGATCAGCGGGTGGACCGCACCCTCGTGAACGCGGGCGGCGTGGCCTTCGGGCTCGGCGCGACCTCGTGGGTGACGCTGGACGGGTTCGCGTTCGAGGCGACCGACGCGGGCTATCGCGCGGTGGAGGGCATCGGCAGCGTTCGGATCCAGGGGTGCGACTTCGGTGGGTTCGCACCTGCGACCGGGAACGGAGGGGCCGTGCTCGGCTTCACGGTCGCCGTGCAGGGAAGCAGCTTCGACGGCAACGCGTCGATCGGCTACGGCGGCGCGATCTCGACGACGTCGCGGCTGTTCGTGCGCGACACCCACTTCACCGCCAACGAGGCGGATCATGGCGGCGCGGTGGGCCTCGCGCAGACCGGCGCGGTGGCCACGATCCGGGACTCCCACTTCACCGCCAACGCGGCGGTGACCCACGGTGGCGCCGTATACCAGGCGTCGCAGCGGCTGGTGATCGAGGACGGCCACTTCCAGGACAACGCCGCGGGGTCGATGGGCGGCGCGGTCTATGGCAACGGCCCGCTGGTCGTGGACGGATCGACGTTCCTCGGGAACACGGCGACCGCCGGGGCCGCCGCGTTGCGCGCGACGACGGTCGACGTGGTCGGCGCCCGATTCCACGAGAACGGCGGCGACCTGATCAGCGCCAGCGCGCTGCTCCAGGTGTCGAACGCCGAGTTCGTCGACAACGGAAGCGGCTACCTGCTGGCGTCGGGGAGCGCCGGCTGCAACGTGTGGAGCGCCACGTTCACCGGCAACGCGACCGCGGACGCGTACTTCCTTTGCGACAGCGCGACCCTGCGCGACGTCGTGTTCATCGGCAACGCGCCGGCGGCGCACGGGGCCACCTGCGCGTCGTGCTGCGCGCCGGGCGGCACGGTCGAGGCGGGTGCCTCGACGCTCGTGCGCGTCGCGGGGAGCCCGCTCGACGCGATCTACCTGCCGCCCGACAGCCCGTGCCGCGACGCCGGGACGGTCGAGGTGGCCAACGCGGCGCCGCTCCTCGACGACTTCTGGTGGCGCACCCTCACCACGACCGAAGACCAGTCCCTCGACGGCGATCCACCCGACATGGGCTACCACGCCGTCCCCCTCGACTGACCGCAGGGGCCGCGCCCGGTGCGGACGCGCCCTCGGCGCGCTCGTGCGATCGAGCGACATGGGATGAAGCGGGCTCGGTAGCTGACGAAGGCGTCGGCGCCGAGCGCCCCGGGGAGGAACCCGTCGGGCAGGCCAAGCTGCAGGATCGCGGCCGAGGTGTCGACGAGCACCGGCTCCGGCACGCCGCGGACCCAGAACAGCGCGCGGTCGTCGCGGCAGGCGCGCAGGCTGATCCGGGCGCCGGCCCACGCGGGGCGCCCCGCGAGCAGGTGCAACTTGGCCTGCTCGACCGCGACGTCGTCGAGCCCGGCGTCGCTGATCACCCGCTGCTCGCGGAGGGCCTCGTAGCCGAGCACCGTGCGGACCTTCCAGTGGGCGGCCTGCTCCTGCATGAACCGCGGGGCGGCATACGCGCAGGTTCAGCCGGCCCTGCATCAGGTCAGCGAGCAGGTCGGGACGCTTCGGCAGGTTGATGACCACCGCGACGAGCGACTTGAAGTTGCGGCCGCATTCCGGACAGGGCGCGTGAACGGGCGTCTGGGTGCTCATCAGAGCTCGACGGGCTCGGTCCACGGCTTCTCGGAGACCACCGTGACCGTGTCGGACGCGTCGATGGTCAGGCGCACCAGCATGGGCTGGCTGCGGTGGCCCGAATAGATGACCTCGAGCTGATCGCCGACCCAGCGCGGCGCGGGCATCGGCTTCTTCTTGTACTTGCGATCGGGCCCGTACGGGATCTGTGCTTCGCCACGGTAGAGCGCGAGCCACGCGGCGGCCACCCGGTAGGCGTCGACGCGGCCCTGGGTGGCGAGGAACTGCCGCCACCCGGATCGGCCCGTCCAGACCTGGCCGTCGACGACCACCACGACCTCCTCCTCGACGGGCTGCTGACCCGGCTCACCGACGCGGATCACGAAGGCGGGGAAGCCCGTGGCATCGCCGGCGGCGTGGAGCGAGAGCTTGTCGCCCGCCTCGGGCCAGCGGTCGGTGGCAAAGGTCGAGGCGATCTGGCGCGGGTCGGGCATGGTGGGTTCCGGGGAGGGGCTCGGCGCGACCTCGGCCCTGGGGAGGGGCTCGGTGGCCTGGGACGGAGACTGGCACGCGAGCAGGGTGGCCAGGACGAGGAGGGGTCTCATGTGACGGGTCCGGGCGCGCCGACCGTCGGCTGCAGCGGCGAGCCTCGCCGATCCAGGCCCAGTAGTCGTCGCAGTTGTGGATGGCTTGCCGAAGCTCGAACGGGTTGTTCTGGAAGGGCGGAAAGAGCACGACGGGGTCGCCGGGCAGCCCCCGCACCACCGCGAACGCCGCGGGATCGGCGAGCGCGAACTGGCACTCGGTCCCCGTCTTGCCCGCCACGAGGCGTGCCCAGCCGGCGCTGTCGAGGCCGCCGTTCCGATCACACCACTTCACGGCGTGGTCCAACGTCCTGGGGGTCCTGCCTGTCGATTGATCACATCTCGGCTGCGGCCCGAGATCACGTGGGGCGGGCGTCCCGCC
>CAYQSE010000128.1:0-15475 GCA_964419905.1 uncultured Enterobacteriaceae bacterium
GCGCGCTGGCGCGCCGCGTCGCGCGCGCGCTCGAGCGCCTCGAGGCGCTCCTCGAACGCATCGAGCGCCTCGAGCTCCGCGCGCGCGGCCGCAGCGTGCGCGAGCAGCGCCTCCTCGGTGCCGCCGTACTTGCGGATCATGCGACGCGCTTCGTGCGCGCGCTCCTCGAGCTGCTCGAGCCGCGCCGGATCAGCGTCGACGCCGCGCGCGTACGCGCCGAGATCGCGCGCGGCCTCCTCGAGGTCGGTGAGCGCGCCGCCGAGCACCTCGACCACCGGCGCGAGCCGAGGGTCGAGCCGGGCCGCCTGCTCGACCTCGCCGAGCAGCCGCCCGAGCTGGATACAGATCGCCGCCTCGCGCGACTGCAGCGCCCCCTCGGCGCGCCGTGCCGTGGAGACGAGGGTGTCGGCGTGCCGCAGGCGCTCGCGCTCCTCGTCGAGCGCGTCGACCTCGCCGGGCTTGAGCGCGAGCCGCTCCAGCTCGCCCACCTGGTAACGGAGTAGATCCTCGCGCTCGACCCGATGACGCGCCCGCTCGCGCTCGGCGTGCACCGCCGAGGTCGCCGCGACGGCGGCGGCGTGCGCCGCCGACATGGCCTCGCGCGCGCCATGCAGCCCGGCGAACGCGTCGAGGAATCCGAGGTGCGTGGTCGCGTCGACCAGCGTGTGATGCTCGTGCTGCGAGGAGATGTCGACGAGCCCCTGCGCGAGCGCGGCCAGCTCGGCGACGGTGGACAGGTCGCCGTCGATGTAGGCGCGGGAGCGCCCGTTTGCGAGCACGCTGCGCCGCAGAACCCGCTGCGTCACGCCGTCCTCGAACAGCGCCTCGACGTCGGCCCGCTCGGCCCCGCTGCGCACGACCTCGCGCGACGCCTTGCCGCCGAGCACCAGATCGAGCGCATCCACGAGGATCGACTTGCCCGCTCCGGTCTCGCCGGTGAGCACCGAGAGGCCCGGACCGAACTCGACCTCGACCGCGTCGATGATCGCCAGATCCCGCACCCGCAGACAGGTCAGCACGCCTGAAGCCCTCCGTTGACGACAGGGCTATCCGATGCGCCGACCAGAATCTGTCCGATCCCTCAGCGGCGGCGGCGACGCAGCGCGAGCAGCCCGATCAGTCCACCGAGTCCGCCGACCGCCGACGCGGGCGCCGGGGCGGTCACGCAGCCGCAGCCGCCCTCGACCACCTCGAGCGGGACGACCACGGTGCGCGCGTGGTTCGGGTAGCCCTCGGTGTCGACGACCTCAACGACCATCTCATCGGCGCCGAGGTAGCCCTCGTCGAACGGCTTGAACGTGACCGTACCGTTGCCCGACACCGAGCCCTCGCCATGCGCCGGCTGTCGCACGACCTGGTAGGTGTGCCCGGCTCCCTGGTCCGCGTCGTTCGCGTCGATCCGAATGGTGCGCGCCTTGCCCCACGGCGCGCGGAGCACGCCGTCGACCTCGGGCTCGGGGGGGACGTTGCACGTCGTCTCCGGGATCGTGATGTCGGTGACCTGCTCGATCCAGTCGATCACGGCGTCGGGGCGTACGTAGATGCCCCCGTCGCGGCACGGCACGCTCACCCACCGATACCCACGGGACGTCGCGCCGACGAGGTAGTCGCCGTACTCGGTCTGCAGGTACAGCGGCCCGCCCGAGTCGCCGAAGCAGGTGTCGACGCCGTCGCCGCCCGCGCCGATCTCGCCGCCCGGGCTGATGCTGCTGATGCAGCCCGTGGGTCGGGAGTTGGTGCCCATGTCGCTGCAGTCGGCGTCGTTGATCGAGATGAACGCCTCGCGGAGCTTCGAGTCGTACTGCCGACCGTACTGATCGTGCGCGCCGAAGCCGGTGATCACGGCAGGCGCGCCGTCGACCAGGTAGCTGTCCTGCACGCATCCGTAGGCGAGCGCGCGCGGCCGCGTCTGCGCCGGCACCTCGAGCTTGAGCACCGCGATGTCGTAGCCGTTGCGCCCGCCGCTCGACGCGTAGGTGGAGTGCACGTAGGCGTTGGCCACGCGCACGATCTCGCCCTGGTCCGCGCGGTAGTCGTTGCTGTCGAGCAGCACGTGGGAGGGCGGGTCGCCGTAGACGCAGTGCCCGGCGGTGACCACGACGTCCGGCGCGATCAAGGTGCCGGTGCACTGCACGCCGCTGGTGTTGCACGACGAGTTCCAGCAGATCCCGGCGGTGTCGGGCCAGGCGCCCTGCGCGGCCTGGTCGCCACCGACGATGCGGTACTCGCCGGCCAACGCCGAGGAGGAGAGGAGGAGCGCGACCAGCGGTAGGAGACGGTTGGACATGGGGACGCTCACGTTCGGGGAGGCGGGCTCCGATGATGCCCCACGTCCTAACGACCCGCTGCGCCGATGCGCTCAAGGACGTGTCAAGGCGTGTCAATGCCGCTCCCAGGCACGCTCTCCCCGGCTGGCCGGCCACACTCCCCGGTACCGGTGGCGGGTCGTGCACAGCCGAGGCATATTGCCGCCGCTTTTTCGGGGAACCCCGCTCTGGGGAGCCCGACGCCTGCTCGGAGGCCGCTATGTCACCTCGCTCTGTTCTCCTGATCTCGCTCGTCGTGGGCTCGGCCGCGTGCTCCAACCGCCTCGACGGCGACGGCGACGGCGACACCGTCGACACGCAGAACGACACCGCGTTCTACGACCCCGACAACGACGGCGACGGCTACCCCGAGAGCGTCGACTGTGACGACGACGACGACCAGACGTATCCGGGCGCGCCTGAGATCTGCGACGGGAAGGACAACGACTGCGACGGCATCGTGCCTCCCGAAGAGCTCGACCTCAACGAGAACGGGACGATGGACTGCGCCGAGTTCTGCGCCGACGAGATCCCCGGCGCGGGCACGACCACCCCACGCTCGGACTGCACCTACACGCCCACACCGTCCGGCACCGCGTTCCAGGCCAAGGTCGAGTGGAGCATGGCGCACGCGATGACCGACCCGGCCACCGGCGCGTCGATCCCCGCCTACACCTACGCGGACCACCCGACCTACGTGAACGTGTGGCAGGCGCCTGCGGTCGGCCAGCTCACCGACGACGACTTCGACGGCGTGGTGGACGAGCGTGACGTGCCCGACATCGCCATCGTGATGGGCGACGTGGTGCCCGGCAACCAGGGCGCGTATCCAGGTGTGCTCCGCCTGATCTCCGGTGATGGCAAGAAGGTGCACGCCTCGGCGAAGTACGCCGCGTTCGGCGGATACAACTACGCCCCGTACATGCACACCGGCGTCGCGATCGGCGACATCGACAACGACGGCAAGATCGAGATCGTCACCACGCTGCTGCGAGAGAACACGTCCACCTGCTACCTCGGCGCCTGGCAGGTGAACCAACAGGGCGGCAACGTCACGCTGACCCTCGACAAGCTGTTCAAGAGCGGCACGAACCCACTGGGCACCTCCCTCCGCACCGAGCCGTGCGGGGCCCACGCGCCCGCGATCGCAGACCTCGACGACGACGGCGTGCCGGAGGTGATCTTCGGCCGCAACTGGTGGAACGGCGAGACCGGCGCCCGGATCAGCGGCGGCTACTTCGGGCGCGGCTGGTACCACAGCGCCGCCTACGACGACGGCTACTGGAACTCCGGCTACCACCCCGTCGCCTACGATCTGAACGGCGACGGCGTGATGGAGGTGGTGGCCGGCAACACCGTCTACCTGGGCGACGGCGACGACAGCGAGAAGGGTTCGCCCCCCTACGAGGCGTGGCTGCACTGCGTGCTCGCCGACTGGGACGACGACCGTGCGGCGTGGGTGCCCGCGCGTGACGGCTACGCGGCCGTAGCCGACATGCTCTTCCAGGACGGCTGGCTCGAGATCGTCGTCACCGGCAACGAGTACGTCGGCGTGTACGACGCCGACCCGTGGATGGACGAGATCATCGACCTCCACGACTTCGACGGCGACGGGAACACCACCGAGACGCTCGAGCTGCCGCTGTGCATGATGTGGGACCGCCTGCCCAACGACATCGACGCCACCGTCGAGCCCCAGTTCGCGCAGATGCCGGCCCACGCATCGTGCGACACCACCCGCCGCGCCTTCGGTGGCCCGCCGACGATCGCCGACTTCACCAACGACGGGCGCCTCGAGGTCGCGAACGCGGGCGCCTGCTACTACAGCGTGTTCAAGTACGACGCCGGGTGGTGGCTGGAGCGCCACGCGGTCGCCGAGACCAAGGACTGGTCGAGCGCATCCACAGGCTCCACCGTGTTCGACTTCAACGGCGACGGCGGCTCGGAGATCGTGTTCCAGGATGAGGACGCGCTCTACGTCTGGCACGTCGACGAGACGGCGGCCAACCCGTGGACGCGCCTGCAGGAGGTCCTGCGCGACGAGAACCACAAGTCGTGGACCATCCACGAGTACCCGCTGGTCGCCGACCTCGACGGAGACGGAAAGGCCGAGGTGCTCGTCCCGAACAGCTACAACCCCCAGTCGGCCGGCACCTACGGCCTCTACGTGCTCGGCGCGGACGACGACGACTGGGTCAGCGCCCGGCAGGTGTGGAACCAGCACACCTACTACATCCACAACGCGAACGACGACCTGTCCGTCGGCTACGCGGCCGAGAACCCGGACAGCTTCCGGACGCAGGCGCCGGGCTCGTTCGGCGCGCTGGCCGCCGCGAACCTGTTCGTGACCGCCGAGCCCGCGTGCCAGGAGGACTGCGGTGACATCACCGTCATCGTCCAGATCGCCAACGAGGGCAGCTTCATCACCGCAGGCACCGGCGTCGTGATCGCCATCTACGGCGAGGACCAGAGCGGTACGCGCCAGCTGCTCACGCAGCGCAACCTCACCACACCCATTCAGCCCGGCCACGTCACCGCGGGGCAGCTGTTCCACATCACCGGCTGGGACAGCTTCCACCAGCTCGTGGCGGTGGTCGACGATCCGCTGCTCAGCGGAGGCGGAAGCGGGTGGGGTGCCTCTCGCGAGTGTGACGAGGGCGACAACGAGATCGTGATTCCCCTCACGGGTCTCTGTCCGTAAGGGAGCTGACAGCCCGCCAAAGGCTCGTCCTTGGGGAATTTTCATTCGCGGGCGTCAACCTGCATGGTGCGTTTCCTCCCCTGGCTGCTACGCTCCCCTTGAGTGTCAGCCTCGGGAGCCCCGCGAATGAACCCCGGACAGCCACCGCGCACGTCGGATGACCCGATTCGTCGGGTCACGAACGCGGCAAAGGCCCGGGCTTGATCAACGAGCGCTCTCGGCGCCCTGCGCCCGAGGACCTCGGGTTCGTCGGAGATTTCGATCCCCAAGGCATCGAGCCGGGCGTGATCCTCTTCGATCGGTTCGTCGCGCTCGAGGGCGTTCAGCGCGGAGAACAGGGCTGGTCGATCGCCGTCTCGGACGTCCAGCGTGCGCTCGGCTCCAAGCCGCACCATCGCCTGCGCCTCGCGCACGTGCGTGGCGACGAGGCGATCGAGCAGAAGCTGCGCAAGGCGATGCGCATCGACAGCGAGGTGCAGCCTCGCGTGCACGCCTGGCTCGGCTGCCAGGACGGCTTCCTCCTGCTCACCGACGTGGTGACCGCGCCGCTGCTCGTGCCGCCGCTCACCGAGCGCGAGACCGCACGGGTCGCGCTCTCGCTCAGCTCGGCGCTCACCCAGCTCCACGCCGCGGGCGTCACCGGCGTGTCGTTCGCGCCCGAGCACGTCCACCTCACCGGTCGCACCGCGCAGGTCGACGGCTATGACCACCTCCTCGCGCGCGGCACGAGCGAGGAGGACGTCCGACGGCTCGTCGACCTCCTCGACCTCCTCTCGGGCGGCCAGCTCGTCGCCCGCCTCCAGGGGATCCCATCCAACGCGAGCGAGCTCTGGGAGCAGGTCCAGGCGCTCCAGGATCGCGACGGCGGACAGCGTCCCAAGCTCCCCTCCATCCCCCCGTTCATCGGACGGCAGGAGGAGCTCGCGCGGCTGATGGAGGCCGCGCGGCGAACGCGACAGGGGAAGGGCCAGGTCGTCGTCGTGCGCGGACCGAGCCGCAGCGGGCGCACCCGGCTGATCGAGCGGTTCACGCTCGAGATCGATCGGTGGATGGACGCCGTGGTCCTCACCGGACGATTTCATCAAGGCGCGCCGCGCCTGACGAGCGGGTTCGTCGAGGTGCTCGATCAGCTGGCGACCCAGCCCGCCTCGCTGGACCCCACCTTGTTCGCCCGGATTCGCGAGCAGATCCTCGACACCACCGCCCCGCTCACGGGCATGCTGACGTCGATGTCGCCCGCGATTCGCCAGTGGCTCGGCGAAGTGCCCGACCCGCCGCAGCTTCACATCGACGAGCGCTTCGGGCAGCAGGCGGCGACGATCGCGAAGGTGCTCTACGCGGTCGGCACCCCGCAGCGCCCCTTGGTGGTGCTGCTGGACGACCTGCACCTCGCGCAGCCCGGCGCCCACGCGGTCTTGCGCGAGCTGCTCAACCACTATCTACCGCACAACACCCTGGTGATCGGCACCTGGGACGACGCGGTGCCCACCGACGGACTGCCCGACGCGGTGCAGACCATTCCGCTCGGCCCGCTGAACCGCTCGGAGTGCCGAGAGCTGGTCGAGCGGGCGATCCCGGGCCCGATCGACGCGCCGGATGTGCTCACGGAGCGCCTGTGGCAGTCCGCGCACGGTCAGCCGGCCGCCACCTGGGCCGCCCTGCAGCGCTGGGTAGAGCGCGGCGCGCTGCGCATCGATACGGGCACCGAGCGCTGGACGCTGCGCGTCGATCAGATCGAGACCGACAACGTGGTCGGGCTGTACGGCGGCCGCTGGGGCAGCCTGCCTGCGCACCAGCAATGGGTGATCTTGATCGCCGCGCTGCGCAGCGGGCGCATCACCGCCCGCTGGCTCGCCGAAGTCTCCCGGTGGAACGAGGCGGACGTCTCGGCGGCCCTCGACGCGGCGGTCGACGCCGGCCTGCTGGTGACCGAGGCCGACGGTGGCCTGCGCTTCGTGAACGACGGCGTGCGCCTCGCGCTGGAGGAGAGCGTCAGCGACGAGATCCGCGCGCACGCACACCTCCAGATCGCCAACTGGCTCGACCAGGAGCCCCGCGCGAGCAACGCGCAGCGCGCATGGCACCGCGAGCGCTCCGGCGTGGTGGGCCGCGACGAGTCCCTCGCGCTGCTGCACCTCAAGGGGGGCCACGAGCTGCTCGCCATCTATGACCTGGCGCGGGCGCGGTGGCACTTCGAGCACGCGATGGCGCGCACCGCATCGGGCCCGACGATCGCGAGAGCCCTCGACGGGCGGGCCGAGACCGCCCTGCTCGCCGGCGACACGACCGCGGCACTCACGGACTATGCCGAGGCGATGCGGGTCGGAACGGACCCCGTACGCGCACTGGAGATCGCAGCGAACGCCGTCTACGGCTTCTACCGAAAGGCAGCGCCGGCCGAGGCGCTCCAGGTGGCGTCCACTGCCCTGGCGAAGGCCGGGGAGCCACTCCCGACCACGCGGTTCGGTGCGGTGGTGGCGATCGGGGTCGCGCTGGTCGCGCTGGTCCTGCGCAGCAGCCAGAGCACCCGGGCCCGCGACGCGCTGAGCAGCCTGTACACGAACCTCATCGCCATCGCCATCGCCAGCGACCCGCTGCTGGCCGTGCTGTCTGGCCTGCGTGGGCAACGGCACGCGCGCGGGCTGGACACCGGAAACGGCGCCGGCATGCTCGCGATGTTCGCGTCGTTCCGTGGCGGACTCGGACACCACCGCGCGGCCGTGCGACTGCTCGACGAAGCGGCGGTCGTCGCGAAGCGCGCCGGCGCACCGTGGGGCGAGGGCGTAGTCGAGCACATCCGCGCCCAGGAGCAGCTCTCCACGGGGCACTACGACGAGGCGAAGGCGTCGCTCGGTCGCGCCCTCACCGCGTTCCGCCGCAGCGGCGACTACACGGTCGCCGTGTTCTCGCTCAGCTTCGAGGCCGCCTACGGACGCCACAATCAAGCGACCAGCCGCACCCTCGCGATGATCGACGAGGCCGAGTCGATCAACCGCCGCCACGGCAACCAGGTCGGGCTGCACCTGTTCACGAGCCTGCGGCTCTACCTCCTCGCGCGCCGCGGAGAGGATGTCCGCTCCGCTGCGCATACGCACTCGAGGACCCTGCTCGGGCAGCCGTCCGCCGCCGTGGATCTGGCGAACGCGCACGCCTATCTCGCCGAGGCGCTCATGCTGCTCGATGAGCACGCGCTGGCGCAGGAGCACGTCCGGTCGGCCGCCGAGCTGCTGGGCGGCTCGCCCGTGATCGTCGACTACATGCTCGACGCCTACATCGCGACCGCGGCCGTGTTCACCGCCGCGCCGCCCACCCGCCACGCCGACCGCAGGCTGTACGCCCGCGCGATGCGCACGCTGGCGCGACGCGGCCGCGCCGCACCAAGAGTACGCGCCGCGTGGGAGGTCTACGAGGGCCTCCGCCTGCTGCGCACCAGCGCCCTCGCGTCGGGCGTCGCGCTCCTCGAGCGCGTCATCGCCGAGGCGCACACCCATCGGCAGGACTACTATGTGCTGCTCGCGAACGAGCGCCTCGCCGAGATGCTGCGCAGCGAGGCGCCCGAACGCGCGAGCACCCACGACCAGGCGGCCGCGGCCCTGCGCGCGACGCTCGGGCTGAAGGCGGCGGCCCGCGATCTGGCGACCGTCTCGGAAGCGCCCGTCCGATTCACCCCCCCCCCCCCCCCCCCCCCCCGATCGCCCTCCGACGACGCAGTCGCGGTGCAGGTCGAGCCGTTGATGCGGCGCATGATCCCCGCGCTGGAGCGCGCGCTGCCGCGAAACGTGACGCTGTCCGTCGACATTGCGCACGATTCAGTCGTTCAATGCAACCCAGAGAGCCTGCAACTGCTGATGGTGAATCTGGTGCTCGCAGCGCGGGACGCGCTCGGCGAGCGTGGCACCATCCGGTTCGAGGTGAAGTCGGTCGACCTCGAGCAGGAGGCCAGCGCGCGGCTGCCCGGGGCGAACGCCGAGGCCCAGGTCCTTTTCGAGGTGCGCGCGATCGGATACAGCGGCTCCGAGACCATCAGCGGCCTCGGCATCTGCTGCGAGATCACCGCCGCGATCGGTGGGTTCGTCGACGTGCGCCAGGAGGGAGAGGACACGCTCGTGCTCGCCGCCTACCTGGTAGGCCAGACCGGCGCGCGCCCCGTGGAGGGCGCGGAGGCTGACGACGAGGCGGTCGTGGTCCACTCCGAGACCCTGATCCGACAGACCGTGGTCTCCGCGCTCCGAGATCTCGGCGTCCGCGCCGAGGGCATCGAGCCTCGCCTCGCGCACGGTCTGCGCGTGACCGATCGTCGTCTGGTGTTCGCGGAGCGCAGCGTCGCCGACCGGCTCCCGCTGGGCGCAGGCTCCACCCTGGTGGTCCTGCACGGCCGCGGCGAGAGCCGCCCCGCCGCCGAGCACACGCTGCGCGTGCCGTTCCTGATGGACGAGATCGAGTCCGTCGTCGAGCGGGTCAGGGGTCCTTCGACCAGCGAACCAGCGCCGCCGCGGTCGTGAAGCCGACGCCCGGGCTGTAGATCAGCGCGAGGTCGCCCGCGCGGAGCCGCCCGGTGCGCCAACCCTGGAGCAGGTTCATCGCCACGCTGGCCTGCATCATGTGGCCGAAGCGCTCGAACTGGTCGGACGGCGGGAGGAGCCGAGCGTGGGGGATGCCGATGGCGTCGGCCATGGCGCGCCCGAACCACGCCCCGGCCTGGGAGACCGCGAGGTAGGCCACGTCCTCGGGCCCGTACCCCGTCGCCGCGAACAGGCGCGCTGTGGTCTCGCGGAACAAGGACGCCGAGCGGACCCCCGCCGCGTGTGCCGCGCGCGCGTCCACGCGCTGCACCGTCATCGGCTCGTGCATCCGATCCGTCGCGTACCACGGCGTCTCGGGTGCGCTTCGGGGCACGCAGCGGATCCCCGCGTGCATCTCGCCGATCGTGGTCGTCGACGCGGCGACATAGCCAAAGCCGTCCGCCACGCGCCGGATCACCGCAGCCACGGCCCCGTCACCCACCATCACCGAAGAGGGCTGGCTGTAGTCGGTGACCCGACTGACCATCGCCGAGACATACACCAGCGCGACGCGCGCCTCGCCCGTCTGGACCAGGCGCGACGCGACCCGGATCTGGTGGACCAGCGAGGTGCAGCCACCGTCCACGTCCATCACCGCGACATCGCGGCGCAGCCCGATCTTGTGCGCCACCAGCGCCTGGTTCCCGAGAATGGCGTAGTCCGGGACCAGGCTGCTCCCGAGGACCAGATCGACCTCGGCCGGGTCCACGCCCGCGTCCGCCAGCGCAGCGACACACGCGCGCGCCTCGATGTCGGACGGCGCGAGGCCGTCCTCGAGCACCCGGCGCTCACGCGTGCCGCGGAACAGATCGCGCAGGTAGGGACCGGCATGGCGCGCGACCTCGGGATCGACGTCCGCCGCACCCCGCTGGGCCGCCTTCTCGACCGAGCCGACCACGTCCGCGGCGAGCCGCGCCTCGTGCTCGGCGCGCCAGGACGCTGGCCACCAATCGTTCGTGCGGACCGCATCCGGGACGCCGTAGCCCATCCCGACGATGCCGACGCCACAAGGCTGGGTGGGCATGGAGCCTCCGCGCGTCACCGCTTGGACGGGAACGCGAACACGTCGGCGCGCGGGTTGTGCGCCTCGACCTCCGCGCGCACCGGGAAGTGCAGCACGAGCGGTCCGGCACCGAGGTGGCCGAGCGCCGCGTGCAGATCGCGCTCGCGGTCGATCCGCACCGCGGTCGCCCCCATCGCGCGCGCCCAGGCGACGACGTCGACCGCCGGACTCCGCGTGAAGTCGGCGCGCCCGAACAGGCGCTTCAGGCCGTGCTCGACCATCCCGAGCTGACCGTCGTCGAGCACCGCGAGCACCACCGGCACGCCGTGCGCGACGCAGGTGGCGAGCTCGCTGCCGACCATCCGGAACGAGCCGTCGCCGCAGATCCCCACCACGGGTCGCTCACCGCCCTGCGCGAGGCCGATCGCGGTCCCGATCCCCGAGCCCATGCCGCCCAGCCCGTTGGAGACGTGGAAGGTGCCCGGACGCTCCAGGCGCAGGTGCTGCGCGGCGAAGATCAGGTGGTTGCCGATGTCGGTCGTGAACACCGTGTCCTTCGGCATCGCGGCCTGCAGCGCGCGGATCACTGCGGCCGGGTGGTGCGGCCCGCGCGTGAGCGCCGGCGCGTCGAGCAGCGGCACCGCGGCCCGCGCCTCGCGGATCGCCGCGTCACGCGCGAGCAGCAGGTGCGGCGCCGGCGCCCGGCTCCCGTGCTCGATGCGGGCGAGCGTCTCGGCCAGGTCGCAGTGGACGACCTCATGGAACGCGTAGGCGCGGGACAGCCGCGCCGGGTCGTGGTCGAGCTGCACCATCACGCCCGAGGGCTTGAGCAGCTCCGAGAACCCGCCGGTGGTGGTGTCGTCGAGGCGCGCGCCGACCGTGAGCAGGAAGTCGAAGCCGCTGGCGAGGAAGCGCTCTGCCAGCCCGCGGCTACCGACCCCGAACAGTCCGAGGGAGAGCGCGTGGCTCTCGGGGATCAGCCCCTTGGCCTCGATGTCGGTGATCACCGCGCACCGGGTGCGCTCTGCGAGGCGCAGCGCGGTCTGACCGAGCTCCGTGTTGCGCGCGCCGACGCCCAGCCACAGCACCGGACGGGTCGCCTGCGCGAGGTGCTCTGCGATCCGCTGACAGACCGCGGCCGATGCCGGCGCCGGCCCCATCGCCCGACCGTGGAAGCCCGCCCCCTCGACGTCGATCGTGCCGAGATCCATCGCGATGTCGAGCAGCACCGGGCCCTTCGGGTGCACCTGCGATTCCTCCAGCGCCTGATGCAGCGCCGTGAGCGCGCGCCCCGGGCCGGAGACCACCTCGACGCGCTTGGTCAGCGAGCGCATCACCCCGACGATGTCGAGCCCGTTCGCGCCACCGTCCTGCAGCGAGCCACGCCCGGACATCGCGCCGCTCACGTCCCCCGCGAGGATGACCAGCGGCACCTCGTCGAGCTTGGCCGCGGCGACCGGCGTGGTGGTGTTCAACACGCCTGGACCCGAGGTCACCAGCACCACGCCCGGCTTGCCCGTCGCCCGACTCCACCCAGTGGCCTCATACACCGCCATCGCCTCGTGCTGGGCGACCACGACCTCGATGTCCGAGCCGATCAGCGCGTCGAACAGCGGCGAGATCGCGCCGCCCGGGATGCCGAACACCCGATCGATCCCCGCGCCCTGGAGCGCGCGGACCAGGTGATCCGCGACGCGGCTCGGCGCCTTCTGAGACCAAGGCTCCGCTGCGCCTGCCTTTTCCCAACGCTCGCCCATCGCGACCTCCAATGCATTTCGTACGTGCCTGAAATGCACGGGCGTTATTATCCAAAAAGTCAAAGATCGCTACTGTAATCGCAAGAACCCGCTTGTTTCGCAGATCGTCGACGGCAAGTCACGCTCCCGCTGCCGACCCGGTTCGGCGCGCCGAAGCGGACGTTTCGAGCCGAAAAAAAGAAAAAAAAGTTACAGACGAATCGAAAATTTTTCCGACATCACGGCGCACCGCAGCACGCAAGGAACCATTCCAACCGAACTCGGACCCGCTGACGCTAGGATGGAGCGCGCTGCCCAGCGCCAGCGAGGAGACACATCGTGGAGCCGAGCGGAAGGACCTATATCGTTTCGGGCGCGAGCAGCGGCATCGGCGCCGCGCTCGCGCTCGCCCTGCTGCGCACCGGCGCGCACGTCACGCTGGCCGCTCGGCGCGAGGCGGCGCTCGCCGAAGTGCTTGCCCGCGCGCCCTCGCCCGAGCGCGCGCTCGTCGTGCCCACGGACGTGACCGACCACGACGCGCTGTTCCGCCTCGTGCGCGCAACGCGCGAGCGCTTCGGCGCGTTGCATGGCGTGGTGCACTGCGCCGGGGCCGGTCACCTCGGGCGCCTCGACACCCATGAGCCCGCGCAGATCGAGGCGATCGTGCGCCTGAACCTGCTCGCGCCGCTGTGGCTGACCCGGCTCGCGCTGCCGGCGCTCCGCGCGGCGGAGACCGCACAGGTGGTGTGCATCTCGTCGATGGCGTCGCTGACGCCCTTGCCCTACCAGACCCCCTACGTCGCCACGAAGGCGGGCCTCGACGGGATGGCCGCCGCGCTCCGACGCGAGCTCCTCGACACGCACATCGGTGTGGTGAGCGTGCACCCCGCGGTCGTGGACACACCGATGGTGGCGCACCTGCGCGGTCCGATGTCGCGCGCGGGCATCCCGCTGCACGCCTACGACGCGGACTGGGCAGCGGCCCGCATCGTCGCGGGGATGCGCCGCGGGCGGCGGCGCGTGATCGTCGGCGGCATCACGGAGCGCGCGCTGGCCTGGCTGGACGCGCGCGCCCCGCGGGCCGTCGATCTCGCGATGCGCGCCCTGCTGCCGCGCACGCAGCAGCTGCTCGCCGAGCTCGAAGAGGAGGCCGCGCTCAGCCGGCGGTGAACCCCGCGTCGACCGGGAACGCCTGACCGGTGACGAAGCTCGCCTCGTCTGAGGCCAGGTAGACCGCGAGCCCGGCGATCTCTTCGGGGCGCGCGACGCGCCCCAGCGCGGTGCGGTCGGTGAACATCCGGCTGAGCCCCGGATCGCTCAGCAGCGCCGACGCGAACCGGGTCTCGACGAGCCCCGGCGCGATCGCGTTCACGCGGATACCCGCCTGGCCCCACTCCAGCGCGAGCGTGCGCGTCAGCGACACCATCGCCGCCTTGCTCATCGCGTACACGCCCTGCCAAGGCGCGCCGCGCAGCCCGTAGACGCTGGACATGTTCACGATGGACCCGCCGCGCCCTGCGTCGAACAGGCGCCGCGCCAGCTCGCGGCTGTGCGCGAACGTCCCCTTCAGGTTCACGTCCATCGTCTTGTCCCACGCGCTCCACTCGAGCCCGATCATCGGCCCGAAGTAGGGGTTCGTCGCCGCGTTGTTCACGAGCACGTCGACGACGCCCACGCGCGCGGTCGTCGCCTCCCAGAACGCCGGGATCGCGTCGAGGTCGCCCGCGTGGCACGCGAGCGGCACGACCTCCACGCCCGTCTCGGCGGCGATCGCGGCCGCCGACGCGTCGAGCCCCTCCTGCTTGCGCGAGGTGATCACGACCGTCGCGCCCTCCCGCGCGAACGCCGTGGCGATGGCCTGCCCGATACCTCGACTGCCTCCGGTCACGACCGCGACCCGGCCCTGTAGTCGTCCCGACACGTCTGCCTCCTCGACGGGGGTGCCAGCTCCTCATAAGAGGCGTCCTCCGCGCCGTCCCCAACGCACGCCCGAAACGCCCCGAAGGCCGCTCCGCACGGGCCTCATCCATACTTGACTCTCTAGTACAGTATGGTTAGGAGCGGCCCATGCGTTTGTCGAGCCAGGAAGAATACGGGCTGCGCTGCCTGATGCAGGTCGCACTCGCCGATGAGGCCGCGCCCGTGCAGATCACCGAGATCGCCGAGCGCGAGGGCCTGTCGCCCGAGTACGCCGCGAAGCTGCTGCGCGTACTGCGCCAGGGCGGGCTCGTGCACAGCGTCCGCGGCGCGGGTGGCGGCTACCGGCTCGCGCGCCCCGCCGAGGCGATCACCGTCTACGAGGCCATCGAGGTCCTCGACGGCAACCTGTTCGACGACGGCTTCTGCCAGGTGCACACCGGCAAGGGCGCGGTGTGCGTACACTCGACCGCCTGCTCGATCCGCGGGCTGTGGAAGTGGATAGGACTGGCGCTGGAGCGCGTGCTCGAGCAGATCACGCTGGCCGACCTCGCCCGGGGTGAGGTCGCGGTGACCTCCCAACTTAGAGAAGCCGCGCGCCCCCCGTTCCGCGCCGTCGACGACGAGAGGAGTCCCTAGATGACCTCCACCCCCGAGAGCATCGTCGCCGAGAGCGACTACAAGTACGGCTTCGAGACCGACGTCGAGCAGGAGATCGTACCGCCCGGCCTCGACGAGGGCGTGATCCGGTTCATCTCCGAGAAGAAGGGCGAGCCCGAGTGGCTGTTGGCGTGGCGCCTCGCGGCCTACCAGTCGTGGCTGAAGATGAAGGAGCCGCACTGGGCGTATGCGACCTACCCGCCGATCGACTACCAGGCGATCAGCTACTACGCCGCGCCGAAGCCGAAGAAGCAGCTCAACAGCCTCGACGAGCTCGACCCCGAGATCAAGGCGACGTTCGACAAGCTCGGCATCCCGATCAGCGAGCAGAAGATGCTCGCCGGCGTCGCGGTCGACGCGGTGTTCGACAGCGTGTCGCTGGGGACCACCATCAAGTATGAGCTGATGAAGGCGGGTGTGATATTCTGCTCGATCTCGTAGGCGATCCGCTAGAATCCCGATCTAGTGAAGAAATACCTCGGTACGGTCGTGCCGCAGTCCGACAATTATTTCGCCACGTTGAACTCGGCCGTCTTTTCTGACGGTTCGTTCGTCTACGTGCCGAAAGGCGTGCGCTGTCCGATGGAATT
>CAYQSE010000129.1:0-15457 GCA_964419905.1 uncultured Enterobacteriaceae bacterium
CTCGCGCTGACCGGCAGCGTCGCGGTGGATCACCCCGACTATGCCCGCGCCCAGGACCTCCGCGGCGTCGCGCTCGCGAACCTCGGCCGCACCTCGGAGGCGCTCGCGGCGCTGCTCACCGCGCAGGCCGCAACCACCGACGCGCCCCTGCGCGCACGCATCACCGCGAACCTCGGCCGCACCTACTACGGTGCGCGCAACTACCCGAAGGCCGTCGAGCATCTCTCCGCCGTGCCGCACGACAGCGCGCTGTGGCCGCACACGCTGGTGGAGCAGGCGTGGGCACGCTTCGCGCTCGACGACCACGCCGGAACGCTCGCCGCGCTGCACACCCTGCAGACGCCCTACTACAGCGCGTGGTACGAGCCCGAGGGCGACTTGCTTCGCCTCCAGGCCTACTACCTGCTGTGCAAGTTCACGACCGCGTCCGAGGCGATCGACGCGTTCTCCGCGAAGTACACGCCGATCCTGGAAGGTCTCGACCAGGCGCTCGCCACCCTCGACGCCGAGCGCGCGTGGGTCGAAGCCACCGTGTGGCTGCACGGCGGCACGAGCAAGTTCCCCAACGCGCTGCTGCACCCGCTCGCGTTCGAGGACCGCCTGCGCGCGGCCGAGCGCGCCGTCGCGCGGATCGACGAGGAGCTCTCGCGCGTGGCCACCGCCAACGACCCGTGGATCCGCCGCGCCGACCCGCTGCTGCGCGCACGCCGCGCCGCGATCGTGCAGACCGAGGGCAAGCGGCTCCTCGGGCGCGCCGAGGCCGCCCGCGCCGAGCTGAAGGACCTGCTCGACGGCATCCAACTCACCAAGCTCGACATCCTGTCCTACGAGGCCGATCTCTACACGCGGGCCAGCCAGACCGGAAAGCTCGAGTTCGGTGATCGCATCGGTCGGCTGCGCGCGCTGCGCGCGACGCGCCACACCCGCGTCTGGCCGGTGGACCGCCGCGAGACCTGGGCCGACGAGCTGGGCTACTACCGCGTGGACGTCCGCAGCGACTGTCCGGAGGCTGCTTCCCGTTGATGCATCGCTTCACCTTGGACAACGGCCTGCGCGCCCTGGTCCTGCCCTCGTCGGCTGCCCCCCTCGCCGCGATCTACCTGTGGGTGGATGCCGGCGCCGCCGATGAGCTGCCTGGCGAGGAGGGTGCAGCGCACTTCCTCGAGCACATGGTGTTCAAGGGCACGGCGCGCCGCGGGGTCGGCGCCGCCGCAGGCGAGATCGAGGGTCTCGGCGGCGATCTCAACGCGTTCACCTCGTGGGAGCAGACGGTGCTCCACGCCACCGTCGAGGCGTCCGCATGGCGCGAGGCGCTCGACATCGTGGTCGACATGGCGCGCAACCCGACGATCGATCCCGCCGAGTTCGATCGCGAGAAGCAGGTCGTGATCGAGGAGCTGCGCGGCTACCTCGACGATCCCGAGAGCGTGGTCGCCGACGAGACGGTCGCCCGCCTCTACCCCGACCACCCCTATGGGCGCCCGATCGTCGGCTTCGTCGAGAGCCTGGCGCCGATGCGGCCCGAAGAGCTCCGCGCGTTCCACGACCGCTGCTGGGTGCCCGGGCGCGTCGTGCTGAGCGTGGCCGGCGATGTCGATCCGGCCGAGGTCGAGGCCGCCGCCCGCGCGCTCCTCGCCGACTGGCAGCCGGGCGCGGCGCGCGCCGCGGTGCCCCAGCCTCCACCACCGCGAACGGGGCCCCTGAAGCTCGCGCGCGACTTCGAGACCACCGCGGTCGAGATCGCGTGGCGCACCCCACCGCTGGGCCACCCCGACATCCCCGCGCTCGACGTGCTCACCGCCGCCCTCGGCGACGGCGCCGCGTCGCTGCTCCCGGTGCGCCTCCAGATGCGCGACAGCCTCGCCACCGACGTCAGCGCGTCGATGTCGAGCCACGCGGCCGCCGGCGACCTGTCCGTGGGCTTCCTGCCGCGCGAGGGGTACACCTACCAGGCCATCGCGACGACGCTCGAAGAGATCGCCCGCGTGATCCGCCACGGGGTGACCGGCGCCCAGATCTCCCGCGCCCGCGAGGCGTGCCTCGCCGACTTCCTGTTCTCGGAGGAGACGGTCGACGGGCGCGCGCACGACGCGGCGTGGTTCATGGCGACGATGGGCGATCCGCTGGCGCAGCGCGCATACCGTGCGGCGCTCGCGGCGGTGACCGCCGCAGACGTCCGCCGGGTCGCACGGCGCTGGCTCGATCCGGCGGACGCGACGATCATCTCGCTCGACAAGGCGCTCACCGAGCGCGACCTCGCCGAGGCCGCGACGCCCCCCGTGCCCGTGCGCGCCGCGCAGGCGCCGCACGCCCCGATGAAGACGGTGCTGCCCAACGGCGCGACGCTGTGGGTGCTCCCCGACGACACCCCGGTCGCCGCGGTGCGCATCACCGCGCTCGGCGGCGGGCTCGCGGTGGACGCGCGCCGCGCCGGCGCGCACACGCTGTGGAGCCGCGGGGTCACCGCGGGCGCGGGCGATCTCGACGCCGAGGCGTTCGCGGGCGCGATCGACGATGTGGCCGGGACGCTCGACGGCGTCGCCGGCCGCAACCTGCTCGGCATCTCGGCGACCTTCCCCGCCGAGCACGTCGAGGAGGGGCTGGGGCTGGTCGGGCTCGCGCTCACCGAGCCGTGGTTCGACGGCGAAGAGCTGGATCGGCTTCGCGAGGAGCTGATCGAGGAGGTCCGCACCCTGCCCGACCGACCCGGCGAGACGGCATCGAACCGCCTGTGGGCCACGCTGTGGGCGGGTCACCCGTGGCGGTTGCCGTCGACGGGCACCGAGGCGTCGCTCAACCGAATCGGGAGCGGCACGCTGCGCAAGCTCCACGACCGGCTCCTCACCGCAGACAACGTCGTCGTCGCCGTCGCCGGCGGGGTCGATCCCGACGCGGTGCGCGACACGCTCGGTCCGTGGCTCGAGGCGCTGCCCGCGGGCCCCTTCGCGCTGGACGCGCGCCCCGAGCCGCCGCCGGTGCGCGGCGGTGTGCGCCGTCTGCGCGCGGGCCGCGAGCAGGCGTGGGTACTGATCGGCGCGCGCACGCCCCCACTGCACGATCCGAGCCGTCTACCGCTCCAGGTCGCCGCGGCGATCCTCGGCGGCCAAGGGGGGCGCCTGTTCCTGTCGCTGCGCGAGGCGCGCGGGCTGGCCTACAGCGTGTGGGCACGCGCGGCGGGCGGCTGGGACGGCGGGGTGTTCCAGGCCGGGCTCGCCACCGAGCCCGGCCGGATCGCAGAGGCCGAGGCGGCGCTGCGCGCCGAGCTCGCCCGCATGGCCGCGACGCCACCACACCCCGACGAGGTGGCGCGCTACTGCCGGATGCTCGTCGGCCAGGCCGCGATGGGGCTGCAGCGAGCCTCGGGGCGCGCCGCGGACGTCGCCCTCTCGGACCGCCTCGGCCTGCCCTCGGGGATCGACGCGCTGCGGCAGGCACTCGGCGCGCTGACGCCCGAGGACGTGCACGCCGCCTACGCCGCGCTGTGGGAGGGCGAGCCCGCGGTGGTGGTGGTGGAGCCCGAGCGGTGAGCGCGCCCTGGGGCGTCTATGTGCACGTCCCGTGGTGCCGTCACCGCTGCCCCTACTGCGCGTTCTTCGTCGACACCGACGCCGACCCGCCGTTCGACGCGTTCGTCGAACGGGTGCTCGCCGAGTACGACGCACGCCGCGGCCCGTTCTCGACTCCGCCCGACACCGTGTTCCTCGGCGGCGGAACCCCCTCCCGACTGCCCGTCGACGCCCTCGCGCGCTTGATCACCGGCCTCGCACCGCGCGTGGACGCCGAGGTGACCGCCGAGGCGAACCCCGAGGACGTCGACGACGCGTGGCTCGACGGCGCGCTGGAGGCGGGCGTGAATCGCATCTCGCTCGGCGTGCAGAGCTTCGATCCGCGGGTCGCGCGCCGGCTCGGCAGAGGTCACACGGCACCTCAGGCGCGCGCCGTGGCCGCCCGGCTCGCCGCGTCCCCGCTGCGCTCGTGGTCGGTCGACCTGATCTTCGCGGTGCCCGGGCAGACGCTCGCGGAGCTCGACGCCGAGCTCGACGCCGTGGCGGCGATCGGCGCGCCGCACGTCGCGCTGTACGGCCTGACCCTCGAGGAGGGCACGCCGTTCGGGCGCCTGGCCGAGCGCGGCGCGCTGAGCCCGGTCGACGAAGACCGATGGCGCGCGATGTACGAGCGCGTGGTGACGCGCCTCGAGGAAGCCGGCCTGCGCCGCTACGAGGTGTCGAACTTCGCCCGACCCGGCCACGAGTCCTCGCACAACCGGCTGTACTGGAGCGACCGCCCCTACCTCGGGCTCGGACCGTCCGCGCACGGCTATGCGCCCGACGGCACGCGCTGGGTCAACGTGGCCGACGTGCGCGCGTACCTCGACGCCCTCGATCCCACCGCGACCTCGGAGCGCCCGAGCCCGGCCGAGGCCGCCACCGACCTGCTGATCTCGGCGCTGCGCGGACGCGACGGCTTGGACCTCGACCACCTCGTCGCGCGCACCGGCCACGACCTGCCGCCCGCCGCGCTCGCGCCGCTGTTCGCCGAGGGACTGCTCGTGGCGCGCGGTCGCCACATCGCGCTGGGACCTGCGGGCTATCCGGTCGCCGACGCGGTAATCCGCCACCTCGTCGCGCGCGTCGCAGCCGACCCCGCGGTGGATTAACTCCCCCGCTCGTGATGAGGAGCCCGTTGCCCACCCCGGACTACTACAACATCCTCGGCGTGTCCCGAACGGCCACGAACGACGAGATCAAGAAGGCCTACCGCGGGCTCGCGATGCGCTGGCACCCCGATCGCGCCCAGGGCGACAAGGTGGCCGAGCAGCGGTTCAAGGACATCACCGCGGCCTATCGCTGCCTGTCCGACACCGAGGAGCGGGGCAAGTACGACCGGCTCGGCCCGCTGTACAACCCCGACGGGCGGCCCCCGCGGCCCGAGGAGATCAACGATCTGGCGACGACGGTGTGGGGCAACCTGTTCCGTCGGCGAAAGGCCGAGCGCGGCGACGATCTGCGCTACACGATCGCGCTGACGCTGGAGGAGGTCGCTACCGGCGTCGACCGCGCGATCACGGTGCCGCGCCTCGCTCGCTGCCCGACCTGCCACGGCGACGGCGCCGACCCGAACGGCGGCCGCCAGAAGTGCACGGTGTGCGCGGGCTCCGGCCGAAGCTCCGGCGCGCGGCTGTTCCGCGGTCCCTGCTACCACTGCGAGGGCACCGGCGTGCAGGTGGTCAAGCGCTGCGCGCCGTGCAGCGGCGAGGGCCGCTCGCCGATCGAAGACGCGATCAAGGTGAAGGTGCCCGCTGGCGTGGGCACCGGCCAGAAGCTGAAGGTGGCGCACAAGGGCAACGCACCGAAGGGAAGCGGCGCCGAGGGCGACCTGTTCGTGATCGTGAGCGTCGCCGAGCACCCGCTGTTCCAGCGGCGCGGCGACGACCTCCTCGTCGAGGTCCCGCTCACCTTCCCGGAGGTCGCCCTGGGCACCGATCTCGTGGTCCCCACGCTGCAGGGCACGACCACGATCCGCATCCCGGCGGGTACGCCGCCCGGTCGCGTGTTCCGCCTCGCCGGACGTGGGCTGCCACACACCGGCACCAACCGTCACGGCGACCTGCACGTGGCCGTCGCCCTCGAGGTCCCTCCCGCGCTCGGCGCCGGCGACACCGAGCGTCTCGAAGCGTGGCGCCGGGCTCTCCCCGCCGACGCGCACCCCCGCCGCGCCGCGTTCGACCAAGCCGTCCAGGAGCGGAGATGAAGCGTCCGATCACTGCCCTCGCGCTCTCGTTGCTGCTGGCCACCGCCGCGCACGCCGGGCGCTACGTCACCCGCGACATCGTCGAGGACGCGCTGGCGTTCGCGACGACAGACCGCACCAAGGCGATCGCCCTGCTCGAGGACGCCCTCGCGCACCGCCAGGGCTACAAGCCGAAGGAGGAGGTGCGGGTCATGTTGAACGCCGGCGAGCAGCGCCGGTTGATGGGGGACTTCAAGGAGTCCCGCGCGTGGTTCACCCGGGTGCTGTCGGCGACCTCACGGGGCTTCGAGGCCGAGTCCGCGCGGCTCGGGCTGGCGCTGGTCGACGCTGCCGACGGACTCACCCCGCAGGTGCTCGACACGCTGCAGGCGGTGAAGGAGCGCGACGCGCTCGCGACACAGAACGCCGACCGCTACCTGATCCTGACGATGCGCGCCGCACGGCAGAACGACGCGCCCGGCGCGCGCGCGTGGTCGGAGCTGGCACTGCGCTACGCCGACGAGGATCCGGCGGTCGGCGAGCGCGTCCGCGCACACCTCGAGGCGCTCGTCGACGAGGACAGCCGCGCGCTCGTGTATCGCCCCACCTCCCCGACCCCCGAGGAGACGCTGACAAGCTCGGTCGAGAGCGATCTGGTGAAGGCCGAGAGGGCGCTCGAGGCGGGCAACCCCGAGCGCGCCAGCCGCCTCGCCGAGAAGGTGCGCGATGATCCCGAGGCCGACGAGGGCGACCGCCGCGCGGCCACCTACCTGCTCCGCCGACTCGACGGCGCCAGGGTCCAGCCCGGCAAGATCGGCGTGATCCTGCCGCTGTCCGAGCGGTTCGAGGCCGCGGGCAGGCAGGTGCAGCGCGCGTTCGAGTTCGGGTATGCCAAGGCCGGCGGCCGCGCGCAGCTCGTGTACGCCGACTCCGGATCCACCGCCGAGACGGCCGTGGCCGCGCTCGAGAAGCTCGTGCTCGAGGACGGCGTGATCGCCGTCGTCGGCCCGCTGCTCACCGAGGAGGCCCTGCCCGTCGCCGAGGCCGCCGAGGCGCTGCGCGTGCCGCTCGTAGGGCTGTCGCAGGGGCTCGACGCCACCGCCGAGCGGGCCTGGGTCTACCAGGCGATGGTCACCCCCGCCGATCAGGTGCAGGCCCTCGTCGCGTTCGCGATGGGCGAGCGCGGCATGAAGTCCTTCGCCATCTTCGCGCCCGACTCCAACTACGGGCGCGCTGCGGCCGAGGCGTTCCAGGCCGAGGTCGAGCTCCGCAAGGGGAAGATCGCCATCGTCGAGTACTACGACGCTGCCGCGACCGACCTGATCCCGTTCGCGAAGAAGCTCGGACGCAAGGACTACAGCGCACGCAGCGCCGAGTTCCAGCGGCTCAAGCGCGAGGCCGCCGACAAGGGCGGCAACCCCGACAGCGTGGTGCTGCCGCCGACGCTCGACTTCGACGCGCTGTTCGTGCCCGACAACGCGAGCCGGATCCCGATCGCTGCCGCGGCGCTGGCCTACGAGGAGTTCCCGCTCGGGCAGTTCCGCACCTCGAGGGATGGCGCCACGCTCCCGATGCTCGGCCTCTCGGGGTGGAACAACCCCGCCCTCGTCTCGCAGGGCGGCCCCTATGTTCAGGGTGCGATCTTCACCGACAGCTTCGTCGTGGACGACACCGCCAGCCAGGCGTTCTCCAGCGCGTACGAGGCCGAGGTCGGCAAGGCGCCGACGCCGCTCGAGGCGGTCACCGCCGACGCGGGGCGCTTGCTCGCGGCCACGCTGAAGACGCGGCCCGAGACGCGGGCCGCGTTCCGCGAGGCGCTCGCCGGGCTGCAGGTCGAGGGCGCGATCACCGGAGCTACCGGCTTCGGCCCCGATCACGAGGCGCGGCGTCGCATCCGCGTGCTGGCCATCGAGGGCGATTCCATCCTCCCGCTCGACACGCCCCAGGTCACCGAGGGCCCCGCGCCCACGCCGTGATCCGAGCCCGTGGGCAGCGCGCACGCGGTAGGATACGCTGCGCCCCCCCCGGAGACCCCGACCTGGAACCCCCACAGCCGGATCCCGAACAGGCGATCATCGACGCGCTGCTCAGCCGAGCCCCCCCTGTGGGCCCCGAAGTGGGGCTGGGGCCCGGAGACGACGCCGCTCTGATCGGCAGTGATGCATGGACGGTCGACGCGCTGCTGGAGGGCGTTCACTTCGACGCGCGCCTCTCTCCCGAGGACATCGGCTACAAGGCGATCGCGGTCTCCGCGAGCGATCTCGGCGCGATGGGTGCGCGCCCGGCGTGGGCGCTGCTCACGCTCGCCCTGCCGCGCCCGGTCGACCCGGTCTGGGTGGACGCGTTCGCCCGCGGCGTCGGCGCGGCGTGCCGGGCGTTCGGCGTCGCGCTGGTGGGCGGCGACACGACGCGCAGCCCAGGCCCCGTCTGCGTCACCGTCACCCTCGGCGGTCCGTGCCCGAGGCCCATGCTGCGCTCGGGCGGCCGGCCGGGCGACGTGCTGTGGGTCACCGGCACGCCCGGTCTGGCGGCACTCGGCTACAGCCTGGCCGACCCGCCCCCCGCGGCACTCGCCGCGCTGCGGCACCCCGAGCCCCCGGTGGCGTTCGCGCTGGCCGTCGCCGCCGCCGGGCTCGCGACCGCCGCGATGGACCTCTCTGACGGCCTCGCGGCCGACCTGCCTCGCCTGTGCACGGCGTCGGGCGTCGGCGCCGTCGTCGACGAAGCCGCAATGCCCGCCCACCCCGACCTGATCGACGCCCGCGCCGCGCGCCTCGCGGGCGGCGACGACTACGCGCTGCTCCTCGCCGCGCCCCACGCATCACGCGACGCGCTGCTGGCGCTCGCCGAGGCGCACGGCATCCGCCTCACCGCGATCGGACGGCTCACCGACGCGCCCGAGGTCTGTCTGGCGCGAGGCACGTGGCCAGACAGCCCGTTCTCGCACTTCGGGGCGGCCCGATGATCGAGGCGCTGACCGATCCGGCCGTCACCGCGCTGCTGCCGCTGTTCGCGCTGCTGTTCCTGGCCTCGTTCTTCTTCTCGGGCACCGAGACTGCGCTGTTCTCGCTGCAGGCCATGGATCGGCAGCGCGTGATCGACGACGCGCCAACGGGACGCCGCCTCGGTCGACTGCTGCACGATCGTGTCGCCTTGATCAGCTCGATCCTCATCGGCAACGAGTCAGTCAACGTGTCGATCTCGGCGCTGGGCGCATTCCTGATCGCGCAGGTCGCGCCGGGCAGGCCGTGGCTGAACATCGTGCTGCTCACGCCGATGCTGCTGCTGTTCAGCGAGATCACCCCGAAGGTGATCGCGTTCCGGTTCAACGCGCAGTGGGCGCGGCTCACGACGTGGCCGCTCTCGGTGTTTCTGTTCCTGGTCGCGCCCGCCCGCTCGGTACTGGCCGGCCTCGTCAAGCTGCTCGCGCGGCCGTTCGGCGTCGTCGACGCGCGGATGGTCGACACGCTGGCCGAGTCCGATCTGATGACCTTGCTCGAGCAAGGCGAAGCGCGCGGCGACGTCGACCAGCGCGAGCGCGAGATCATCGAGGCGGTGTTCGAGTTCGACGACACCAGCGTCGGGCGGCTGATGACGCCGCTCCCCGACGTGTTCAGTGTCCCGGTCGACATCCCGTGGCCCGAGCTGCTGCGCCTGTGCAGAGAGGCCGGCCACAGCCGCGTCCCGGTGTACGAGAAGCGCGTCGACAACGTGATCGGCGTGCTGCTCCTCAAGGATCTGTTGAAGTATCGGTCGCGGCCGCCCGCCGGCCCGCGACAGCTCCGCGCCATGCTGCTCAAGCCGGTGTTCGTGCCGCGCTCGAAGCCCGCCGACACGATGCTGCGCGAGTTCCTCGAGCGCCACTACCACATGTCGTTCGTCGTCAACGAGCACGGCACGCTCGTCGGGCTGATCACGCTCGACGATCTGCTCTCCGAGCTCGTCGGCGAGCTGCTCGACCCCGAGGACGACGACACCCGCCCCGAGGTCGAGAGCCCGAGCCCTGGCGTGCTCGACGTGCAGGGCATGATGGAGCTCGAGGACTTCGAGGAAGAGACCGGCATCGCGCTGCCCGAGGGCGAGTACCGCACGGTCGGCGGCTTCGTGTTCCATCAGCTCGGGCGACTCCCGGAGACCGGCGACGTGATCACGTGGGGGGATCTGCGGCTGGAGGTCGTCGAGATGGAGGGGCGCCGCATCGCGGCCGTGCGCGTCGAGCGGCAGGACAACGAGGAGAGCACCGTCGAGACCGAGGAGGAGGACGCATGATGGCCCTCGTGCTCGGCATGGCGCTGGCGCTGCTCATCGAGGCGTTCTTCTCGGGCTCCGAGATGGCGATGGTCTCGGCGAACCGGCTGCGGCTGGACGCCGACGCGAACGAGGGACACCGCGGCGCGCGGCTGGCCCGCGAGCTGCTGCAGCGCGAGGACCTGCTGATCAGCACCTGCCTCCTCGGCACGAACCTCGCGACGATCACCGGCACCACGCTGATGGCGCTGCTGATGGCACGCCTCGGCGCGCCAGCCGGGCTCGCCCTGCTCTATCTGCCGCTCACGGTCACCTTCGGCGAGGCCCTCCCGAAGACCGTGTTCCAGCACCACGCCAACGCACTGGCGCCGCGGATCGCGTACCCGTTGGCGTGGAGCCAGTGGGTGTTCCGTCCCGTGCTCGCCATCGCGGGCCTGTGGTCGTCCGTGCTCCGTCGCCTCGTCGGCGCCGCGCGCGACCCGCTCACCCGCGCCGACATCGTGCAGATGATCGAAGGAGGAACGACCCAGATCGCGCCCGACGAGCATCGGATGATCCGCAACCTGTTCTGGCTGCCCGAGGTCAACCTCGAGGACTGCATGACCCCGCTCGTCGAGGTGCACATGCTCTCGGTCGACGCGAGCACCCATCAGGCCGTCGATCTGGCGGTGCGCTGCGGGAACAGCCGCATCCCGGTCTACCGGGACCGGGTCGACAACATCGTCGGACTGCTCCACATCCCTGATCTGCTGTGGGACGAGCACACCGATCACGCCGTCGAGAACCTGATGAAGCCGGTGCGCTTCGTGCCCGAGTCCAAGCGCGCCGACCAGATGCTCCACGAGATGCGCCGCAACCGCGAGCACTTCGTCGTGATCGTCGACGAGTACGGTGGAAGCGTCGGTATCGTCACCATCGAAGACCTCCTCGAGGAGTTCGTCGGCGAGATCCACGACGAGCGCGACGAGAAGGAGCCGGGCATCCGCCGCCTCAGCGAGCGCGCGTGGCGCGTGCCGGCGCGCATGGAGATCGAGGCGGTCGGCGACGCCGTCGGCCGCGAGATCCCCGAGGGCGACTACGACACCGTCGCTGGCCTGCTGCTCACCAAGCTGGGGCGGATCCCCAGCGTCGGCGAGATCTGCGAGGTCGACGGCCTCGTGTTCCGCGTCGAGGAGGCCACCGATCGCACGATCGTGACCGTCCACCTGACGGTGCGCCCGCCCGCGGCGTGAGGGCAGCCAGCCGCTCCGCGAGCTGGGCGGAGCCTGAAATCGACTGTTCAACCACGCAATCTGCCGAGCCGACCCGAACGGCGTCAGCTACACTGCATCGCGGCCCTTCCTCGGGCCCATTGTGGAGTGAGGATGTCGGGAGTCGGCCACAGACCCGTGCAGGCGCCGATGTGCACCAGCGATGCCACGTCGACGATGTCGCAGCAGCAGGACGCAGACGAGGTCCAGCAGAGCAACGCGGCCGTCGGCGCGACGCTGATGTCGGCGCCAGACGATCCATCGGGCACCGGTCCCCCAGCGGAGTGCGCCATCACGCCCATGGAGGGGCTCCGTGAGGCCGTTGCGAACGCGGACGCGAACGCCGCGCACCGCTACTACGGCGAGCTCGACGCCGAGGAGCACGCGACGTTCTTTGGCGATCGGAACCTCCAGATAGGCGTCATCGACCTGATCGGCCACAGCTTCGGGATCTCCGCGGCACAGGAGATCTTCTCGGATCTCTGTCTCTCGGTCGCCGGGCAGATCCGGCTCGCAGACGACGCGAACCTCCTCGACGCCGACAACGCGCTGACGTTGATCAACGCCCCGGGCGTCGACGCGGCGACCCAACGCGCGCTGGTCGCCACCCGCGAGTCCTACGAGCGGCTGCATCGCGTGCTCGGCGATCGGGACGTCAGCGCCGTGTTCCTCGCGCTAGCCGCCGACCCCGAGCAGCTCGTCCAGGCCTGCGGCGGGCCCCTCTGGCCGTGGGCGATGGGAGATCTGGCGCGCGCGCAGTGCACGATCGCGCTCACGCCCGAGATCGGTCCCTGGCTGCCGGTGATGATCGCGCACAACGCGGGCGATCTCGTGCTGCAGCTCGCGGCGTCCAGCGAGGACTTCCGATGGTCTGACGCCTACCAGGCCAATCAGCCGGCGTTCGTCGTGCTCTGCGCTGGGCTGCCACGACCCATCCCCGAGAACCGCGTGGACGGCTTCCGGGCGATCTTCGGCGAGGGTGACGGCTTCGACCACACGAGTCGTCTCGTGGCGTTCGGAGTCCTCTATGGCGACGGGCTGCTCGCGCGGTCCGGCCAGGACTGGGATCGGAACGTCAGCTCGGCCCGCAGTGGCACGGTCGACGGGCGGATGCACCACGTCTACCACGCGGTCACGCCGAACAGCGACGCGATGGGTCTGTTCTTCACGCAGTTCGCGATGATCCCACGACCGCAGGTCCGTCTGGCCACGAAGATCCTGATGACCGACTACCATCAGCGCAAGTTCGTCTCGTCCGGCAACGACGACCGATGGCTGAACGGAAACAGCTTCGTGGACACGCGGGCCGCGGCGTCCCAGGTCAGCCTGACCACCTCGTACTACACCAGCGAGGGCTACATCCTGATGCGCTCGCTCGACAGCGTGGGGACGCCGGACACGAACCTGCGCCCGGACATGGGCACCGGGCCCGGTCTCTCGGCCCGGTCGGTGAACCGCATGGGCCTCGGCACCGATGGCGCCTCGCCGAATCCGGACATGAACCTGTTCCAGAACCACGCCACCCACGAGGTCGGCCACGCGGTGGGCGCCCGCCCGCTGAACGTCGCGCCCGCCAACGGCACCACACCGGACGACTACACGAAGCGCGTGTACCGATGGGACAACGGCTCGGCGGAGGGCTTCGCGCGCTCACTCGGCTTCACCGCGACCATGGACGGCACGAACTACAACCTGGCCGACGCCGGGGGTACCGTGGCGGTCACCGCGAGTGGTCGCGTCATCCGCGAGTTCCTCGCCGGGTATGCGGCGGGGCAGAATCCAGCCCCCGCGGAGCTGATCGGCGCGGGCAAGTTCGCCACCGCGGCGGCGGCGCTCGCAGCGATCGGCAACCACGACGTGCTCAAGCTCACCCTGCTGTTCCGCACCGTCCGCTCGAACCGCGGCTCGGCCTCGGAGGGGTTCATGTTCCCGTACGGGGTCGACTCCGGCGCCTCCGACGTCCACTTCTTCTGCACGCGATGGCGGAACAACTGGGTCAAGTACGCGAAGTCGGGCTACGACGAGCGGCCGAGCCACTACGCGGTCAGCAGCTACAAGGAGTATTTCGCCGAGGTGTACACGGCCCACTACACCGGCGGCGTCACCGCGGCAGGCCTGGAGTCGCTGTTCGTCGCCCTCGACGCCTCGAGCGCCGCGGACTTCGGCGCGCTCGGTGGCGGTGGCGGTGGCGGCGATGAGGCGGTCGCGACCGGCGAGGGCGTGCTCGGGACGGGCATCGACCACCTCGAGGCCGCGCCCGCCGACACGCCGATGGCCTGAGCCGTGTCCACCTGGGTCGACCGCGCGCTTCCCTGCCCGCGCTGTGCAGCGAGCGTCGAGGTGCGCGTCGCGGACAGCCTGTCGGTCACTCGGATGCCGGAGTCCCGCCACATGGTGCTGGAGCGGACGCTGCATCGCGCGCGCTGCGGCCGGTGTGACCATGGATTCGTCGTCGACAAGCCCGTGCTGTACACCGACTTCTCGCGCGGACTTTGGATCAGCGTCATGCCCGTCGTCGATCGGGTCGCGTTCGCCGTGTGTGAGCGCGAGGCCACGAGCGTGTACCGGACGGCGTTCGCGCGCGGTCCCGCGATCGTGCACGAGCTGGCACGGCAGACCAGACCACGCCTCGTGTTCGGGTACGAGGAGCTTCGCGAGAAGGTGATCGCCGCCGATCACGGACTCGACGACGCGGTGCTCGAGGTGCTCAAGATCGAGGCGCTCCTGTCGTCCTCCGACCTCCTTCGCGACGAGGCGCTCGCCACCTTGCTGCTCGAAGACCTCCCGGAGCCGGCGGTGCTGCGGTTTCGCGTCGCGCGAAGGCACGGAGAGCCCGAGGCCACGCCGCGCTTCGTACACGCGACGCGCGACGGGTATGATGCGCTCGCCGAGCAGCGCGACGCGCTCGCCCCCTACTACCGCGGGTTGTTCGACAAGCCTTGGTGCAGCCTGCTCCGCTTCCGAACCGACCACGGGATGGCCGCCGGTGCTTGAGTTCTTCCTGTTCTGGATCGGGTGCGCGCCCGCCGCCGCCCCCCCACCCGTCCTCGAGGTCCACGTGTCCGAGCCCCGACTACGCCTCGCAGAGGGGGAATCCCCCGAGTGGACCCGCGCGATGCACGTCGCAGCGCAGCGCTTCCTGCCGGTCGCGGCCCGCTTCGAGGCCCCCGAGGTGACGCTGGCACCCGTGCAGGATCCGACCGGGGCCCGGATCCCGTACCTGATCGACGCGAGCTACGGTCCGAACCGCGGCAGGGTGCTCGTGGTCGATGACGCGATCGTCGAGCGCGGCGGTGGAGTCCCCGCGGCCTCCACGTTCCTCCACACGCTCGGCTTCCCCGCGCACCCGCTGTCGCGCGAGCTGTTGATCGAGATCCTCGGCTACTTCGGTGTGGTGGACTCGGAGTGGGTGCCGACGCCGCTCTACGACTGGTCGGACCTCGACGCGACGTTCACCGAGCGGGGCGATCCGCCGCCGACGCTCACCTACCACGACGGCGGCGCCACGCTGCGCTTGTCTCGCGCCGAGCCGACCGGCGACGGCGACACGATCCAGACGCGGACGCTGCGCGTTCTCGCCCTGGGGGGGGTGCTGCGCGTCGAGGAGTGAGGTGCAGCGGCCTGCGCGGCGTCGAGACGATCGGTTACCTTCGCGCCCAACGAACCGTGGAGAGGCGATGTCCGAGACACCCGACGCGACGACGCTGCGACAGTCCGCGCACGACCTGCTGACGAAGCTCCAGCGACACGGTGCCGTCGCATCCACCTCCTCCCTCACCGCGAGCCTGCTGCGCCCGCGCCCCGAGGACTACGAGAAGGTGTTCGACCCGATGATCGCCGCGTCCGTGCGCGAGACGTACGAGCCGTTCTGGCTCTCGGGCACGATCGAGGTGCGACCCAAGCCCGGGCAGACCGCGCTGATGCTCGCGATGGCGACCACCGAGGATCTCCAGGCCGACACGCCGTCGGCGCGCGCGTTCCCCGGCGGCTACCGCCAGGTGGCCGCCTACCTGCAGCCCGGGCGGGTGTGGGTGCGCTGGAAGTACGTCGAGCCCGGCGAGTCGCTCGGCATGGCCTACGACGGGATGGTGTGGATCGACGACCACTGGGCGTGGTTCCCGAAGCCGTGGAAGGCCGCGCGGATCAACCCCACCGCGGGCCCGGTGGCCGAGGCCTAGGACGGCCATACCAGTTCGGCCAATCCAGGTGCGAGGCGCGGGCTACGGGCG
>CAYQSE010000130.1:0-15444 GCA_964419905.1 uncultured Enterobacteriaceae bacterium
GAACCTGGCCGGGACGACGGGGGCGACGGCGCAACAAGGGCTTCAACGGGGCCCGGCGCAGAGCGCCGGGAGGAACAGCACGGCGCGCGCGCACGGCTCGATCTCCGAGAGGCTTCAACGGGGCCCGGCGCAGAGCGCCGGGAGGAACGCTCCAGCAACCACTGCGCGGCTCCCGTGTTGCCCTCGCGCTTCAACGGGGCCCGGCGCAGAGCGCCGGGAGGAACCGCCCCTCTGCGGAGCGGCCACACGAGCATATCACCACCAGGGTTTGCGAGCGGTGCACGATCGCCTGAACTTCAGACGCCGCACCCGACGCCCTCGCAGACCCGCGGCATTGCGAGGACGCCGTTGCAACCATGCTCGCGAGCGGTGCCAGGGTCCGGTTCACCATCGGACCGCTCGCGTCAGCGATGCCAAGGAGCGCCTCCATCAGAACACGCGGACGACCCGTTCGGGGTGGGTGAGCGCCCGGCCGACCGAGAACATGCGCCAGGAGCGCTTGGAGGTGGCGACGCCGAGGGGGACGATGATCACTTGGTCCTCCTCGGCGCTCATCTCGGTGATCAGGCGGTCGCGCATCCGGGCGAGCTGCAGCTCGGAGAGGACGCAGCGGAACACCGAGTACTGGAGGTGGTCGCCGAAGCCGCGCATCACTTGGTAGACCCGGCGCAGCCGCTTGGCGTCGCTGATGTCGTAGCAGACGAGGTAGACCTTGGGTGGGCGTGTCATCGGATGCGGTACTCCGGGTAGGCGGGGAGCTCGTCGAGCAGCGTCTTCCCGAGGAGGCGCGCCTGCACCTCGAGGATGCGTCGGTAGGAGAGGCGGGTGCCGAGGACGGGGTGGGTGGCGAGCTCGTCCAGGCGGCGTTCATAGACCTCGATCAGGCGCTTGCGGGCGGCGTCGTTGAGGGCGACACCGGTGCCGCGATCGGTGAAGTCGCCCTCCTGCACGACACCGTTGTTCACGGCGTTGATGACCACCGAGTCGGCGATGACGGGGCGGAACTCCTCCATCAGGTCCAGCGCGAGGGCCGGTCGGCCCGGGCGTGGCTGGTGGAGGAAGCCGACGAAGGGGTCGAGGCCGACGCCGTGCAGGGTGGTGGTGATCTCGCGGGCGAGGCAGGCGTAGACGAAGGAGAGGAGCGCGTTCACCGGATCCTTCGGCGGACGTCGGCTGCGGGACTCGAAGTCGAAGGTGCCGATCGCGCCGCCCTTGAGCATGGCCGAGAGCTGTGAGAAGTAGAGGCGTGCGGCGCCGCCCTCGATGCCCATGAGCGTCTCGTTGGAGCGCGCACCGCGGGCGCTGCCGACCAGCTCCTTGAGGCGGACGAGCACGTCGGGATCGGCATCGGGCGCGTTGCGGCGCAGCAGCACGCGGGAGTTCGCGATCTTCGAGGCGATGAAGGCGCGCGCGAGACGCAGCGAGCGGGTGGGATCGGCGGCGGCCCGGTGCTGGGCCATGCGCGTGAGCACATTCCGCCCCGACGCGGGGGTGAACATGCCGTGGAACCAGCCGCCGTAGCCGTGAAAGGCAACCGGCACGTCGCGGGCGGCCAGCTCGTGCAGCACCGGCGCGCTCACGGTGACGTTGCCCCAAAGCACCACGCGCGTGGTGTCTTCCATCCGCGCACTGCCGACCACACCACCGGTGCGATCGGTGACGACCAGCTCGTCGTGTCGCTTGCCGAGACGCCCCCCCTGCAGCTGAACATAGAGGGGAACGCCGTCGTCGCGCGGCGGGATCATGGGCCGCACCTCGCCGCTGCCATGCGCGAGGCGGTTGTGCTCGTCGGGGAGGCAGATGCCGACCAGCGAGCATCGCGGGCACTTCGGACTGTCGACGAGCGGGGGCGGGAGCCGCCCCTCCAGCATCACCGCGACGGCTTCGTCCCGGTAGCGGAGCGTGGCCTCGATCAGCGCGTCGGTGAGGGTGACCTCGACCCGCCGGCGCGCGGCGGCGAAGTAGAGGACGCCCCGCTCGCAGCGGTAGCCGTTGGCGCGCAGCAGCAGGGCCTGCGCGCAGACCTGAACGCGCTCGGGCTCCCACGCACCCTCGGGCGTCGGCGCGGGGTGGCCGCGCTTGTAGTCGATCGGCACGACCTCGTCGCCGTGCACCTCGACCAGATCGATCTTGCCGATCAGGCCCAGCTCGGGGTCGCCGAGATCGAGGCTCCGAACCACGCGGGGTCGATCGGGATCGGGCGGCGGCGGTTCGAGGGACACCTTCGACGGGCGGTCGACCCGCCGGTGGACCGTGCGCCCATCGACGGTGTCGGCGCTGTCGGCCCACTCGTTGTTCATCCACTCCAGCGCGAACAGCCGGGGGCAGTACGCGACCTCGTTCAACATTCGCAGCGGCACCAACGGCGTGCTCATCGGACCCTCCTATGGATCGTCGTCGTACTGGCGGAGCGCGCTGCGCAGCTCGGCCACCACCTGCGCGCGCAGGTCGGCGGGAGAGACCACCTCGCAGGTGTCCCCCCACTCGAGCGCGAAGCGGCGCAGCTCGAGTCCGGTCGTCTGCATCCGCAGCTCTACGCCGCCGTTCGGCAGGTCGACGAGCACCTGTGAGCGGTGCCAGGTGCGCGCACGGACGAAGCGGGCTGCGTGCTCGGTGAACCGGAGCACCACATCGCGCGGGGCCCCGTCTGGCGCGATGCCGAAGCTGCGACCGAGCCACTCGTCCGGTCGCCAGTCGTCGGGGTAGGGGAAGCCTTCGCCGACGCGCGCGTCCCGGATGCGCTCCACCGCGAACGCGCGTACCCCCTCGGGATCTGTCGCGAGCACGTAGAGGGCGCGTCGATAGATCACGAGCGTCAGCGGCTCGCGATCTTTGAGCGTCTCCGCGCCCGAGCGTCCGTCGTAGGTGAAGCTCAGCGTTCGCTCACGCAGCAACGCGTCGAGCACCTCGTCCAGCGTCGCGCCGTGATCGGCGTAGGAGCGCGCCGGCTCGGAGAGGTGGCGGATCTTTCGATCGAAGTGCGCGGCGTAGCGCCGGGGCAGGTTGCGCGCCCGCTCCTCGCCGGCGCGGCGCAGTCCGTCATGCAGCGCGGTGCCCGCGAGGAAGTCGGTGACCTGCCGCCCGACCAGGAGCGAGATCTGGTCGAGGAGCGTGAGCCCCTTCACCTCCTGGCTCGGATCGAGCTCCCACGCTATGTTTCGACCGGCCCCGACCTCGTGCAGCAGCACGACGCCGCGGATCGTCCGGAGATCTTCGGCCGCCGCACGCGGGGTGACGCCGAGCAGCCGTGCGGCCTCAGCCGTAGCGATGCGCCCATGACGGTGCAGGTGCGCGAGCAGGAACAGGCAGCGTTCGGTCTTGGTGGAGCCCATACGGCGACCCTACCCCGAGCGTGTCGCGAGAAACGGGCACTGTTCGTCTGTTCAGTGCGCCGTGTTCTGGCTTCGCACGAGGCTTGGGTGGCGGAAGTGAGGCTGCTTCGCCCGCTACCACGTCGCGCTGCCCTGGGACGCCGAGAGGTCGCAAACCGGCCCGGGGCGGGGGCGGCCCTTCGCCCCGAAGAGCCGCATTTGAAGAACACAAGTACGGCGCTGGGAGAGGCGGTCCGGGCAAGCGTCCCGCCTGCTCGACCGCGCAGCGCTGACCGTCCGCGCGAAGTAATGATCGGGCACCGGCCTTGCCTTGTCGTACACAGAGAGCCCGGGCCGAGCAGCGCGGCGGCGGCTATACTGCCCGCATGGCACAGGCTCGACGCATCTCGGTAGATGTTCCGGAGGCACTGGCGGGAGCTTCGGCCTCCGATCTGGCAGTCCGAGTGCGTCTCCTCTTGCTGATCGACGAAGTGAGGGCTGGGCGATTGACGCGCGCAGAGGCTGCGTGGGCACTCGAGATGACGCTGGACGACTTCGTGATCGAGGCCGGCAAGCACGGCCTGTACGCGATCGACTACGACATCGAGGACTTCCGGCGCGAGCTCGACGAGATCTCGGCGCGGACCTGAACCCGTGGTTGTCGTCGCGGACAGTTCGCCGCTTGTCTACCGGTCCAGGATCGGTCGCCTGGAAGTCCTGGCCGCTGTTTGCGGAGGCGCCGTTGTGCCCACACGCGTCTGGGCTGAGGTCGCGGAAGCGAGTCCGGGTGCGCGCGGTGTGAACCGACTCGTCGAAGCCACGTGGCGCCAGGTCGACAGCCGCGTGCCGCCAGAAGCCGACCTTGGCCTGGACCCGGGAGAGACGGCGGCGATCCTGCTGGCAGCGGGGCTGGGCGCCGAGTTGAGGGCTTCCGCTTGGCGCCCGAGCTGGCCGTCGAGGCGCTGAGGAACGTGGGGGAGTGACCGCAGAAGTGATGTGCGTGACGTCGTACGGCTCGACGAGTTCCTTTGGCGGTCCTGACGTGCGTCCGCAGCGCCGGCTCCAGGGTTCCGCGTGAATCCGCTGCCGCGACACCGTCTCAGGGCGCGGGATCCGGATCTCGCGTGCGCTGGGGCTGCCTTCGTTCGACGAGCCGTGCTTGGGCTGTGACGGTCGCGTCCTGGCGCGGCAGGGCAAGGTCGATGCCTACGCCCTCCTGCGGGTAGACTCCTCACCCGACCCGGCGCCCGCCGCGTCGCGGAGGCCCCATGCTGCTCGCCCTGCTCGTCGCCTGCGCCGACCCCGCGCCCACCTGGCACCAGGACGTGCAGCCGGTCGTGGCCGCGTACTGCGGCGACTGCCACAGCGACGGGGGCATCGCGCCGTTCCCGCTGCAGACGCGCGACGACGTGCTCGCGATCGCGCCGCTGGTGGAGGAGGCCGTAGACGCGCGGGTGATGCCGCCGTTCTATGCGGAGCGGGGGCATACGGCGCTGCGCTACGACACCGCGCTGTCCGACGCCGAGCGCGACCTGCTGCTCGCCTGGCTGCGCTCGCCCGCGCCGCTGGGGGATCCGGGGGCGCCCGGCGACCCGATCACGGTGGAGCGGCCGGGGCTCGATCGCTTCGACGTCGCGCTCGCGCCGGACGCGCCGTACGCACCCACCGCGCGCCCGGACGAGTACCGCTGCTTCGTGCTCGACTGGCCCGAGACCGAGGACCGCTACGTCACCGGGCACGAGGTGATCCCGGGCAACCGCGAGATCGTGCACCACGCGGCGGTGTACGCGATCCCGCCCGATCAGGTCGGCAAGCTCGACACGTTCGAGGCGATGGACGAGGGGCCCGGCTACTCGTGCTACGGCTCGGCGGCGCAGACGGACTGGGAGCCGGCGGGGCTCACCGACCAGTTCGTGCAGATCTACCTGGGCGCGTGGACGCCGGGCGTGACAGGGCTGGGCTTCGACAATGGGCAGCGCGTGGTGCCGGGCTCGAAGATCGTGCTGCAGGTGCACTACTTCACGCAGGGAAGCACCGACGCGACGGACCTGACGACCGTGCGCCTGCGCCTCGCGGACAGCGTCGCGCAGGAATCCTGGTACATGCCGTGGCTCAACGTGCTGTGGCCGCTGGGCGGCAGCATGATCATCCCGCCCGAGACGACGATGACACACCGCCACGAGGCGGAGCCGGTGGGCTCGATCAACCTCACCGTGTTCGCGGGCGACGCCGATCTCTCGGACGGGATGCTGCTGCACAGCGTGTACGCGCACATGCACCTGCTCGGGCGCAGCTTTCGCTACACGCTGAAGCGCGCGGATGGCACCGAGCAGGTGCTGCTCTCGGTGCCGAACTACGACTTCCACTGGCAGCAGGAGTACGTGTTCGAGACGCCGGTAGACGTGCTGCCTGGCGACCGCTTGCAGGTCGCGTGCACCTTCGACAACACCGCCGCGTGGCGCACTCCGCGTGGGCTCGGGCCGCCGGTGGAGGTGGACTGGGGGGAGGGCTCGCTGGACGAGATGTGCGTCGCGCACACCCGCATCACCGCGCGCGCGGGTGGCTGAGGCGCAGGCGAGGCGAAGGCCGGCCGGGACGGCCGGCCCACGGTGAGCAGGGTGGGGCGCGCTGTGCTGAGGCGCAGGCGCGGGGAAGGCCGGCCGGGACGGCCGGCCCACGGCGAGCGGGGTGGGGCGCGCTGTGCTGAGGCGCAGGCGAGGGGATGGCCGGCCGGGACGGCCGGCCCACGGTGAGTGGGGTGGGGCGTGCTGTGCTGAGGCGCAGGCGAGGGGAAGGCCGGCCGGGACGGCCGGCCCACGACAAGGGGGGGGAGGCCGGCCCACGGCGAGCGGGGTGGGCCTGCCGCTAGGGCATCCGCACGACCTTGGCTCCCTTCCCGGGCACGTTCGTCTGCTGTTGGTTCGGATAGGGGCTGGGCGCAGGCCCGCGGCCGGCCATGTCGAGCACCGGCGTCTGCCCGGCGCCCTTCTCCTTGGCCAGCTTCTCCTGCTCGGCCTGGTTGCCGCCCTCCTGCTCGAACTCGGCCTCGTGCTCGGGCGCGACCTGCGGGGCGGCGGTCTCGGGTTGCTTGGTCATCCCCATCATCTGGGTGTTCGCGAACATCACCGACCTCCAATGGCGTCGAGGCGTGACGCTTCACGAGTAGGATAGTCGCCAGCGCACGTCACGGCGACGCGCATCCCGTGGTTTTTCAAGGACGATTGTGTAGGTCAAACGCATGATGTCGAGCGCAAGGCCGGCGGTCTACGCCGACCCCCACCGCATGGCGTGGCTGGCCGGCCACCGGGTGCCGGACGACGCCGCGCTGTGGGCGGGCCTCGCGCTGGTGTATCCGGGCCCGATCCTCGAGATCGGCACGGGCACCGGGCGCGTCGCGGTCGCGCTCGCGCGGGAAGGGCACGACGTCACCGGGCTGGATGATGCGCCCGCGCTGCTGGAGGCCGCCGCCGAGGACGCGCGCGCCGCGGGCGTGGCGCTGACGCTGGTGCAGGCGGACATGCGCGACTTCGCGCTCGATCAGCGGTTCCGACTGATCCTCGTGCCCTACCACACCTTCCACCACCTGCTGACCATCGAGGACATCCAGGCGTTCCTCCGCTGCGCGGGCGCGCACCTCGCCGACGACGGGCTGCTCGTGATCGACGCGTTTCAGCCCAGCCTCGCGTTCCTCGGCGGCGACCCCGAGACGCGGCGTCTGGTGCTGGCGGGCCACGACCCGTCCACCGGGCGGCACCTGCGCCTGTTCGAGGAGAACCACTACGATCCGGTCACGCAGATCAACCGCATCGCGTGGTTCTGGGAGATCGACGGCCAGCCGGACGCCGAGCGCGACACGCTGTTCATGCGCATCGTCTTCCCCGAGGAGCTCCGTGCGCTGCTCGCGCTCGGCGGGTTCGAGGTGGCGGCGCGCTATGGCGGGCACGATCTGCGCCCGTTCGACGCGGCCTCTCCGCAGCAGCTCGTCGTGGCCCGCAAGGCCCGCGCCCGGGGGTAAGCCCCCCGGAGGCAGGATGGACCCGAACGTCCTCGCCGTGCTCGTCGGCGGGGCGACGGCCGGCCGGGACGGCCGGCCCACGACCAGCGGGCTGGGGCGCGGCAGAAGGGAGTGCAGCGCTGACGCTTCGGCGGGGCGACGGCCGGCCGGGACGGCCGGCCCACGTGAAGGGGGGCTACCGCTGCGCCCCGGGAGCAGCGCTCGGGCGAGGCGCAGCCGGCGTGCGGCGGCGGGGCTCCGGGCGGCCGACGCCTTGGAGGCAAGGGGCCCCCGCGTCGCGCAGCGATGCGAGGGGAACGCCGCACGGTGGCGGAAGACCGGAGCCCCGTCGCCGCAGAGAGCCGGCGGAGCCGACCCAGGCGCTTCGTTCGCACCGGGTGTCAGCTCGGCGCTCGCACCAGGTGGCAGCTCAGCGCGCGAGAGTCGGCGAGGCGACGGCCGGCCGGGACGGCCGGCCCACGACAAGCGGCCAGGGTATGTGTCCGCCGGAGGCAGCATGGCCCAGAACGTCCTCGCCGTGATCGTCGGCTTGATCCTCGGTTCGATGGCGAACATGGCGCTGATCATGGTGTCGGCGACGATCTGGGAGATCCCGCCCGGACTCGATCCGAAGGACGCGGCGGGGTTCCGCGCGTACGTTGAGACGCTGCCGCCCGCGGCGTTCCTGTTCGCGATGGCGGCGCACCTGTCGCAGGCGATCGTCGGCGGCGCCGCGGCCGCGTGGCTCGGGCGCTCGCACCGCGTCGCCCTCGCGCTGGTCGTCGGCGCGCTCACGCTCGCGGGCAGCGTCGCGAACCTGGTGATGATGCCGTCGCCCGCGTGGATGTGGGTCGAGGTGGCGCTGGTGCCGCTCGCCGCGTGGGGCGCCGGCCACGCGGTCGCGGTGCAGCAGCGCGCGCGTGCTACCCCGGCAGCGTGAGCGCCGCGTAGACCAGCAGCGCCGCGCCGAGCATCGCCGCCCCGATCAGCGCGAAGAACCCGTACGCCTGGGGCCACGCGCGGAAGTTGACCGTCCAGCCGACACCCGAGGGCTTCGGCAGCCAGCCACGCGGATCGTCGGGGTTCACGTACACGCCCCAGCGCACCGCGCGTCGGGCCGCCGCGTCGTCCGGCACCGCGCCCGCACCGACCCGCGTGGCGAGCCACACGAGCTGCGCGGTGAGTCCGACCACCGAGAGCCCCACCAGCCCGAGCCCGAGCCCCATCACCATCGCGCCTCCGCGGAACGCCCACAGTATCGCTGGAAGCGGGGCTGCGGGCCAGTCGTGACGCGCGAGATCGTCAGCCGGGCAGGGGATTTCGAGCGGCAGCGGCGCGCCGCGCGTGCGATGATGGGGTCGCTGGGGGGTCACATGCGAACCGGACTGCTGCTGCTCGGGCTCGCGGGATGCAAGGTCGTGGACGCGCCGGACACGCTCGAGGAGCTGATGGTGTTCTCGTTCGTCCACTTCACGGACGGGCCCGAATACCTCGACGCGTCCGCCGAGGGCCTCGCGCCGTTCCGGCACACGTTCGCCGAGGAGCTGACCGACGGGTACCGGATCAACTCGCTGACGGCCGATCGGCTCACCGAGGCGGGCATCACCCGCGAGCGCGACAACGACGTGATCGGCGCGTCGGGCGCGGTGGGGATGACCTCGGCGGTGTTGGACGTGGCCACCGCGCTGACGCACCCCGATCTCACCGAGGTGTTCAGCAGCTACGTCGACTACGAGGCCACGTCCGACGACGATCGCGCGTGCTTCCTCGCGCGAGACTGCGCCTCCTACACCCAGCAAGGCAGCCGCACGGTGGGGCAGGGCGGCTTCGGTGAGGCCACCCAGCACTTCGACATGTCGTTCTGGTGGGTCGCGATGCCAGAAGGGCAAGAGGGCTTCATGGTGCGCACGCTCGCGCCGGGCGAGACCGAGATGACGTCCGCGTTCATCCGCATCCACCAGTTCTACTCGCTGTCGCTGATCTTCTCGGACGACCTTGGCACGCACCGCATCGAGGGCGACTGGGTCGACGCCCAGTTCATCGGCCTCGACGTGCCGGACTCGGTCGCCCTCGACCAGGCGATCAAGTCGATGCAGTCCCAAGCCGAGGACATCGACGCCTGGGTCGCGGGGGACTGATGCGCGAGCAGCTGATGAACGGGCTGATGGTGCTGCTGGTCGCCGTCGCGCTGATCGAGGTCGTCTACGCGTGGGCGCGGCGGCGCGAGGTCCACACGCTGCGCGACAGCTTGAGCAGCGTGTCGCTGGGCATCGGGCAGCAGGCGATCAACATCTACGTCGGCGCGTCGCTGCTCGCGTTCTACATGCTGGTGCGCGACAGCGTCGGGCTGCTGCCGGTCGATCCGGGCACCTGGTGGCATTGGGTGCTGCTGATCCTGGCGATCGACCTCTGCTACTACACCGGGCACCGCGCGATGCACCGGATCAACTTCTTCGTCGCGGGCCACGTCGTGCACCACCAGGCGCTCGACTTCAACCACGTCTCGGCGCTGCGCCAGGGCTGGACCGCGTGGATCGTCGTCTACCCGTTCTTCCTGCCGCTGGCCGTGCTCGGCGTGCCGGCCGAGATGTTCATCCTCGGGCAGACCGGCATCATGTTCCTGCAGTTCTTCGCGCACAACGGCACGTTCCGCGGGCGGCTGGGCGTGCTCGAGGGCGTGCTGCAGACCCCGTCGAACCATCGGGTGCACCACGGGGTGAACGCGCCCTACCTCAACCAGAACTACGGCGGGATGTTCGTGATCTGGGATCGGGTGTTCGGCACCTACGTCCCGGAGGATTCGGCGATCCCGGTGCGGCTCGGGGCGGGCATCCCGAGCAACTTCCACGATCCGTTCGAGGCGAACCTCGACTACTACCGGCGCATCCTGTTCGTGATGCGCCGCCGCGACACCCTGTGGGGCAAGCTGTCGATCTGGTGGCAGTCGCCCCGCGTGCTGATCGACGCGTCCCGCGCGTATCGCTACGACGAGGTCGCGCGCCCCGAGGCGCTGGTGCGCGGGCCGCTGTCGCGCCGCGACCAGGTGTTCGCCGCGGCCATCCTGTTCGGCTCGGTCGTGCTGTTGTTCGCGCATCGCCTGGGCTATGAGGCGAACGCGCCGCTCGCGCGCGTCGCGACCGGTGCCGCGGTGCTGGCCGCGGTGTGGGTCGCGGGGCGCCTGCTCACGCGGCCCGCGCCTCAGTCCGGCGAGGCGGCGCTCGGCCGCAGCGAGGTCAGCGCCAGGTAGATGCTCAAGAACCCGAAGGTCATCCATGCCTCCAGCGCGTAGACGCGACGGCGCAGAAAGAAGTCGAGGGGGACGTCCTTCGCCACGGCGAACAGCGGGCCTTGGTGCGCCTCGGGTGCGAACACCACGAACGTCATGTACAGCGCCGAGAGGAAGCCGGTCCCGAGCAGGGTCAGGATCAGCCAGTGGGCGACGCGCTGGGGCGTGGTCATGAATCCGGTCTCCGACATGGTGTCGATGGCGTGGCGGTATCGGCCCGAGGCCCGCTACCTGCCGCGGACCGCACTCTACTTCCTGAAGCTGCTCGCCTGGGAGCCGATGCGCCTCGCCGAGCGCGCGTACTTCCGAGCCCGCGGCGAGACCGCCACGCTGCCGCACCCGCCCGTGTTCATCCTCGGGTACTACCGCTCGGGCACCACCCACCTGCAAGAGGTGCTGCTCCAGGACCCGCGCTTCGGGTACATGGACTTCTACCAGTGCTTCTTCCCGACCGCGTTCACGAGCACCGAGGCCTGGGTCAAGCCGGTGTTCGAGAAGATCGTCCGCGCGGTGGGCATGGAGCACCCAGCGCACGGCATCCCGTTCAGCTTCGCGCTGCCGGGTGAGGACGACGTGTCGATGGTCGCGTCGGGCTCCCGCATGGCGGCGAACTGGGCGCAGGTCTACCCCGACGCGTTTCGCGAGATCTACACGCGCACCGGGCTGATGGAGGGGCTGACCGACGCGGAGCGCGCGCGGTTCGGGGCCGAGCTGCACGATCTGCTGTGGCGCGTGTCGCGCAGCAACGGCCACCGCAGGCTCCTGCTGAAGAGCCCGCCACACACCGGGCGCATGGGCTTCCTCGCCGATCTCTACCCCAACGCGAAGTTCATCTTCATCCGGCGCAACCCGTACGAGGTCTACAAGTCGAACCTGAAGCTGTGGAAGAGCTTCGAGAAGACGTCCTTGCAGACGCTCACGCCCGCCGCGGTGCGCGACCACATCCTGTGGAGCCACGACCGCTGCCACCACGCCTACGAGCGCGACAAGGCGACGCTCGCGCCCGGGCGGCTCGTCGAGCTCACCTTCGAGGGGTTCATGGCCGATCCCGAGGCGACGATGCGCCGGATCTACGAGACGCTCGACCTCGGCGACTTCGCGACCTGCGGCGCGCCGCTCGTGACGTACCTCGACGCGCACCACGCCGAGGAGCGCAGCCCGTACTCCTACACCGACGACGAGCTCGACGCGATCGAGGCCTCGCTCGGGCACTGGATCGACGCGTGGGGCTATGCCGCCCCCCGTCGTGCATCCCGAGACACCGTGCGGAGGCTCGCGTGATCCATACCGTGGCGCCCATCCACTACGACAGCGAGCCCAACACCGCGTTTCAAGAGGCGCTGCGCGGGCGGGTCACCGCCTACCTGAAGGCGCAGCCGAACGGGCGGCGCGCGAACGGGTTCATGGTGTTCAAGATCGTGTTCTTCCTCGTCGCCTACTGGTTCACCTGGGCGCAGCTCGCCCTGGTCGACCACAGCGTGCCGGTGGCGCTGGCGCTGCTCGGCGTGCTCGCGTGCGTCGTGGTCGCCGTCGCCTACAACATCTCGCACGACGCGGTGCACGGCGCGATCAGCCGCAAGCCCTGGGTGAACGAGCTCCTGCTGCACCTCACGTTCAACCCGCTCGGCCCGAACGCCTACCTGTGGCGGCTGCGGCACGCGGTCATGCACCACAGCGCGGTGAACATCCCGGGGTACGACTTCAACATCGAGGCCAGCGACATCCTGCGCTTCGCGCCGACGCAGAAGTGGCGCCCGATCCATCGCTACCAGCACCTCTACGCGCCGTTCGCGTACATGGCGTTCACGCTGCACTGGGTGTTCGTGAAGGACTTCAAGATGCTGGGCCTCAAGGAGATCGGGAACATCCGGGACATCGAGCACCCGTGGTGGCGCGTGCTCGAGGTGACGGCGTGGAAGGTCGTCTATGTGCTGCTGATGCTCGTGATCCCGACGCTCGCCACGTCGTGGGCGTGGTGGCAGGTGCTGCTGGGCTTCCTGCTCTACCAGGCGTTCGTGTCGTTCCAGTTCGTGATCACGTTCGTCGGCAGCCACCTCAACGAGGGGATGGTGTTCGTCGAGCGCGACGCGGGCGACCACGTCCCGCACAGCTTCCTCGAGCACGCGCTGCACACCTCGATGGACTTCAACCCGCGCAACCCGCTGGTGAGCTTCTGGTTCGGCGGGTTCAACGCGCACGTCGCGCACCACATGTTCCCGAGCGTGTGCTCGGTGCACTACCCGGCGCTCACGAAGATCATCCAGGAGACCGCCGCCGAGCACGGCATGCCCTACAAGCAGATGCCGATCCACGTGCTGTTCCTGCGGCACTTCCGCTACCTCAAGCAGCTCGGCGCCGATCCCGAGTCGCCGTGGGCGACCTACATGCACCGCCCCACGCCCACGGCGGCCGGCTAGGTGGAGCGCCTCGCGGCCCTGGTGGCGCGCCGCCCGTGGTTCTTCCTGCTGTTCGCGGCGGTGATCGTCGCGGGGTTCGGCGCGCAGCTCCCGCGGATCGTCGTCGATCCGGAGGTGAAGAGCCAGCTCCCGCACGATCTGCCCGCGCTGCGCGACCTACGCGCGATCCAGGCGGTGTTCGGAGGCTCCGAGGTCGTGCTGGTGATGCTCGAGGCCCCCGACGTGCTCGCGCCCGACGCGCTCGCGCGGCTGCGGCGGATCTCGGACGGGCTCGCTTCGATCGAGGGCGTGGAGCGCGTGATCTCGCCGTTCACGCTGCCGACGTTCTCGCGCGGCGCCGGCCGGCTCGAGGTCGCGCCCGCGGTGGGCGAGGGGGCGCCCGATCGCGCGGCGCTGGCGGATGATCCGCTGGTGATGGGCAACGTGCTCGCGCGCGACCTGCGCGCGGCGGCGGCGATCGCGGTGATCGCGGGGGACGCGTCCGAGGAGGCGGCGCTGGCGGGGATCCACGCGCTGGTGGCCGCGACCGGGGGCCCCGGCACGCTCTCGGTGGGCGGGATGCCCGAGGTGCGCCGGCAGGTCTCGGCGGACATCCGATCGGACATGCGGAGGTTCCTGCCGCTCGGGCTCGGGCTGGTGTTCGCGTTCCTGCTCGTGTGCTTCCGGCAGCCGCGCGGCGTGCTGCTGCCGCTCGCGGTGGTCGTGATGAGCGTGATCGTGGCGCTGGGCGCGATCCCGTTGTTGGGATGGAAGCTGCACCTGGTCACGGTGACGCTGCCGGTGATCCTGCTCGCGGTCGCGAACGACTACGCGATCCATCTCCTCGCGCGCTTCCAGGAGGCGAACGCGCCCGGCGCCGGGCTGGACCGGGCCGCGCTGGTGCGCGGGGTGGTGGGCGATCTCGGCGGTCCGGTGCTCGCGGCGGGCCTGACGACGATCGCGGGCCTGCTCTGCCTGCAGACGCACGTGATCGTGCCCGCCGCGCAGCTTGGCGTGCTCGCGGCGGTGGGCATCGGCTTCGCGCTGGTCGCGTCGCTGACCTTCGTGCCCGCGGCCCTCGCGCTGCTGCCGCTGCCGGCGCCCACCGAGGCGGCGAGCGCGCGCCCGATCGAGCGCGGGCTCGCCGCGGTGGCCGAGCTCGTCGTGCGCCGACCGCGCGCGGTGCTCGTGGGCGCTGGCGTGGTGGTGCTGCTCGGCGCCGCCGGGCTCCCGCGGCTCGGCGTCGACACGAACCCGATGGCCTACTACGCCGACGACGCGCCGATCGCCCAGACCTATGCGCGGGTGAACGCCCACTTCGGCGGCTCGACCGAGCTACTCGTGATGTTCGACGGGCTGCGCGAGCCGGGCACGATCGCGCGGATGGAGGCCCTCGAGGACGCGCTGCGCGACATGCCGCACGTCGGCCACCAGCTCTCGATCCTGCCGGTGGCGCGCGCGATCAACGCCGCGATGGGCGAGCCGTCCGCCCCGGTCGCGGACGCGCTGGACCTGCTCTCGCTGCTCGGCGAGGTCGGAGGGGCGGGCGACGCGCTCGCGCGGCTGGTCGACCTCGACGGCGACCGCGCGCTGCTCACCGCGCGCATCTACAGCCTCGCCACCGCCGACGTCGCGCGGGTCGTGCACGGCGTCGAGGCACAGCTCGGGGATGCGCCCGGCGTGACGATGAGCGGGTTCGGGGTCGTGTTCGCGGACCTGGTGGACGCGCTGGTGCGCGGCCAGGTGGCCACCCTCGCGCTGTCGCTGCTCGCCGTGTTCCTGCTCGTCAGCCTGGTCTTCCGCTCGGCCGCCGCCGGGCTGACGGCGCTGCTGCCGCTCGGGCTCGCGATCCCGCTGCTGTTCGGGCTGATGGGCACCCTCGGCATCGAGCTGAACGCGGTCACCGCGCTCTTGTCGAGCATCCTCGTCGGCGTCGGCGTCGACTACACCATCCACTTCCTGTGGCGCTATCGGCAGGAACGCAGGGAAGGGCGCCCGCCCGAGCACGCCGTGCAGCACACGCTCACCACCGCGGGCCGAGGCATCGTGTTCAACGCGCTGTCCGTGATCGTCGGCTTCAGCGTCCTCTTCGTCAGCCAGTTCCAACCCGTCCAGTTCTTCGGCTTCCTCGTCGTCGTCTCTATCGGCGCTTGCCTGCTCGGCGCACTCATCATCCTCCCTGCCGTGATCCTCGTCCTCCGACCCCGATTCCTCGAGCCGCTTTAGCCCACATCGAACAGCAGCCAGCGCTCTGCTGGCACGGGCAGCTGCCGGTGCGAACGCCGCCGGCTGCTTCGCCTCCGCCGGCTGATCGCGTCTCCGGCGCTCGTTCCTCCCGGCCACCTCGGCGTACCCCTCGGCTCGCTGCGCGAGCCCGGGGCCCCCGGCCTCGAAGTGTCCTGTCGGAACGAGCGCCTGCGCCGCGCGCCGGCTCCGGCTCGCGTCGAACGCTGTCGG
>CAYQSE010000131.1:0-1136 GCA_964419905.1 uncultured Enterobacteriaceae bacterium
GGCGGGACGCCCGACCCACGGGGACACTGCTCCCCCCCAAAGCCGTGGACCGGGCGGGACGCCCGACCCACGGAAGCCCTGACCGACCCACGGAAACGCTGCTCGCCCACCGCGGGGCCGGGTGGTATCGTGTCGCCGTGCCCGCTTGCCCCGGAGTCCCCGATGATCGCCCGATCCCTCCTCGCCGCCACGCTCCTCCTCGCCGCCGGGGTCGCGCACGCCGGCTCGGTCCGGGTCCAGAACCAGGATTCGAGCGCGCACACCGTCGAGCTGAAGTGCAGCGGCGCGAAGCGGACGGTGACGATCAAGGCGTCGACGACGTCCACCGTCACGTTCCACTCCACGCTCGACGCGTGCGAGATCGAGGGCGGCACGGTGGAGTTCCCGACCGAGACGCTCGAGGACGGTCAGAAGTGGCGCATCCAGAACGGCGACGCCAAGGCGATCTGAGGCTGCCGCGCGCCTACGGGTAGTAGCCGACCGCGCGGAAGTGCATCTTCGACCGCGAGAGGGCGTTCCACTGCCACTGGGTCGGGTCCGCGACGGTGGAGTAGTAGCTGCGACGATCGGCGGTCGGCAGCGCATCGGTGGTCAGGCAGGTGCGCACGCAGGTGCCCGGGTCCTCGATGCTCGGGCGGGTCGCGTCGATGGCGATCACGATGTGCTGCCCCGTGGTCACGGTGACCGGCGTGTCGAGCTCGACGGAGAGGAACCGCTCCGCGGGCGACGGATCGAGCGCGGCGAACGACGCGGTCGCTTGCGGCGTGGGCGCGGTGGTCTGGGTGGCCGGCAGCGCGAGGGTGTCGGTCACGAACACCCGCAGCGCGTAGGCGGCGCTCGCATCGCAGTTCTCCAGCGAATCGTGCAGGAGCACGACCTCGGCCCAGGTCATCGTGTAGGGGTAGATCGGCGGCGTGATCACCGCGGCGAACCACGCGTCGCTCGGATCGGCCTTGACGGCGCCGATGTTCCCGCACAGCCCATAGTGATCGAGCGCGACGTTCGACACGGGCTCCGAGGTGTCGCTGGTGTCCGACGTGTCGCTGGTGTCCGACGTGTCGCCGGTGTCCGACGTGTCGCCGGTGTCCGACGTGTCGCCGGTGTCCGACGTGTCGCTGGTGTCCGACGTGTCGCTG
>CAYQSE010000131.1:1236-15367 GCA_964419905.1 uncultured Enterobacteriaceae bacterium
CTGGTGTCCGACGTGTCGCTGGTGTCCGACGTGTCGCTGGTGTCCGACGTGTCGCTGGTGTCCGACGTGTCGCCCGTGTCGGTCGTGTCCGCGCCGTCTTCGGTGCAGGCGAGCAGCGCGAGACAGCACAGCGCCAGGTAGCGGGAACGCAGCATCGATCCTCCACGGGGTGTCTCGCGTAGGATACCAGCGCGGTGCACGACCGACACCCGCCGCGCGGCGGAAGGAGGCGTCTTGGCGAACCCGCGCGTGCCGTTCCTGGCCTGGCTCGCGCTCGGCGTGGTCGGGCTGGCGCTCGCCGCCGCGGGGACCGCGCTGTGGCGCATCGGCAACCCGACGCACGCGCCGCGCGCGCTGCCCGACGCGCTGATCGCGCACGACACGCCGCGCGGGCGCACCCTGCTCGCCGAGGCGGAAGCATCGGCCGATCACCTCCCGATCCTGCGCGCGTACGTGCCGCAGCAGAAGCTGACCTGGTGCGGCGTCGCGAGCGCGACGATCGCGCTGAACGCGCTGCGCCTGCACGAGCCCGGGCCGATGATCCAGCAGCAGACGCTGTTCGACCGCCGCACGCGGCCCATCAAGACAAGGCTGGGCGCCACGCTGCGCGGCGTCACGCTGGGCGAGCTGAGCGCGCTGCTCGACGCGCGCGGGGCGGCGACCAGCGTGCGGCACGCCCGGGACGACACGCCCGAGCGGTTCCGCGCGCTCGCGACGGCGAACCTGGCGGATCCGAGCGACGTGCTGCTCGTGAACTACGACCGCCGCGCGCTGGGGCAGCCGGGTGGCGGGCACATCTCGCCTGTCGTCGCGTGGGACCGCGAGACCGACCGCGTGCTGCTCGCCGACACCGCCGCCTACCTCTACCCGTGGCATTGGGTGCGCGTGCCCGACCTGTTCGCGGCGATGGCGACCGAGGACCCGGCGAGCGGGCGCAGTCGCGGGTATGTCACCGTGCGCCGAGGGCGATAGGAGGACGACGCGATGCGACACCACCTCCTGCCCCTGCTGCTCACCGCCTGCACCACACCTGCGCTCGACACCGACACGGGTGCCGACACCGCAGACGCCAGCGACACGGCCGTCGCCACGGGCTGCCGCGCCGGCGCGCCGCGCCCCGACGCAGACCGCTACGGCGTGGTCAGCCTGCCGTACACCGCCGCAGGAGGGCAGGCGCCCGCCTGGGAGGTCGTCCGCCTCGCGCCGAGTGGCACGCTGCACCGGACGGGCACGTCGTTCACGATGGGACGCGCGTTCGATGGCGTGGTCCGGTTCACCCCCGACGGCTCGCTCGGGCTCGCGGTGCAAGAGGACGGCTCGCTCGGCGTGTTCACGTTGGGCACCGACGGCGCGGTCGCGGTGCTGGACGCCGCGTTCTCGGACGACGGCAAGGGCGGGAGCTTCTATGCCTCGGACGTGCTGATCGACGACGACGGCGAGCGCGCCTGGGTCGTGGACGGCAACTGGGCCAACAACGGCGGTGGGATCTACGCGATCGCCCTGCCGTGCGAAACGGGGCGCCCGGTCGCCGGTGGCCTGGTGGTCGGCGCGAAGCTCGCGCGCCACCTGTTCCCTGCGCCGGGCGGTCGCCACGTCGTGGTCGCACGCGAGGTGGGCGACGACGCCACGGGACACGCCTACCTCGTCGATCTCGCGGGCCCGACCGTCGTCGACGCGGTTCGGCTGTGGCCCGACGACGACGCGATCGCCGGCGGCGCGGCGCTGGCGGGCGACGGCGCGCACCTCGTCGTCGGCGACGTCAGCGCGTTCTCCGGCGTGCCGAACCGCCTGGCGGTCGCCCGCCTCGACGCGGACACGCTCACCGCGCTCCAGGTGCTCTCCCCGGTGGAAGACCCGACCGGCATCGGCGCGTGGGGCGCCGCCACGCTCGTCGCGAGCGGGTTCGGCGACGCGCTGATCCGGGTGTCGTACGCGCCAGGGAGCGCCCCGTTCGCGGTGGACGGACCGCTGTCGACGACCGGCGGCGCCCCGCAGATCCCGTCGGCGGTCGTCACCGTCGCCGCGCCCGACGGCGACGGCTGGATGCTCGTGCCCGAGGTCAAGGGCGTCCGGGTGGTGCGCGCCACGGCCAGCGGCGGCCTCACCGATCTGGGCGTGAGCGCGTTCGGCGACGGGCTCGACAACCTCCCTGGCGCGCTCGGCCTGCAGCCGTGACACGCGCTGACGCGCGCGCCGTGGCGTTGGTGACGGCGGCGTCATAGACGGCGCTTCATGCGACACCACACCCTGACTGCGTTGTTCACCCTGGCCGCCCTCGCGGGCTGCAAGACCACCCCACCCCCCGCCGCGAGCGCGCCGTCCGAGAAGCTGCGCGCGTTCGAGCAGGCGGTCGCCGCCACGCTCGATCCGGCGGCTGATCCGTGCGTCGACTTCTACCAGTACGCCTGCGGCGGATGGCTGAAGACGAACACGATCCCGTCCGACAAGCCGACGATCAGCCGCGGGTTCACCGTGATCGCCGACGAGAACGAGAAGTTCCTGCACGCGGTGCTCGAGCGCGCCGCCGCCGCGCCCGGCGACGACGAGAACCTCGCACGGGTCGGCGCGGTGTACGGCGCGTGCATGGACACGGACACCATCGACGCGCGTGGCGCGAAGCCGCTCGAGCCGCTGTTCGCGAAGATCGACGCCATCACGGACGGCGCGTCGCTGATGGAGGCGCTCGCCGCCCTGCAGTGGGTGGGGGTCAACGCGCCGTTCGGCGTGGGCGTCGGGCCCGACTTCAAGGCGCCCGAGGGCAACATCCTGCACGTCGGCAGCGCCGGGATCGGGCTGCCCGACCGCGACTTCTACCTGCTCGACGACAAGGCGCCGATCCGCGACGCCTACCGCGACCACGTGAAGGCGATGTTCGTGCTGCTCGGCCACGCCGAGGCCGACGCCGCGAAGCACGCCGACGCCCTCCTCGCGTTCGAGACCGAGATCGCGAAGATCACGCTGCCGATCGTCGAGCGCCGCGACCCCGACAAGACCTACAACAAGCTCGATCGGGACGGCCTGCAGGCGCTCACGCCGTCGCTGCCGTGGGATCGCTTCTTCGCGGCGCAGGGCTACGCAGACCTCACCTCGATCAACGTCAGCGAGCCGGCGTTCTTCGCGGGCGTCGAGGCGCTGTGGGCCACGCAGCCTGCCGCGGCGTGGCACCGCTACCTGAAGTGGCGCACCCTCGACACGTTCGCAGGCGCGCTCTCCAGCGACCTCGTCGCACAGAACTTCGCGTTCAAGGGCAAGGTGCTCTCGGGCGCCCAGGAAGACCGCCCGCGCTGGAAGAAGTGCGTGAGCCTCGTCGACGACTCGCTCGGCGACGCGCTCGGGCAGGTCTACGTCGACGCGAAGTTCGCAGGCGACAGCAAGGAGCTCGCGCTGTCGATGATCGCCGACGTCGAGGCCTCCCTCGCGCGCGGCTTCGCCGACCTCGACTGGATGGACGACGCCACGCGCGCGGCCGCGAAGGAGAAGATGTCCGCGATCGACAACAAGATCGGCTACCCCGACATGTGGCGCAGCTACGACGGGGTGAAGGTCGACGGCGCCGACCACTTCGCGAACACCCTCGCGCTGAACGCGTTCGACGCCCGGTTCTGGATGGACCAGGCCGAGAAGCCGGTCGATCGCGGGCTGTGGTACATGTCCGCGCCCACGGTGAACGCGTACTACAACCCGCTCGGCAACGAGATCGTCTTCCCGGCCGGCATCATGCAGCCGCCGTTCTTCGACCGCGAGTTCCCCAAGGCGATGAACTACGGCGCGATGGGCATGGTCATGGGGCACGAGGTCACGCACGGCTTCGACGACGAGGGGCGCAAGTTCGACGCCCGGGGCCACCTGCGCGAGTGGTGGGCGCCCGAGGTCGCCGCGCGGTTCGAGGAGCGCGCGCAGTGCGTGCGCGACCTGTACTCGGGCATGGAGATCCTGCCCGGCGTGCCGATGGACGGCGACCTCACCGCCGGCGAGAACATCGCCGACCTCGGCGGGCTCAAGCACGCGTGGGGCGCCTACCAGGCATGGCAGGCGGCCCACCCCGCGGAGTCCCTCGCCGGTCTGTCCGGCGACAAGCTGTTCTTCGTCGCGTACGCCCAGTCCTGGTGCACGCTGCGTACGCCCGAGTACGAGACGATGCTCGCAGCCGTCGACCCACACAGCGCGCCGCCGCTCCGCGTCAACGGCGCGGTCAGTCAGCTCCCCGTGTTCGGTCAGGTGTTCGGCTGCGACGTCGGGTCCCCGATGCGCCCGAAGGCGGTGTGCGAGGTCTGGTAGCTGCACGGGGTGGACAATCGCCGCCCTGACCCGCTACCTTGGCCCGTCCACTGGAGGGAACCCGCCTTTGCGCAGCCTGCTCCTCCCCGTCGCGCTGGGGGTCGCCTGCCAGGACTACAGCCTGTCGGTGCGCGAGCGCGTCGACGTGTTCCTCCAGGACCCGCCGCCCGCGATCGACGTGCTCCTCGTCATCGACAACTCCGGGTCGATGCAGGGCTATCAGTTCCTCGTCGGGCTGCGGTTCAACGAGCTGCTGACCTGGTTCGAGCGTGCGGGGGTCGACTACCAGATCGCGGTGACCACCACCACCATCAACCGACCCGTGGGCACCTACCAGGGGTGCACGCAGGCCGATATCGACGCGGTCCCCGACGCGGGGCACCTCCACCTGAACACGATCATCACGCCGCAGACCGAGTCTGCCGAGGACGTGTTCTATGAGATTGTGAACGTCGGCACCTGCGGCGACGGCAACCGCGAAGCCGGCCTCGAGGCCGCTCGCCGCGCGCTATCACCCGCCCTGCTCGCCGGGCCGAACGCCGGCTTCGTCCGCGACGACGCCGGCCTGTCGGTGATCTTCATCAGCGACGAGCAGGACTTCAGCACCGATCCAGTCCACCTGTACACGGCCGACCTGTTCGCGGTGAAGCAGGGTCGCAGCCGCGACCTCGTGAACGCCAGCGCGCTGGTGATCACCGACGCGTCGGACTGCATCATCCCGGTGGCCGGCTCGTCCACCGGCTCGCGCTACGTCGCGCTCGCCGAGCAGACCGGCGGGATCACCCGCAACTTGTGCAACACGAACTTCCCCGAGTCGATGGTCGAGCTGAGCTTCAGCGCCAGCCGCCTCCAGGACACGTTCACCCTCACCGGGCTGCCCAACGTCGACACGCTCGAGGTCTCGGTGGACGGCGAGGTCGTGCCGTGTACGCGCCAGACCTGGCGCTACACGCTGAGTACGGGCGAGGACGGCGCCCCGTCGGCGGTGCTCGTGTTCGAGCGCGCGACGCTGCCCGAGGCGGGCGCGCGGATCACCGCCCGCTACGACCTCGGCGACGGCGCGGCCGAGGGCTTCTGCCCGGCGCTCGACCTGTTCGGTGATCCCGAGGAGGCCGAATGAGGACCCTCGCGCTCGCGCTGCTCTTCTCGTGCGGCGACCCCGCCGCGTCGCTCGAGTGTGTCGACGACGGCGACTGCGTAGGGCTCTCGGTGTGCTCGCCCGACAACACCTGCCGCACCGTCGACTGCCTCGACTCGACCCAGTGCGGGCTCGGCCAGCACTGCAACCTCGAGTCGAACACCTGCTTCACGGGGTGCCGCGCCGACGAAGAGTGCCTCGCCGGCCAGGTCTGCGATCCGGTGACCACCCAGTGCGTGCAGGGCGCCTGCGAAGACGCCGACATCGACTGCTACATCGGGCAGTCCTGTGTCGACGGCACGTGCGAGCGGGAAGCGCCGCTGTGCACCGCGTGCAGCGGCGCCGGCTACACGACCTGCACGAACGCGGGCGGCACCTGCCGCTACACCCCGGGCGGCGGCTACTACTGCCTCACCCCGTGCGATCCCGAGGACGATGCGCCCGGGCCGCGCGAGTTCATCTGCGACGACGTCGGCTACACCGGCAGCCCGACCTACCGCTGGTGGGGCAACTGCGCCCTCGCCGAGTCGACGACGCCCGCCGGCTGATCCCTGAGACGTTGCGGCCGCGCGACCCAAACGGGGCCGCACGGCCGCTTCTCCTTCGGTGCCTGCTGCCTCAGGCGGCCTCGGAGAATGCCTCCAGGCCCTTGCGCCGCGTCGCGTGCCGGAGCTTGCGCAGCGCCTTGAGCTGGATCTGACGGATGCGCTCGCGGGTGAGATCGAAGCGCTCGCCGATCGACTCGAGCGAGTACTCCTGCGCCTCGCCGATGCCGAACCGCATGCGGAGCACCTTCTCTTCGCGCGGGGTGAGCTGGGCGAGCACGCGCTCGATCTCTTCGCGGAGCGCCGCGGTCTCGACGCCCTCGGACGGCATCGTCTCTTCGGGATCCTCGATGAAGTCGCCGAGCGTGGTCTCGGTGTCGTCGCCGACCGGCTTGTCGAGGCTGACGGTGCGGCGGCATGCGCGGAGCAGATCCTCGACCTCTTCGGTCTCGATCTCCATCGCGACCGCGATCTCGGAGGGGGTCGGGTCGCGCTGCAGCGCGTGCGCGAGCTCGGCCTCGACCTGCCGGAGCTGCTTGATGCGCTCGACCTGGTAGACCGGGACGCGCACCGTGCGCACCTGCGACTCGATGGCGCGCGTGATCGACTGGCGGATCCACCAGTGCGCGTAGGTCGAGAGCTTGAAGCCCTTGGTGTAGTCGAACTTCTCGACCGCCTTCATCAGGCCGATGTTGCCCTCCTGGATGAGGTCGCCGAGGGGCAGCCCGCGGTAGCTGTACCGCTTGGCGATGGCGACGACGAGCCGGAGGTTGGCCTTGACGAGCGCGCACTTGGCCAGCTCGGCATCCGGCCCCCCCTCGGCGACGCAGCGCGCGAGCTCGACCTCGTCTTCGGAGGTCAGGAGCGGGGTCTCGGACATGCAGGTCAGGTAGACCGCGAGCGTGTTGTCCGGAGCAGAGCGGGTCGACTTGCGCGAAACAGCAGACTTGGCGATGGCGGAAATAGCACACCTCCAGGGCAGGGAGATGATGTCGAGATCGACGGGAAAGAGCGGGCAGACACACCAAGCCGAAGCGCCGCCCTTCGATGCATAGGCATTGGAAGGACTTCTTCTCCGGCTTGTTGGGGGCCTAACCACATGTCAAATCCGGCGCAACACAGGAACTCGAACTTTCTGGATCTGCCCGAGACATCCTGACTTCCTCGCGATGCGCGCCGCAGCGCGGGGGGGGGGCGACGCGTCGCGGCGAGGTAGAGTCGTGCGTCACCCGGAGCAGCGATGGCCGACCTGCGCGCGTTCCTCGAGCAACTCGCCCTCGACCCTGAGCTCCGCGCCGCGCTCGTCGCGGCACCCGACGCCACGCTCGCCCTGCACGGCGTCGAGGGCGAGGCCGCGCGCGTCCTGAAGGCGCGCGGCGACGACTGGCTCGGGCTGATCGGGCAGGCGGTGCGTGCCGCGCCGGGGCCGTCGACCGTGCCCGCGCCGAGCCCCGACGCGCCCGTGCTGCCCGAGGTGCGCGTGCTGCTCAGGCTCGCCGCGCTGCGTGCCGCCGATCCCGATGCGGGCGTGCAGTGGGCCGTGTCCCTGCACCCCTGGCCGCCGCCGGCCCCCGATCCGGGCGCCGCGGGCTTCCTGGTCCGGGTCGTCCCGCGCGCGACGTCCGCGCATGCCGACCGCCTGGAGGTCGCCTACACCGCGTCGATCCAGCCCGAGCCCGCCGACACCCGGGAGATCGCGGGCGCGCCACCGCCCCCGTCGGCTTGGGGCCATCGCGCCGACACCCCGGCGGCGCGCGCCGCGGCCGCCGCGGTGCTCGACGCACCCCCCGCCGACCGCCTCGCGCGGCTGCACACGCTGATCGCCGTCGTGACCGGAGACGCGCCATGATCGCCGACGTGAACATCGTCGGGCTCGGGATGCGCCTGCCCGATCACGCGACGAGCGAGACCGAGCGCGTGATCGCTGCGTGCAACGAGGTGCTCTTCGTGGACACCGGCATCGCGACCGCCGCCTGGCTTCGCGGCCTGTGCCCACGGGTCACCGATCTGTACGCGGCGAGCTACCACGAGCGCGGCGAGCGGCTCGACGCCTACCACGCGATGGTCGCGCGCACGCTCGACGCCGCGCTCGACCACGCGCCGATCGCGTTCGCGATGCAGGGGCATCCGCTGGTGTACGCGTACGCGCCCGCCCTGCTGCGCGACCTCGCCCCGCTGCTCGGGCTCTCGGTGTCCACCCTGCCCGGCATCTCGTCGATGGACTGCCTGTTCGCCGACCTCGGGCTCGATCCGTGCACCGAGGGGCTCCAGCTCTACGAGGCCACGGACGTGCTGCTGCGCGCGCGCCCCCTGCAGCCCGACGTCCCGCTGCTGCTGTGGCAGGTCGGCACGGTCGAGAGCCGGCTGCACACCGCGCACACCAGCCGGCCCGAGCGCTTCTTCCGGCTGCGCGACCACCTGCTGCGGTACTACCCGGCCCACCACGAGGTGCTCGCCTACTTCGCCGCGCCGTTTCCGCTGTTCCCGCCCCGGATCGACCGCTTCCCGCTGGGCAGCCTCGCCGAGCAGGCGCCGACGCTGCACCCGGGCGTGACCTTGCTCGTCCCCGCGATCGGGCAGCGACCCGTCAGCGACCTCGACCTCCTCGCGCAGGTCGACGACCCTGCACACCTCGCACGCCTGACGAACGGCTGATCGGCGACACACTCCTGGCCCCTGGGGGCTCTGTGCACCCGATGCACCCGGAGCCAAGATGCACACCGAGACCTTCTTCGATCCCAACACCTGGACACTCACCTACGTCGTCTCGGATCCCGAGACCCGCGACGCCGTGGTGATCGATCCGGTGCTCGACTTCGATCCGCTGCGGGTGTCCACGAGCACGGCGTCGGTCGACGCGGTAGCCGCCTACGTCGAGCGCGAGGGGCTCACGCTGCGGTGGATCCTCGAGACGCACGCGCACGCCGACCACCTCTCCGGCGGGCAGGTGCTCAAGCAGCGCTTCGGCGCAGGCGTCGCCATCGGCGAGCACATCCGCACGGTGCAGGCCACGTTCAAGCAGGTGTTCCACCTCGAGCCCGAGTTCGCGACGGACGGCTCACAGTTCGATCGGCTGCTGGCCGACGGCGAGGTGCTCGAGGCCGGCTCGCTGGCGGTCCGCGTGATCCATACGCCCGGCCACACCCCCGCGTGCGTGACCTACCACATCGGCGACGCGCTGTTCACCGGCGACGCGCTGTTCATGCCCGACTACGGCACCGGCCGCTGCGACTTCCCCGCAGGCAGCGCCACCGACCTGTACGCGTCGGTGCACGACAAGCTCTACGCGCTGCCGGACGCCACCCGCGTGTTCGTCGGCCACGACTACCAGCCAGGCGGGCGCGCGCTCCGGTACGAGACCACGATCGGTCTGTCGAAGGAGGCCAACATCCAGCTCAAGCAGAGCACGTCCCGCGACACGTTCGTCGCGTTCCGGACGCAGCGCGACGCGACGCTCTCACCGCCGAAGCTGCTGTTTCAGAGCGTTCAGGTGAACGTCCGCGCAGGCCACCTCCCGCCGCGGGAGGCGAATGACCGCGCCTACCTGAAGCTCCCGATCGGCCTGTTCGACTGATCCCCCCCACGGTAGGCTGGGCGTGGAGGTCTCGCCGCTTGCGCCCGCTCGTCCCCGTCCTCGCCCTCGTCCTGCTCGGCGCCGATCCCGTCGCCCGGCTCGCGCCGGGGCCCGCCGAGCTGACCGAGAGCCTGCGCGCGACGGAGCTTCGCGCGCGGCGAGCCGAGGCGATCGAGACGGCCTCGAGCCGACTGCAGAACGCGTGGGGCGAGCGACTCGCCACCGGCCAGGTCGGGGCGCGCCCGTGTGACGCGCCGCTCGACCGCTCGCTGTTGGTGCGCACGGCGGTGTTCGGCCCCGCCCTGCGTGACGCGACCCAAGCCGCGCGGGCCGCGCGCGATCGCCTCGTCGAGATCGCCGCGGCGCCCACGGTCGCCCCGCTCCTCGACCCGGAGACGCGCGCGGAGCTCGACGCGGCGACCGACCGCGTGCGCCGCCTCGAGGCCGCGTACGTCGAATCGCTGGCGTGGCAGTCGACCTACGTTCGGCTGACGCGCGCGTGCGGCGACGCGCCCGAGCCGGCGGCCGGCCTCGCCGATCCGAACCTCCAGCAAGCGGCGGCGCACGGGCCCGTCGCGGTGATCGGTGTCGGCGGGGTCCTGTGCCCGGGCGCGGCGCCTGCCGACGGACGCGTGCACCTCGTCGCAGGCGAGGCGTGTGTTCAGGCAGCGCCGCCTTGCGCGTGCACGCCCTCCCCTGTCCTGCCGGGCGCCGTGCTCGGACCGCCCGAGTAGCGGCCGTTCAAAGGCGGCCGGCCGGGACGGCCGGCCCACGGGGGCACCGCGGCGGCCGGCCGGGACGGCCGGCCCACGGGGGCACCGCGCCGACAGGCTCGGGCGGACGGCCCACGGGGCACCGCGGCGTCGTGCCGACCGTTCCTCGTGGATCGGCCGTCTCGGCCGACCCGACCCCTCGCCTCGGGCTCGAGATCAGGCGCCGTCGGGCCACGCAGGATCGACCGAGCGCAGCGTCTCGCGCGCCCGCTCGGCCTCGCGCGGGCGATCGGTGGCATCGAGCGCGTCCGCGCGCAGTGCCCACGCCTCGGGCATCCACCGCCGCTGGCGGAGCGCGGCATCCGCCGCGGTGAGCGCGTCGGCGGGGCGTCCGCCAGCGAGCGCGGCGCGACCGGCCACGACCCGTGCGAGCGGATCGCCGTCCAGCGGAGGCATCGCCGCCGGATCGACCTCCAGCGCTCCCCGTGCGCGGATCCGCTGCGCGGTGTGCGGCTGCCCGAGCCGCTCGGCCGCGTCGGCGGCCCCTTCCCACTCCGAGAGGGCTACGCCCAAGCCCAGCGTCTGTGCGTCGGCCTCGGCCACCGCGCCGCGCTCGGCGAGCAGCGGGAGCAGCTCCCACGCCGCGCGGTAGTCGCCGCGCCGGACCCGGTTCGCGACCCGACGGCGCACGGGCTCGGGGTCGAGCGGCGCCGCGCGCTGCCAGCGCGCCAACAGCCCGTCATGGTCGGCTGCGGGCTCCAGCGCCTCGGCCACCGCGTAGCGGAGCGCGATGATCTCGGGCTGGCCCTCGCGCTCGGCGTGCGCGGCGCGCAAGATCCGGTCGGCGTGCGCGGCGTCGCCCGCGTACAGCGCCGCCTCCGCGCGCGGGAGCTGAAAACGCGGATCGCCCGGCGCGACCCGCTCGATCACCTCCCACGCAGACGTCGCCTCGCGCCACTTCCCCTGCCCGGCGATCGCAGCAGACTCGTCGGCGCGCAGCGTCGGGCTGTCGCGCGCGACGAGCGCTGCGCGCGAGAACGCCTCGCGCGCCTCGGTCCACCGGCCACGCTGCGCGTGCCGCCGCCCCCTGATCCACTGGGCCTCGGCCATCCCCGGATCGATGAACACCGCCCGCGCGATCGGATCGCGGCGGACATCCCCCTCGATCTCGACGGTGACGGGTTCACGCAGCCCGTAGAACACCGCAGCGCTGCGGCCGTGCATCAGCACCGCGTACGAATCGCTCGATACGGGCACATCCCAGCGCTTCGCCGCTCCGGGCGACGGCCCGGCGCCGAGGATCGCCGTGGACCACCTCAGCAGCTCCGCCGTCGCGAGCCACGGCGTCGACGCCGGCGCGATCGCGCGCTGCCCTCGGCACGACATGGCGTGATCGCAGAGCGTCAGCTCGACCTCCACCTGCCCGGATCGCACCAGGACGGCGATGTCGCCGGTCCACCGCTCCGCAGCGAGGAGCGCGCGCGCCAACCCGGGTCCGGGCGGCGCCTCCCCTACGCGCGGCACCACGGGGTCGAGATCGGCGAGGCCTCGCTCGAGCAGGACGGTGACGAGGCCTGACGTCTCGACCTCGCCCCGGATCCCGCCCTGGACCTCGGGCGGGCGCAGCCAGACCTCGATCGCGCGATCGACCGTCCGCGGCTCCGGCAGCGCGACCGCCGAATCGGTTTGCACGTCGCCCTGATCGGTCGTACAACCTCCAACGATGGACCCCGCGAGGCCGAGGAAGAGCACGCCACGCCGCATGGTGACCGTTCTCACTTCGGTGGGGGTCTCCGGCCTGTTCATCGGTGCGCTCGCGATGGGCTTCACCTATTCATGGCTGGAACGGCACATCCTGTCGAGCCTGCCCGACAATCTGTCCGGCCTCCAGGCGTGGCGGCCGCCCACCGTCGTGACCGTGTACGACCGCGACAGCGAGCCGATCGACCTGTTCTACGTCGAGCGCCGGATCTGGCGGGATCTCCACGAGCTCCCGCCGCACGTCTGGCAGGCCTTCGTCGCCGCGGAGGACCGCCGCTTCTTCGACCACCCCGGGGTCGACGCGATCGGCATCGCCCGAGCGTTCTGGACCAACCTCCAGGAGGGCGAGATCTCGCAGGGAGGGTCCACGCTCACCCAGCAGCTCGTCAAGCAGCTGATCGTGGGCGACGAGCGCTCGTATGAGCGCAAGCTCAAGGAGGCCGTGCTCGCGTGGCGTCTCGAGCGCGAGCTGACCAAGGAGCAGATCCTCGAGCTCTACATGAACTACGTGTTCCTCGGGGCCGGAAACTACGGGATCCAGGCGGCGGCCGAGGACTACTTCGGCGTCTCGGCGGAGGCGCTCGATCCCGGGCAGGCTGCGCTGATCGCCGGGCTGATCCCGGCGCCGAGCCGCTACAACCCACGCCGCCAGCCCGAGGAGGCCCGGATCCGTCGCGCGGTGGTGCTCCGGGTGATGGTCGAGGAGGGCTACGTCGACCCGATCGACGCGATCGACTACCTCGGCGATCCGGTCGTCGTTCCGCTGACGCGCGGCGAGAACCGCGGGCCCGAGACCGCCTACGTCACGATGGTGCGTCGGGAGATCCGGCGCGTCGTAGGCAACGACGCGGCGTTCCAGGCGGGTCTCCACGTCTTCACCCCCTACGACCCCATCGTCACCCGGGCCGCCGACAAGGCCGTGCGCGCCGCGGTCGCTGGCGTCGAGGAGCGCCAAGGCGTCGCCCCGGAGGCCGCCGCGCTGGTCATCGAGAACGCCACCGGCCGCGTGATCGCCGCTGTCGACAGCGTAGAGACGCCGCTCGAGGGCTTCGTGCGCGCCACCCAGGCGCGAAGGCAGCCCGGCAGCAGCTTCAAGCCCTACGTGTACGCCGTCGCACTGCGCGACCGGCACACCCAGATCGACGTCGTCCAGGACGCGCCGCTGAACCTGCCAGCCGGCGGAGGACGCACGTGGAGCCCCGGCAACTACGGCGGCGGCTTCTTCGGCCCGGTGCGACTGCGCGAGGCCATGGCGAAGAGCCTGAACACAGTGGCCGTGCGCCTGATCCTCGAGAGCGGCGCCGCCGAGGTGGTCCGCACGGCGCGAGCGATGGGCGTGCGCACCCCGCTCCGTCAGGATCCGACGATCGCGCTCGGATCGTCCGAGGTGACCGTCCTCGATCAGGCGCTCGGCTTCGCGACGCTCGCCCGCATGGGCGTGCCCGTCGAACCCGTCTGGGTCGATCGCCTCGAGGACGATCGTGGACGACTCGTCGCCCTGCGCGGCGAGCCGGTCGTGGTGGGGGGGCGCACCCTGGACCCGCTGCCGGGCGCTCCGCTTCCGCGCGCACTCCCCGCCGGCGTGGCCTACGAGCTGGTCGACATGCTGCGAGAGGTCGTGCAGTCGGGCACGGCGGTGCGCGCGCGCGACCCGCGCTTCGACCGCATCGGCAAGACCGGCACGACGAACGACTTCATCGACGCGTGGTACGTCGGGTCAACGCCTCGCTACACCATCGCGGTGTGGGTCGGCTCGGTCAGCCAGACCTCGATGGGCGACCGCGAGACCGGGGGCAGGTCCGCGCTCCCAGCGTGGCTCGCGATCGTGGACGCGCTCGACCAGCCGGCGGGCGAGCGCTTCCCCGTCCCGGACGAGGCCGTCCTCGTGCGCGTCGGCGACCGATGGATGGGGTTTCCGCGCGGGCGGGTCCCGCGCGGCGCGCTGGCCGCACGCCCCGTCGACGACTCCCCGCTCGCCCCCTTCCCCGGGCTCGTCCGATGACCGCGGAAGGCCTCGACAAGGCCGAGCTGCTCGGCGAGAGCGAGCCGATGCTGCGCGTCCGCCGCCTGATCCAGCGGGTCGCCGCCTCGGACGCCTCGGTGCTGATCACCGGCGAGACCG
>CAYQSE010000132.1:0-15348 GCA_964419905.1 uncultured Enterobacteriaceae bacterium
CTAGGCCTTCGGGACGGTGTCGACGGCGAGGATGCTGAAGTCGTCGGCGCCGTGGCCGCGGGCGAGCAGGGCGTCCATGCGCGCGGCGATCGCGGGGAGGACCGCGAGCGGGCGGTCGCCGGCGGCCTCGAGCATCAGGCGCACGTCCTTTCGGGCCATCGTCAGCTCGAACGACGGCGCGTAGTCGCCGCGCGCCATCGCCTTGCCGCGGAACGGGATGCCGGCGGCGGGGTTGAACCCGTCGAACACGGTCAGCGCCTCGTCGGGCGTGACGCCGAGCCCGTCGGCCATCGCGAACACGTCGGCGAGGCCGGCGAACAGCGTGATGATCGTGGCGTTGCCGAACAGCTTGAGCGCCGCGGCCTTGTGCGGCGCCGCCCCGAGGTAGTGCACGGTGCCGGTCATCGCGGCGAGGCCCGCGGCGACGGCGTCGTAGGCGTCCTGGGGCCCGCTGACCAGCATCGAGCCCTTGCCGCGCAGGCAGAGCGCCGGGGACATGAACACCGGCGCGTGCAGGTAGCGCACGCCTTGCGCGGCGAGGCGCTCGGCGCGCGCGCGGGTGGCGACGGGCGAGGTGGTGGTGTGATCGACCAGCACGGTACGCCGCAGCGCGGGGAGCGGCAGATGGTCGAGCACGGCGTCGACGATGGCGTCGTCCGGGAACGCGAGGTGCACGCGGTCGGCGCCGAGCAGCGCCTCGTCGGGCGTGTCGGCGATGGCGACGCCGTGCGGCGCGAGCGCGTCGGCCTTCGCGCGGGTGCGGTTCCACGCGGTGACCGCGTCGCCGCGGCCCGCTGCCGCCTGGGCGAGGGCTGCGCCGATGAGGCCCGTGCCGAGGAAGGTGAGGTTGGCCATGGGGGGGCTCCTGAGATGCGCGGCAGCCGGGGCGCGGCTACCTGGGTGGATGTAGGAGGTATCCATGCGCGTCGTCGCGATCCTGCTCGTTTCCGTCCTCACCGCCTGCGGCGGGTCGTCCGCGCCCGCTCCGAGCGCGTCCACGGCCGCCGTGCCTGACGCGGCGCTGCTGAAGAAGGCCGATCTCGCGGACGGCGTCGAGGACAAGGTGATCTCGAAGTGCCCGTCGTGCGCGCTGGGCATGGACGGGGATCCCGCGCACGCGGTGCAGGTCGATGACTACACGCTGCACTTCTGCTCCGAGTCGTGCGAGATGCGCATGGAGACCGCGCCCGAGTCGGTGATCAAGGCCATGGAACGCGCAACCGGCGGGACCTGACCGCCTCCCGAGGCCCCGCGATGGAGTCCGCTCCGCAGTCCCCGTCCATCCTCCGTATCGGCGCGCCCGAGCGTGCCGACGTCGAGGCGATGATCGACGTGCTCGGCCCCGCGCCGTTCAGCTACGACGCGGTCGGGGCGACGCGTGGGCCCCTCCCGGACGGCTGGGATCACGACGTGCTCACCGAGGAGATCGGACGCGGTGAGGACCTCTTCGAGCGCGCCGTCGCCGCGCTGCGGGCGTGGCGGATGTTCGATCTCGGCTGGGTGGTGCCGCATCGCGACGACATCCCGCAGACCGCGGGGCAGATCCTCGCGTTCACCGCGCGGACCTTCGGGGTGTGGTCGATCAACGTCTGTCGCGTCGTCTACCAGATCGACGAGGACGACGACGCGGGGCGGCGCGTCGGCTTCGGGTACGGCACGCTGCCTGGGCACGTGCTCGCCGGCGAGGAGGCGTTCGAGCTGCTGTGGGATCGCCGCACCGACCAGGTGTCGATGACGGTGCGGAAGTTCTCTCGGCCCAACCACCCGCTGATCCGGTTGGGCGGTCCGTTGATCCGCGACGTGCAGGCGCGCTTCAGCCGCCAGGCGATCGCCGCCATCGCGCGCGCCGCGAACGCGGCGGCATGACGGCTCCGCGCCAGGTGGTCGTCGCCGGCGCGTCCGGCTTCGTCGGCGGTCGCCTCCTCCCGGCGCTCGAGGCGCTCGGCTGCGAGGTGCGCTGCGGCAGCCGCGATCCGTCTCGCCACGCCGACGGGCGCCGCTGGGTGACGCTCGACATCGACTCGGGTGCGGGCCTCGCGGACGCGCTCCGTGGCGCCGACACGCTGTTCTTCCTCGTGCATCACCTCGGCGCGGCCGACGCGGAGCTCGCCGAGCGCGAGGAGGCCGCCGCGCGGCGCGTGCTTGCCGCCGCCGAGGCAGCGGGACTCCGCCGCATCGTCTACCTCGGCGGGCCGGTGCCCTCCGGGCCTTCCTCGGTGCACCTGCGCGGTCGCCAGATCACCGGCGAGGTGCTCCGCTCGGGCGCCGTGTCGACGATCGAGCTTCGCGCCTCGATGATCGTCGGTCCGGGCAGCGCCAGCTGGGAGCTGTGCTGCGATCTCGCGCTGCGGCTCCCGATCCTGGTGCTGCCCGGTCGCCTCGTCGGGCGCACGCAGCCCGTCGGGATCGACGACGTGGTCGCGGCGCTGGTCGCTGCGATCACGCTGCCGGTGTCCGGGTCGGCGGCGTTCGATCTGCCTGGCCCCGATGTCCTCGCGCCGGCCGAGATCCTGCGTCGCGTCGCCGCACAAGCGGGCTTTCGGCCGGTGGTGCTCCCCGTCCCCGGGCTGGCGCCCACGACCGCGATAGGCCTGCTGCGCCTGGTGACCCGCGCGGACGTCGACGTGGTACGTCAGCTCGTCGAGGGCATGGAGGTCGATCTGCTCGCGTCGGATGCGGTGTTCTGGGATCGGCTGCCCGGGCTGGAGCCCGCGCCGTTCGAAGCGTGCGCCCGCCGCGCGCTCGCCGCCGACACCCGGGTGCTCGGTGCGGTGAGCCGCGCGTGGGAGTCGGGGGTGCGCACGGTCGCGCGCAAGGTGCGCGCCGCATGAGGTGGCTGCTGCTCGCGCTGCTCGCGACGCCTCTACGCGCCAGCGCCCAGGAAGAGGTGTGCAGCGCCTTCTCGACGCAGGATCTCGGGCAGGCGCTGAACCGCGCAGACGGCGAGCTCGCCGCGCACCAGTTCCAGGCCGCGTGGCGGACCACGCACGAGACGCGCAAGGACCTGCGTTGCCTCGACACGCTGATCCCGCCGCTGATGCTGGCGCGTCTGGCGCACACGCTGGCGTTCCTGACCTTCCTCGATCAAGACGACGCGACCGCCGCGGCGTGGGCACGGTTGGCCACCTCGCTGCACCCCAGGTCGCTGCTCGCGGTCGTGCCGCCGCCGACCTATGCGACGTTCCTCGCGGAGCTCCCGCCGCCGCACGTCGTGCGCGTCGACCGCGCCATCGCGCACCCGAGGCGCGGCGCGGTGTTCCTCGACGGCTTCCTGCTCCCCGAGCCCGAGACCGCGAGCGAGACCCCGCACTTCGTGATGCTCGTCGACAAGCGCGGGAAGCGCATCGACGCGTGGTGGATGGACGGGGTCGCGTTCCGTGATTCCCTGCTCGACGATCGGGGCGCCGCTCCGCCGCGGTGGGCCGTCGCGATGAGTCCGGCGCCGCTCGAGCCGGTGGCCGTCGAGGCGCAGGCGGTCGCGCTCGAGGGCGAGGAGGAGATCGAGCCCGGGTGGATCTCGGAGGCACCAGAGGAGACGTGGCTTCCGGACTGTCCGTGGGCTGGACAGCCGGTGCAGGCCGACGTCGTCCGCGGCGTCGTCACCGTGAACGGGCGGAGCTGGAACGCCGATGTCCGCTCGCAGGCGGATGCGTTCCTCGGCGTGCTGCGCGACTGCCGCGCGGATCGCGCCGCGCGACGGTTCGAGCAGTACGTCGGCGCGCGGCGCGCCGAGCAGCCGCAGTTCAACCTCGGTCAGCGCGACCTGAACGAGGTCCTTCGCGCGGTGGGGCGCGCCGGCACCGCGGTCGCGGCCGAGACACATCGCGTCGGGCTGATCCGGGCCCTCGAGGACCCGGATCGGCTGAGCCGGTCGCGCTGAGCGCGACCGACCGGACTACTTCGGCTGCTTCCGGGCGAGCAGCTTGCTCACCTCGGCTTGCTCGGTGCACGTGAGCGAGTTGTCGTCCTTCAGGTCGCAGAAGGTGACCTTGCCGTCGCCGGCATCGCAGCCGAGCATCGCGCGGCAGGTCCCCTCCCAGTACCCGACGTAGATCCCCTGGTGGGACCACGACTGGGCCGTGATGTTTCGGATCTTGGTGGAACAGCCGGCGAGCGGGATGACCGCGACCACCAGCAGCGTCACGAGGGCGTTGCGCATGTGCGGTCTCCTAGAAGGTAGGCCGGACCTGGTAGTCCGTGATGTTCTCGAGGATCAGGTTCGTGCGGCAGTTGCTGGTTCGCCCGGCGACCACGTCACAGACCTGGATGTAGTAGTTGGTGAGCGTGATGGCGTCGTCGCCCTGTCCGACCGTGCCGGACGGCTTGATCGACGCCTTGGCGACCTTGTCGTCACCGAGGAAGTGCTCGTTGATCATGATCTTCGGGGTGGAGCAGGCGGTGGCGATGCCGAGGAGGGCCACCGCGACCGCACAGAGACGGATCGTGTTTCGCATGGGTTCCTCCTAGAGTCGCGGGCAGGCGAGCTTGTCGCCCTGGTCGTCTTTCACGTCACACGCCTTGCGGCACTCCAGACCGGCGCCCGTCTCCGAGCACTCCCAGAACACGCGCTTCGAGGCCGTGTACAGGACCCAGTAGCTCTTGGTGTCGATCGTCTCGAGCAGCACGGTGCGCCCCTTGGCGGCCGAGGATTGGTCGAGGTGGACGATCGTTCGTCCCATGCAGCCGGTGGCGAGCACCGCCGCCGCGAACAGCATCGCGAGGTTTCGTGCCGTCATGGCTACTTCTCCACGAAGGTGATGGGGATCTCGCGGCAGTTCGTGAGCGTGCCGTTGTCGAGGCGCTCGCACTCGATGATGCCCGTAGCGGTGGTCTTCGCCTGGGCGTAGATCATCCGCGCGCTGCCTTCCGACAGGCTGATCTGGGTGATGACGCGCGGCGTGGCGCACCCGGTCAGGACCAACCCGACGACGAGCGCACCGGCGACGCGCATGGCGGCTTGCACCATGGGACTCCTCCAGGGGGAAGTGGACCGGCGGACCATACCGGTCGGGAGGGATTCAGCGGGCCGCTTGGGTCGCTTGACCGGGAATCTGTGGCGGCGAAGGGCTGATTCGGCCCTTGTCACGTTTTGTCACGAGAGGGACTCTGCGGCGGATCATGGTCCCAAAAACGAAGCGCCCCGGCTGCAGATGCGGCCGGGGCGCTCTCACAGGACCCGTTCGCGTGGGATCAGTGGGCGTGGCCGCCCGGGCCGTGCGGATGACCGTGCGTGATCTCCTCGTCGGTCGCCTCGCGGATGCTGACGATCTCGACGTCGAAGTGGAGCGTCTCGCCGGCCAGCGGGTGGTTCTGGTCGATGAGGACCGCCTCCTCGCTGACGGCGCGGATCCAGATGGGCACCGGGCCCTGGTTGGACTGCGCGACGAACTGCATGCCGACCTGGATGTCGACATCCTCCGGGAAGGCGTCGCGGGGGACCTCCTGGGTCATGCTCTCGTCGCGGATGCCGTAGCCGTCGGCGGGGCTGACGGTCACGTTGAGCTTGTCGCCCACGGACTTGCCGGTGAGCTCGCGCTCGAGGCCGGGCACGATGTTCATGCCGCCGTGCAGGTAGGGGAGGGGCTCGCCGCTGTTCAGCGAGGTGTCGACCACGTCACCGGCGGCGTTGGTCAGGGTGTAGTGGAACGTGACGATCTTGCCGTCGGCGATCGTGGACATGGTCTCTCCGAGGTGCACAACCAGCCCGCGCGCGCTCCAACGGGCCGGGGAGGGGGCGCGGCAAGGCGCCGGAACCGGAGCGCGATCGGGCGCCTCCTATACTGGCGGCGCGTCGCGCGCCTCCCCAGCGGGGCGAGATTCCACGAACGGCCTCACCAGGTGCCCTGGTTGGGCATGGACGCCCACGGCTCCTGCGCGGGCAGCGCCTCGCCCGCCTGGAGCAGCTCGATCGCGTGTCCGTCGGGGGACTGGATGAACGCCATGCGGCCGTCCCGTGGGGGACGCAGAATGGCGACGCCCGCGTCCTGCAGCCGCTCGCACGTCGCGTAGACGTCGTCGACGGCGTACGCGAGGTGGCCGAAGAACCGGCCGGTTGCGTACGGCTCCGTCTGATCCCAGTTCCAGGTGAGCTCGACCAGGGCGTCGTCGCCGGGCGCGCCGGTCTCGAGGAACACGAGCGTGTAGCGGCCCGCTTCGTAGTCCCGGCGGCGCGCCATGCGCAGTCCGAGCTTGTCGACGAAGAAGTCCAGCGCGACGTCGAGATCGCGAACGCGGAGCATGGTGTGCAGGTAGCGCATGGGGTCTCCCGGTCGTCCTCGACGCCGCTTGGCCCGGGACCGAGGCAGCATGCAGCGGGCCCGGGGCACACGCAAGCGCGCGACATCCGTGCGGGCGGGTATAAGGTGCGCCGTCGCCGGGAGGGTCGTCGTGCAGACGCTGTCCGAGTCCAGCCGCCTGCGCTTCCTGCTGTTCACGGCGCTCTACTTCGCGCAGGGGCTGCCGTGGGGGTTCATCAGCGTCGGGTACGTGGTGTTCCTCACCGACCAGGGGCTCGACAACACCGCGATCGGCAGCGCGCTCGGGCTCGCGTACATCCCGTGGTCGTTCAAGATCCTCGCGGGGCCGCTGCTCGACGGGCTGCCGGTGAGCCGCTGGGGGCGCCGGCGGCCGTTCATCATCGGCGCCGAGCTGCTGATGGGCCTGACGCTGCTGCTGCTGCTCGTGATCGATCCGGCGACGCAGCTGTGGTGGGTAGGCGTCATCCTCTTCCTGCACAACTCGGCTGCGGCGGTGCAGGACGTCGCGGTCGACGCGCTCGCGGTGGAGCTGCTGCGCGACGATGAGCGGGGGCGCGCGAACAGCCTGATGTGGGCGGGCAAGTCGGCGGGCGTCGCCCTCGGCGGGGGCGGCGGCACGGTGCTCGCCAAGTACCTGGGCTGGCCCAGCCTGTTCATCGTGCTCGCGCTCGCGATGTGGGCGGTGATGGCCCTGCCGATCCTGTTCCGCGAGCGGCCCCTCGGCGCGCCCCAGCCCGAGGTAGCGCGCCTGGATCGCGCCCTGCTCAAGCGTTCCTTCGGGTTCTGGGCGCCGTGGGGCGGGCTGCTCGTCGCCCTCGTCACCCCGGTCGGCTACGCGATGGTCGGTCCGGTCTACACCCGACTGCTCCGTGCCGATCTGCTGCTCTCCGAAGAGAAGATCGCGCTGCTCACCGGCGTGTTCGATCCGATCGCGGGCGTGGTCGGGGCGTTGATCGGCGGCGTGATCGCGGACCGCTACGGCGCGCGGCGCGCGATGGGTGGGGCGATGCTCGGCATCGGCGCCTGCCTCGCGGGCTTCGGACTCCTCTCGACCTGGTGGCCCTCGCTGGGCTTCCTGATCGCGTACACGATCGTGCTCAACCTGCTGATCAACGCGTACAACGCGGCCTCGCTGGGCTTCTTCATGGGCCTGTCGAACCCGGCGATCGGGGCGACTCAGTTCGCGGCGTTCATGGCGATGACCAACCTGACCTACGCGTGGACCTCGCCGCTCGGCGGCTGGGTCGCCGACGCGCACGGCGTGATTCCGCTGTTCCTCGTCGCGGCGACGGCCCAGGTGGCCGCGGTGGCGATCCTGCCGCTGGTGGATCCGTCGGCTGCCACCGCGCGCTATCGTGCGGTGGGCGCGGTCCCGGTCATCGAGCGTGCGCCCGCGGGCTGAGGCCCGGGTGCGCGGCGTCGTGCATCGACAGCCGCTCGTTTTCGGCCTACCGTCGCCGCCGGAGGAGCGATGCGCGCATTCTGGATCTCGGCGGGCGTCATGTTCGTGATCGCGGGCAGCCTGGAGGCCCTGTTCTTCCTGCTCAGCTGCCTTGGCGTGGGCATGGGCGGCGCGGTGACGTTCGGGGTGCTGCCGACCGACGACGAGCCGTGGGTCGGGGCGCTGATCCTCGGCGTCTACAGCCTCACCTTCTTCGCGACGCTGATCGGTGGCGCGCTCCATCTCGTCGCCGGTGCCGCGATCATCGCGGGCCGCCGCCCGCGCATGCTGACCTGGGCCGCGGTGGTGGGCTCGCTCGTCCCCATGGTCACGGTGTACTGCGCGTTCACCTCGCTGGTCGCGGGCGTGCTCGGACTCCTCGCGCTCGTCACCGAAGACCGCCCGCCAGCCTAGCCGTCGCGTGGCGCGAGGGGGTCGTCGACGCCGAGCGCGCGCGCCAGATCGCCCAGCAACGCACGCTCGCGCACGTCGAGATGACCGTCGGCGGTCGCGACGGCGAACGCGACCCGGATCACCGCGAGCTTGCCCTGCGGATTCAGGCGGCCCGCCATCTCGGAGAGAACCGCGGTCAGCTCGCGGGGATCGGCCCGCGCCACCTCGATCTCGGAGCGGACGTCCGCCTCGCTCAGCCGACCGCCGCCGACCTGCGGGTAGAGCTCGATGATCCGCGCGACCTCGGCGTCGAGGACCTTCTCGTCGGCGAGCATCATCCGCACCATCGTGCCCAGACACGCCGCGAGGTGGTTCGGGCGCGGCACCTCGCCGACGCCTCGACCGATCACCGAGCGTGGGAAGGTGCAGTAGCACTCGGTGCACTCGACGTAGGCACCGATCTCGTGACCGCCACGGGACACGCGATAGATCGTGTACGTGCTCGGCCGCGCGCACGACGGGCACGTGAACGAGCCCTTCGCGATGGGGAGAAGGTCGGGTCGCGCGTCCAGCGGTGCCTCCGTCGGTCCGCATTGTACGCCGCGCGTCGCTTGACAGCGGCTGGATCGCGGCGGACGCTCGTGTCGTACGTCGCCGAGGAGGTCGAGGTGGCTCGTATCGCGGTGCTGGGGATCGGGTTGGTGTGTTCGCTCGCCTGCGGGGGCGGCGGCGCGCTGCTCGGGGGAGGCGTCGGGGAGTACACCCGCGGCTATGCCGAGTACGAGGCCGGCGAGTCGGGCCTGCCGGCGCCGACGTTCGGCCGCGGCGACGAGGTGCGGGTCGGGGACTTCACCCACGTCATCCTCGACACCGCGCTCGCGGATCCCGAGACGGACGTGAAGTGGATCAAGAACGTGGACGAGCGCCGGGTGTTCGGCGTCGAGGGCACCCAGGCGCTCGTGGTGCGGTTCAAGGTGCGCAACGAGGCGCCGGTGCGCAAGAAGCTCGACGTGTACTTCCTCGTGATGGGCACGGACGGTGCGAACGCGTCGCGCGGACCCTACAACGACGATCTGGTCCAGCAGGATCTCGGGCTGCGGGAGCCACAGGATCTGGGCGATCTGCCACCGGGCGAGTGGATCGAGTCCGCGCGGGTGTTCGCGCTGCAGCCGGGCGCGGCGGACGGTGCGGCTGCGCACTTCAAGCGCTTCGAGAAGGTGAAGGACGCCCGCGGCCGCACGCAGTCGGTGCTCCGCGAGCAGGCGATCGTCGATCTCGGCGCGCCGGTCGAGGCGCCTCACGTCAACCCCGCGCGCCGCGCGCCCTGACGCGCCGCGGGGCGGATCCCGCGGGCCCATGGCGCGGTCGGGCGGCGCGTTGGGGTAGGCTGCGCGGGTGCCGACCAAGCCGACCCAGCAGCCACCGCGGTTCGGCGACGGACGCTTCGAGCCCGTCGCCCCGCTCGGCGTGCGCACCAACGGCGGTGTGTTCCTGGCGAGGGATCGGGAGCGCGGCGAGGAGTGCGCGCTGAAGCTCCTCGACGAGACCAGCGTCCCGCCCGAGGCGATCGCGCGCTTCCAGGCCGAGGCGCGGGTCTTGTCCCGCCTGCGGCACCCCCACCTGGTTCACGCGCGCGGGCATGGGCAGGACCACGGGTTCTCCTGGTACGCGATGGACCTCCTCCCGGGCGGCGACCTCCAGGCGCTGCTGCGGGTGCGCGGCCCGCTGCCCGCCGAGCACGCGCTCGCGCTCGGCTTCCAGGTGCTCCTCGGGCTGGACGCGCTGCACGCGGCGGGGCTGGTGCATCGCGACGTGAAGCTGACGAACGTGCTGCTCGACGAGGCGTGGCGCGGACGGCTGTCGGACCTCGGCGTCGCGCACCACCCGCAGGGCGAGGTGCCCTACGACACCCGCACCGGGCAGGAGCTCGGCACGCCCGGCTACGGCGCGCCGGAGCAGTGGGAGCACGCGGGCAAGGTGGGCCCTGTCGCCGACCTGTTCGCGGCGGGCGTGGTGGTCTATCGCCTGCTGACGAAGCGCCCGCCCGATCGGCTGCACCTCGCGCACTACCGCCCGAAGCTGCTCGACGGCATCGACGCCGCGGTGCAGCAGGTGCTGCTGCGCGCCACGCAGGTCGTGCCGGGGTCGCGCTACGCCACCGCGCGCGAGATGGCGGCCGCGGTCGCCGATGCGGCGTCGCGGATCGGCGTGGCCGACGCGCGCGGCTGGGTCGCGCTGCTCGACGACCCCGAGGCGATCGATCCTTGGGCAGGGCTTCGCGCATGGCTGATGGGCGGGCCGGGACGTGCCGATGCCTGACCTCCGCTTCGTCGATCGCGTGAAGCGCCTGCTGGTCCACATCACGCTGCGGATCCCCGTGGGGTGGCGGCGCCTGCTGATCGGGCGGCCTCCCGTCAACGACCGTGGCGTCGCGCTCGACGAGGACGTGCACTGGCTGCTCGGGCTGGAGCGGCTGGTGCGCGGTGGGCTCAGCGGGCGCACGCCCGAGGCGGCGCGCGCCGGCCTCGAGACCGGGGTCCGCGCCGTCGAGCCGGCGCCGGCACCGGTGGCGCGCTGCGAGGACCTCGACCTGGACGGCCTGACGGCGCGCCTCTATGCGCCCGCCAGCCGCCGCCCGCCAGTGCTCGTGTTCTTCCACGGCGGTGGGTGGGTCGCGGGCAGCCTGCGCAGCCACGATCGTCTGTGCAGGCGCCTGTGCGCGCAGGGCGACTGGATGGTGATCTCGGTGGACTACCGGCTCGCGCCCGAGCACCCTTTCCCGGCGGGCCGCGACGACGCGGTGGCGGCGTTCCGTGCGGTGCGGGAGCGGGCCGCGTCGCTCGGCGGCGATCCGGAGCGCGTCGCGCTCGGCGGCGACAGCGCGGGCGGCAACCTGTCGGCGTCGGCGTGCCTCGCGCTGCGAGACGCCGGCGAGGCGTTGCCGTTCGCGCTGTTCCAGATCTACCCGGCGGTCGACCTGCGACGCGGCCACCCCTCGCATCGGCTGTTCGCCGAGGGCTACCTGCTCACCGCGGCGCAGATCGACTACTACGTCGCCCAGTACGGTGGCGACGCCGAGGATCCGGCGGTCTCGCCGCTGCTCGCGGCCGACCTCTCGGGCCTCCCGCCGACCGTCGTGGTCACCGCGGGCTTCGATCCGCTACGCGACGAGGGCGAGGCGTGGGTCGAGGCGCTCCGCGAGGCGGGCGTGCCGGTGCGCCACGTACAGGCCCCGTCGATGGTGCATGGCTTCGCGAACATGGATGGCGCGCTGATCGGCGCGGATCGCACCATGGCTCGCGTGGTCACCGCGCTCCGCGCGACGGCCGCGGGCGATGGGTCGTTCACCACCACGCTGCGCACCGTCGTCGTCCGGAGCGACTGAGCGCCTCAGGGCGTCGAGGCGGGCTCGAAGCGCATCGCGTTGCCGTTCATGCAGTAGCGCAGTCCGGTCGGCGCCGGGCCGTCGCGGAAGACGTGGCCGAGGTGGCCGCCGCACCGCGCACAGAGCACCTCGGTGCGCAGCATCCCGAACTTGCGGTCGTCCTTGGTCGCCACGGCCGCGTCGGAGGCGGGGCGGGTGTAGCTCGGCCAGCCGGTGCCCGAGTCGAACTTGTCGTCGGAGCGGAACAGCGCGTGGCCGCACCCGGCGCAGGTATAGACGCCGTCCTCCTTCGCGTCCCAGTAGCGGCCGGTGAACGCGCGCTCGGTGCCGCCCTGGCGCAGGACCTTGTACTCCTCGGGCGTCAGCAGGGCCTGCCACTCGGCGTCGGTCTTCGTGACCGGGTAGCCCCCGGGCGGCTCTTGCGCCGGCGCGGCGCCGGCGCAGCCGAGGAGCGCGAGCAGGGGAAGGGCGCGGAACGGTCGAAACATGGTCCCTCCGAGGTGGGTGGTCGTTCAACATGACCCGGGGTGTGGCGATCGGATATGCGCAGGAGCTCTGGAGGCCCCCGATGGAAGCCGCCGCTCGTGCCCTGCACCGACTCCGCGCCGCCGACGGCGCGGCGCTCACGGACCTCGCCCGGCTGATGGTCGAGCGCTCCACCGAGACGCCGATCGCCGAGATCGCCGATCCCGCGTGGCTCGCCGGTCAGCTCGCCACCGGCCTCGAGGCGCTGGTGCGCGGCGAGGGCAACCGAGAGCGCCTCGGCCGCGCGCTCGACGAGCGCGTCGCCGCGTGGAAGGCGGCGGAGGGCAAGGTGGGCGCGCACTGGCCCGCCGAGCTCGAGGGCCCGCTGCGCGAGGCGCTCGCCCGCCCGTGGGCGCCCAGCGAGCCCGTCGTGATGCGCCTGCTCGATCAGGAGGTGTTCGCCGAGGTGATGCAGGAGGTGCTCGACGGCACGCTCCGTCGGTTCCGGCAGCGCCTGACCCGACTCGATCAGGGGCTGCTGGGCGGACTCGGCGGTCGCGCGGCGCGCAAGGGGCGGGGCTTGTTCGGCAGCATGGCCGAGACGATGGCGGGCGGCGTCGTCGGTGCGGTGCGCGACGAGGTGGAGTCTCGGATGGACGAGATCCTGCACGAGTTCCTCGTCGGCGCCACGCGCGAGGCGCTCAAGGTCGTCGCGCGGCACGTCGCGAACCCCGCGCACGCCGAGGCGTACGGCCGCACCCGCATCGGGCTGCTCGACACGCTGAAGGACACCGAGATCGCCGAGCTGGCGGCCGAGATCGAGAAGCTCGAGCCCGCTGCCTACCTCGACATCGGTCTCGCCGCGATCCGCGCCGAGCTCGACGCGGACGACTTCGTGGGACGGGCCGCCGCGCGCATCGAGGCGCTGCTGGCCGAGGTCGGTGACGGCACGCTCGGCGCGTGGCTCGACGAGGTGGGGCTGCGCGCGGTGTGGACCGAGAGCACCACCACGCTGATCGCCGCGCGCCTCGCCGACACCGCCGAGACGCCCGCGTTCGAGGCGTGGTGGATGGGGCTGTTCGCCGCCGAGTAGGCTCGGGTGGCTACTTGGCCGCGCGTGCCGCATCGGCCTCGTCGGCGACCGACTCACGCCGCCCGAGGGGGATGGCGAGGTCCTCGGCGATGACCCGCGCGGTCATCTTCGCCGACATCATCACGCTCGGGGTGCCTGCGCCCGGCTGCGCGCCCGCGCCGACCAGGTAGAGGCCGTCGATGTCGGGGCATCGGTTGTGCGGGCGGAACCACGCCGACTGCGTCAGCACCGGCTCGGGCCCGAACGCGTTGCCCAGGTAGGCCTGCAGCGTGCCCTCGAAGTAGTTCGGGTCGATGAACTCGTGGTGGACGAGGCGCTCCATCAAGTTCGGGATGTAGCCGCGCTCGTCGAGGAAGCGCAGCACGGTGTCCACCAGCCGCGGCCCCTGCACCGACCAGTCGATGCCCGAGCCGTTGTGCGGCACCGGGATCAGGGTGTAGGCGGTGTGATGCCCCTCGGGCGCCAGGCTGGGGTCGGTCAGCGTCGGGACGTGGAGGTACTGGCTGAAGTCGTCCGGCAGGATCTTCTTGTCGAAGATCTCGGTGAGGAGGGCCTCGTAGCGGGGCCCGAGGATGATGTTGTGGTGCTGTAGATCGAGCGGCGCTTCGGTCTTGCGGAACCCGAAGTAGATCACGACCAGGCTCATCGAGTACTTCATCGCCTTGATGCGCCAGTCGGGGTTCCAGGTGCGGTGCTTGGCGTCGATCAGCTTCATGTAGGTGGTGGCGTAGTCGGCGTTCGACACGACGATGTCGGCGTGGAGCACCTCGCCGCTCTCGAGGCGCACGCCCTTCGCGCGCCGCCGCCCGAACAGGCCGCCCGGCTCGGCCTCGACGAGGATCTCGGCCACCGGCGCGTCGCAGCGCAGCGTGCCGCCGAGCTCTTCCAGCTTGCGCACGAAGCCCTGGACCAACGCGCCCGTGCCGCCGCGCGCGAAGTGGATGCCCCACGTCTTCTCGACGAAGTGGATCATCGCGTAGATCGCTGGCACCTTCAGCGGGTTGCCGCCGACGAGCAGCGTCTCGAAGCTGAACACCTGGCGGAGCTTGTCGCTGCGGAAGTACTTGCTGGTGAACCGGAACAGGTTGCGGACCGCGTCGAGCTTCAGCAGGTCGGGCACGACCCGGAACATCGTCCACGGGTCGCCGAAGTGGGTGTAGCCGAGCTCGAGGAAGCCGCGCTCGAAGATGGCCTGGGCGTCACGGTGGAACCGCTCGTAGCCGTCCAGGTCGGCGGGCTCGATGGCCTCGATCTGCCGCCGCGTGCTCTCCGGGTCGCCGTCGTAGTCGAAGTAGGTGCCGTCGTCGAAGTAGATGCGGTAGAACGGCAAGATCGGCATCAGGTCCACGAAGTCACGGGTGCGCGGGCCCGCGGAGGACCCCTCGCGCACGCGGGCGTCGGGCGCGCGGAGCGCCTCGGGGAAGTCCTCGCGGTCGAGCGCTGCGTCGTTCGCCTCGAGCGCGAACAGCTCCTCGATGAAGTGCGGCACCGTGAGCACCGTGGGGCCCATGTCCCACACGAAGCCGTCCTTCTCGCGGACGTAGGCGCGACCGCCGGGCTTGTCGAGGCGCTCGAGCACCGTGGTGTCGAAGCCCATGCTGGACAGGCGGATGCCCATGGCGAGCCCTCCGATGCCGGAACCGATGACGAGGGCCTGCTTGCGTTCCATGGTGTTTGCTCCGAGCGCGCGACTTTGCGCATGATTTGTACATGCTTTGTATAGCCTCTGCGTCGAAGTTGTCCACCCTTTGGAGACGCAGGGCTCGGCACCCACCCTTCTGAGGAGTCAGTGTGGCGCGCCTGGCATGACTGGTGTATGTTCCGTTTGTCGCGCGTCGCTCCCTTCGGCAGCTTCGGCGAGCCCACGGTACGACACACGACAGGAGAGGGAACCGCAGCGGTTCCATCAGGGAAGCAGGCGCCTCTTGCCTGCGCACTTTAGCGACTCTTGCGCAGCAATGCGCGGTCGATTCGAGAAGATAAGAACATGGGTAAGAAGCTTTTTGTTGGTGGCCTCTCCTGGGGCACGACTGATGACTCCCTCCGCAACGCCTTCGAGTCCTTTGGCGACGTCACCGACGCCAAGGTCATCCTCGATCGCGACACGGGCCGCTCGCGCGGCTTTGGTTTCGTGACCTTTGCCGAGGAGGGTGACGCCCAGAAGGCGATCTCGTCCATGGACGGCAGCGATCTCGACGGTCGTTCGATCCGCGTCAACGAGGCCGAGGACAAGGGCGGCGCTCGTGGTGGTCGCGGCGGCGGCGGTGGCGGCGGCGGCGGTGGTCGCGGCGGCTACGGCGGCGGCGGCGGCGGC
>CAYQSE010000133.1:0-15263 GCA_964419905.1 uncultured Enterobacteriaceae bacterium
CGCCCCACGTTCATGGATCCCCGCGAACCCGCCTTCAGCGAGTCTTCGTAGAGAAGTGATCCATCGAGAGGCGGGACGCCCGCCCCACGAGCATCGATCCGCGTGAACCCGCCTTCAGTAGGTCTCGGTAGAGAAGTGATCCTTCATGAGGCTGCACCTGGTTCACGCATCTGCTCGGTGCGCCGCCCGCACCCCTCACCAGTTCGGCGCGCCCGTGGCGGGGTCGAACGAGACCAGCCCGGTCATCGGCACGGAGGACCCGACCCGGTTGAAGCGGCCGCCCACGAGCACCTGTCCGGGCCTGGCGAGCAAGGTGTAGACGTCCTTGCTGGTCCCGTGGCTCCACGGCAGCAGCGCGCCGGTGGCCGCGTCCGCCGCGGCGATGTTCTCGCGCGGCTGGCCGCCGACCGTGCTGAACTCGCCGCCGAACACGACGCGCTCCGCGTCCACCCCGATGGCGCGGACGGTGCCGCTCATCGCGCCCGGATGCCACGCGAGGAGGGCCCCGGTGTCCCCGTCGACCGCGGCGATCCGGTTCCGCGAGACGTTGTTGATCCTCGTGAACGAGCCGCCCGCGTACACGACGCCGTCCGCGGCGGCGAGCGCTTGCACGAAGCCGTCCGCGCCCGGACTCCACGGGAGCAGCGCGCCGGTCGCGGCGTCGAACGCCGCCAGCCGGGTGCGCGGCTCGCCGCCCGCGCTGGTGAAGCCACCACCGACGTAGACCACGCCGTCCATCACCGTCAGCCCGTTGATCTGGCTGTCGGCGACCGAGGGGCTCCATGGGAGCAGGGCGCCGGTGGCGGCGTCGAACGCAGCGAGCCGACTCCGCGGCTGCCCGCCGACCTCGGTGAACGCGCCGCCGAGGTAGAGCACGCCATCCACCAGCGTCGCGACCTGCACCGTGCCGTTCGCGCCTGGATCCCACGGCAGCAACGCGCCGGTCGCCGCGTCGAGCGCCGCGAGGCGCGTGCGCGGCGTGCCGTCCACCGTGGTGAACGTGCCGCCGAGGTAGGCGACGCCGCCGTAGAGCTCGAGCGCGAACACGTGGTCGTCGATGGCCGCCGTCCAGTCCAGCAGGTGCCCGGTCGAAGCGTCCCACGCCGCAAGCCTCGCCACGTCCCGGGTCGCCGCGCCGTCGAAGTTGCCGCCAAGGAAGACCTGGGTGGCGGCCGCGCCCACGCGCGTGCTGATCGTGCTGCCCCACACGTTCGGATCCCACGACAGGAGCGCGCCGCTCTCCGCGTCGAGCGCGGCGAACCCGGCGCGCGGGACGTCGCCGACCTGGAAGAAGCCGCCCGAGGCGTAGACGACCTCATCGGACACCGCGATCGACGACACGTTGGAGTTCGCGCTGGGGTTCCACGGCAGCACCGCGCCCGGGCCCGCCTCGCCCCACGCGAACGCGCCGAGCCGCGACCTGCTCTGCCCGGCCAACTGGGTGAACGTACCCCCCACATAGAGCGTGTCCCCGTCGAGCCAGACCTGCTTCACGCTGCCGCTCGCGCCCGGATTCCACGGCAGCGCGGCCCCGGTGGTCGCATCCAGCGCGGCGATGTAGCCGCGCGCCTCGCCGCCCACGCTCGTGAAGGCACCGCCGATCACGACCGCGTCGTCGCGCCCGTCGATCGTCTCCACCTCCCGGCTCGCACCCGGATCCCAGCCCGCGACCAGCGCGCCGGTGTGGCGGTCGACGGCGGCGAGCCGGCTGCGCGCCACGCCGTTCACGTTGCCGAAGTAGCCGCCGAGGTAGAGCGCGTCGTCCTGGACGTGGATCGCCATCACCGTGCCGTCGGTGTCCGCCACCCAGTCGGAGCGCACCGCGCCGGTGGCGAGATCGAGCACCGCCACGTTCTGGCGCGCGACGCCGCCGACCGCGCCGAACTGCCCCGCGACGTACATCACGTCGCCACGGACGACGATCGACCGAACGACCGGAAAGCCGGTGACGCTCGGATCCCACGGCAGCACCGCGCCCGCCGCGTCGATCCGCGCGAGCCCGCTGCGGGGCACCCCGCCGATCTCGGTGAAGGAGCCGCCGAGATACCAGCCGCCGGCGCCGTCCGGCAGCACCGCGAAGACCTGCCCCTTGATGTAGGGCATCGCGCCCACGGGCTGACCGTCCAGGCCCACCTGCACCCCGCCGCCCGTCACCGCGCCGACCATCCGGAAGTTGCCGGCGGTGTAGAGCGTCTGCCCCTCGACGCGCAGCACGTTCACGCCGAAGTTGCCGTTCACCGCGCCGGGGCCGAGCAGGTAGGGGCGCGCGCCGCGACGGGATCCCCGCAGCCCGCTGCCGTCCTGGCCCACCACGTAGTACGACGCGTTCGCGACCAGCCCGTCGTCGTCCACCGTGAGCGTAATCGCACCGCTGGCGGCGCCCGCGTACCAGCCGCCGTTCTCGCAGGACGCGACGTCGTCCCAGTCGCAGTCGGGGTCGGTGGCGTACAGGATCTCGACCGGCGACTCCCAGCTCCACGCGACATGGATCGCGCGCTCGTCCGATGCGACCTCGAGGTGCAGATCGCAGGCCTTGCACACGCCCAGCGGATCGCCGCAGTCGACGCCTTCCTCGTCGCCGTTCAGCTCACCGTCGAAGCAGGTCGGCAGCGGCGGCAGATACGCCGTCTCGTCGTAGACCACCGGCGTCCGCGACACCACGCGCGCGGGGATCGGCGTCGCCTCCCAGTCCTCACACGCCGGATCCCCGCCGCAGTTGTCGGTCAGCCAGTCGAGGAACGACGGGTAGGCCTCCCACACCGCCGCCCGCTCGATCGGGTAGGCCCAATCGCCGGTGAACGTGCCGACCAGCGGCTGGTGGTTCGGCCCCACGCGCGTGTCCATCGTGATCGGGTCGATGTCGCCAGTGCGATGCAGCTCGAACGGCACGTCGGGGCAGCCCTCGGGCAGCGGGACCGGCGCGGTGAACACCATCTCGACGATGGCGCGACGGCCGGCGACCAGCGGCGCACCCGGCTCGGTGTTCAGGAACACCTGGGGACGCGCGACGAACGCGTCCTTGAAGTCGTCGAAGAGCACGAACCGACCGTCGGCGCCCAAGGTCAGCGCCTCCGGCGCGCCGCCGTCGATCCGGAACGTGGCCGAGCTCGTCGGCGCGAGCGGCGCGAGCGCCAGCGTGTTGCGCTTCGAGGCGCCGCTCGCGAGGCCCACGAGCTGCACGACGTGCCGGATCATGTCGCCGTTCGCGTCCAGATCGCACCGCGCGCCGTAGCGCAGCGCCACGTCGTTGAAGTCCATGTCGGACGACGGATACGGCGAAGGGACGTCCTCGAACGCGGCGGTCTGCACCGGCAGCAGCAGGTGGTTGGCCCACGCCACCGAGGGCAAGACGAGCAGCGCGGTCGACAGGCGGATCATTGGAGCGCCTCCACGCTCAGGTCGACCGCGCCCGTCGTGATCGGGAGCTCGCCCGCGCGCGTCGTGCCGTCCGCCAGCCGCGCCGTGACCGAGAGCGAAGCCGTCCCCGCGGGCACCTTCAGCCGCGGCGCGCGGTGCATTGCGAGCCGCGCCGAGCCCAGGTAGAGCGGCTGGCCGTCGGGCAGCCGCACCTCGAGGTGCACGCGCTCGGCGTCGTGGGCGCCGGCATCGACGTGCAGCGCGACCCGCGCGTGCGTGTCGAGCACGAAGTCCTCGGCGAGCCGAACGTCCGCGATGGTCTGCGGCGGGGCTGCGCACGCACCGATCAACAAGAGCACCCAGAGCCGATGGACCATCCCGCCTCCCTTGCGGACCAGTCTGACAGCCAGGCCGCTCCGGGTGAAGGGGAAAGTTCTGCCGTTCCGCTGTTGGGGCCCCTCTACGCGAACTATGGTCCGCCGGTCGGGGTCGCGCGGGCCCGAACGACCCGCGGGCGCCCGGGGCTCAGCCGAAGGTGTGCGCGGCGGCGCCGTCGGCGTCGACCGGGAGTGTGACCGTTTCGTCCACCCCTTCGCCCTTCAGCCGCACCTGCACCGAGGTGACGTACTTCGGGAGCGCGAGGCGCGCCGAGGCCTTCCACGCGGACGCCTCACCCACCCGGCCGTGGAAGACCAGCCCGCCGTCCGGCTTGCGGATCTCGACCGTGAGCGGGCCGCCCGCCGCCCGGCGCGAGGGCGCGACGACCACCTCGACGGACGCCGCCCGCGTCGTCTCGAAGTGGAAGTCGGGCGGGATCCGCACCTCGTCCAGGCGCTCGGCGGGGAGCGGCGCGCAGGCCGCCGCCGCGAGGAACAGGATCAGGAAGCTGCTGGTTCGATGCATCACGCTCTCCTTCGCGTTGCCGAGTCGCGCGTCACTCACAGTTCGATCCGTTCCACATGCCCGAGCCGACGCCGGAGCAGTCGCAGTTCCAGGAGTTCGAGTCCCACGTGCCACCCGAGGCGACGCACTGCTCGCCTTCCCACGAGTACATGCAGGACATCCCGTCCCAGTACTCGAAGGGGCCCGAGCAGTCGCAGGTCCAGTACATCGAGTCCCACGTGCCGCCCTGGTCCGCGCACGCCTCCTGCTGCGGGTCGCCGCAGCGCCACTGCATGTCGCCGCTGTCGTAGATGAGCATGTAGGACGGAGAGACCGCCTGGCAGTCGCAGTACCCGTAGCCGTAGGACGTCTCCCACGTGCCGCCCGAGGTCTCGCAGCCCTGCACCGCCTCGTTCGTGCACTCGCCCGTATCGGTCTGCGGATCCCACGACCAGAAGGCTTCGTAGACCGAGTGATGTTGCCCGTAGGGGTCCGAGTAGCTTGCCTGGAACATCATGTCGTCGCATTCACACGCGAAGCCCATGCCGTAGGTGCCGTAGGGGTCGGAGACCCACCAAGCGTAGGGGTGGTCGACGCAAGCGGCGACCTCGGCGTCCGGCACGCAGCTCAGCGTGGCCTGATCCCATCGACCCGGGTTGTACTCACCGGTCGCCGGATCCCAGACCCACGAGCAGTCACAGCTCATCGAATAGGAGTCCCACCACCCCCCAGACTCGTACTCACACGTGTACCGACCGTGGGTGTCGACGCATTCGATGCGCAGCGGATCCCAGGTCAGGTACTCCTCCGGGTACATTGGCATGTAGCCGTTGTAGTTGTAGCAATCGCACGTGCCTTCGGGCACCTGCATCCCCGTGACCGGATCCCACGTGCTCCAGTACGCCCCGGAGACCTCACATCCGTGCCGCTCGCCCGAGTAGTCGCAGGACGTGCCGTCCCACGTCGCGTGTGGGATGCCGCTGTTCATCGTGCAGTCGCAGGTCCAGGACCAAGGATCCCAATACCCGCCCTGCTCCTGGCAGTCCCACCCCTCGGACTCGCACTCCAGCGTGGCGGCGTTCCACATGCCCCAGGTCGTGCCACCGCAGCCCGGGCAACCCCAGGAGTTGTCGCACATGCAGGTGTCGTTCATCTCGTCCCAGTACGAGCCGTGCTCCATCACGCAGATCTCGACCGCGAGCGACGGCGCGCACGTCTCCCCGTCCCACGTCCCGAAGTTCCGCGGGCCCCCGCCGTTCGCAGTCGCGCACTGGCACTGGTTCGACATGGCGTCCCACCAACCCGCCGACCAGTTGCACTCGAACTCGGCGTAGGGGACGCAGGTCGTGCCCCACATGAAGAGCTCCCCCGCAGGGCAGTCGCAGCTTCCCATGTCCGGCGACCAATGCCAGTACGGCTGATAGGGCACCACCGGGACCCACGCGCCCCCCTCCATCTGGCACGCGTCGTAGGACGGCGGCGGGTACGTGCATGACCAGCCGTCCCACCACCAACCATTCGGCGAGGTCGAGCAGTCGCACGTCGTGCCGATCCAGCTCCCGCCAGCCATGTCGCAGTTTTGGAAGGCCCACGCATCGTCCACGCATTGCCAGAGGGTCGAATCCCAGGACGAGCCAGGACTACACGCGCACGTCCCGCCGGTCCAGGCTCCGCCCGCGCTGACGCAGACCTCCTCGACACCACCGTCACAGGTTCCGCTCTGCCAGGGTTCGTCCGGGTTGCCGGACCAGACCTGGCCGTCCGGACAGTCGCACACCGATCCGGTCCACACGCCGCCCTCGTCGAGGCATGACGACTCGGCCAAGCTCATCTGGCAAGTCTGGGTGGCGGAGTCGAAGGTCCACCCGAAGCCCAGCGCGCGACAGTCACAGTATTGTGGGCCACGCAGCCACACGCCCCCCGACGTCTGGCACGCGGCGGCTACGCCCGGCTGGGGCTCCACGCAGGTCGAGGTCATGCTGTCCCAGGTGAAGCCGGGACCGACCGCCGAGCAATCACACTGCTGGTTGTCGTCGAGGAGACTCCAATTGTAGCTGCCCCACGGGTCGTACTGACCGCCCGCCGCGAGGCACAGCTGCTCTTGGCCGCCCGACGGGTCGTAGCAACCGTAGCCGTTCCACTCGTAGCCCGTCCCCACACCCGAGCAGTCGCAGGTGGTGCCGTTCCACGCGCCGCCGCCAGTGAACGACTGCGAATACCACCCATTGTAGGGCCCGCCCGGGGCCGTACCGCCCTCGACGCACGCCGTCGCCTTCGCGTCCGACGCGTCGAAGCACGCCGTGCCGCTCCACGTGAAGGTGCCGGAGCACACGCAGGCGGCGCCGTCCCAGGTGCCGTACGGGTCCGCGTTGCACTGCGCCGCGAGATCCTCGACGCACGCGACGCCGTCCCACGCGAAGAACGGGCCGCCGGCGGCGCACGAGCAGCTCGCGCCGGTCCACTGGCCGATGGGATCGGCGAGGCACGCCGCCTCCTCGGGCGAGTCCGTGAACACCGCGATGGGGAGCGGCGGGCCGCCGTCCTGGAACGCGAAGGCCTGGCCGACCGGCGTGTGCCAGAACGCCGCACCGCCGGTTCCCTGCGCGAAGTCGAGGATCTCGGGGAAGACCTCCTCGACCCGCTGCCCCTCGGCGGGGATGTTGTAGGTCGCGTCGCCGAGCGCGATCGCCCACGGCACGCCGGCGGTGTTGACGTAGAACCGCGTCCCGTCTGCGGCCTTCGTGGTCGGATCGACCTCGGAGGCGTCCTGCGCGGTCAGGTAGCGCGCCGCGTCGACCGCGTAGCCGCCGCCCGGCACCCCGTAGAACAACGAGCGGTGCACCTGGTGCCCGAGGTCGTCACAGCGGTGGATGAACACGTCGCCCGGGGCATCGGGCGGCGCGGCGAGCGGCGGATCGAAGCGCACGCGCAGCGCCAGCGGCGCGCAGAGCGCCGTCGGCTCGCCTGGCACCGTGTTCAGGAACCCGCCCCGCCCGCCGCAGAGCTGCTGCCGCAGGTTGGTGGCGATGGGCACGACGACGCCCCCCGCGCCGTCCAAGACCCCGTTCACGTTCTCCACCGCCCACGCCGCGCCCGACGCCTCGCAGCCGGTCCCGATCATCCTGCGCGCCGACACGTCACCCGGCGCGGCGGGCAGCCGGATCGCGGCCCCCAGACACAGCCGCGCGCCCATCGCGTACAGGTTGAAGTTGTAGGTGATCTCGGTGGTCAACCCCGACGCGTTCTCCTCGCGCCGCTCGTTGACCCGGAGCACCGTGTCGTTGAAGTCGTAGTCGCCCTCGGCGGGCCACAGATCCTCGAACAACAGCGTCCCGAACTGCCCGCTCGCCGGGTAGAACGTCGTGCTCTGCGCGTGCGCCGTTCCGGTGAGCATCGAACCGACCAGGAACAACGCCGAGAGCGCCTGAATCGAGTGCATACCTACCCCCTCTCCATCCGTGGGCACGGATGGAGTCGTCGTGCTGCCGCCTGTGGACCTCTACCCGCGATCATGCCGAGGCTTTCGACCAGTGCAAGCCTCGATGCGCATAAATGCTAACTTGACAGGATGAACCGATTCTTTCAGTACTGCATGAAAGACCACCCTGAACCCGCGGTGCCTGGGCGCAAGGTGCGCCGCCCGATCGTCTCCCCTGGCCGGTCTATTGACCGTCCGACCAACCGCTCCGGTCCCCGCGCGCGCATGGCCCGCACCGCACACCCTGCACGGACCCGAGCGACGGCAAGCTCGCGCGAACGGTGTCGCCGCGCGTGACCGACACGTCCCTACGGGATCGGCCAGCTCACGACGACCGGCGCGCTCCACCAGGGCCGTCCGTCACCCAGCGCCCCTTGGCCGCCGGCGCCCCAGCACCACGGCTGCCCGCTCTCGCGCACGACGCAGGTATGCGCCGATCCGACCTCGACCCACACCGCGTCGTCGATGCCGAGGACGGCGACCGGGGCGGTTCGGTTCTCGGTGGTCCCGTCACCGAGCTGACCGCTCCCGTTGGAGCCCCAGCACGCGACCGCTCCCCCCTGGCGGAGCGCACACGTGTGGACTTCACCCGCGGCGACCTGCACCGCATCCGAGAGACCCGTCGCCTGCACCGGAACGAGACTGCCGCTCGTCGCGCCGTTTCCGAGCCCACCCGACCCCCAGCACCACACCGTACCGTTCGCGCGGACCGCGCACGTGCGAGAGGCCCCCGCAGATAGGTCCACCGCATCGTCGATCACGACGACGTCCACCGGCGTCGAGGAACCCGTGTTCGTGCCATCACCCAGCTGTCCGTTCCCGTTGTGCCCCCAGCAGCGGATCGCGCCGCTGCCAAGCCGAGCGCAGGTGTGCGCCTGCCCCGCGCTGATATCCACCGGGTCCGTGAGGTCGACGACGTTGACCGGGGTGGACGCATCGACGCTCAGGCCGTTGCCCAGCCTGCCCAGTGTTCCGCGCCCCCAGCAGATGGCCTCCCCGTTGGCGCGCAGCGCGCAGGCGTGCTCACTGCCCGCATCGACCACGACGGCATCACTGATCCCAGTGACCGCGACCGGTAGCGGCGCATGCGCCGTGTCCCCATTGCCAAGCCGACCGTTCGAGCCAAAGCCCCAGCAGGCGACCGCCCCGCCCTCCCGCACTGCGCACGTGAACAGCGAACCCGCGCTCAACGCGACCGCGTCGTCGAGCCCGACCACTGCCTGCGGGAGCGTCTGGGTCAAGTTCCCTCCGTACCCGAGCTGACCCCACAGGCCAAAACCCCAGCACGACACGCCTCCGTCGTCGCGCAAGGCGCAGGAGTGATGAGCACCACCGACCACCTGCGTGGCCGGAGCCGCCGGATCTGCGACGGCGGTGAAGAGGGGAAGGGCGCCCTGACCCAACTGCCCTTTGATGCCGTCCCCCCAACAGCGGACTCCGCCGGTCGCGCGCAGGGCGCAGGCATGCGCCCCCGCAGCCGAGAGGTCGACGGCGTCCCACAACGTGGCGACGTACACGGGCTCGAGCGACCCGCCGTGGACCGCCTGGCCTAGCGACCCCTTCGTCCCGTCGCCCCAGCACATGACATTGCCCGCGCCGACGCGTGCGCAGCTGTGACTCTGGCCCCCGGCAATCTCGCTGGCCGGAGGAAGACCGATGACGGCGACCGGGACCGGGCTCCCGACCGTCTGCCCGTCGCCGAGCTGCCCCTTGTCGTTCTGACCCCAGCAGACCATCGCGCCGTTCGCCCTTAGCGCGCAACTGAAACTATGGGAGGCAACGACCTGCACCGCGTCCGCGAGCCCGACGACGGGCACGGGTGTGGACCTCCACTCGGTCGAGCCATCCCCGAGCTGACCGTACGGGTTGTTTCCCCAGCATCGCAGCTCTCCTCCGGAGATCACCGCGCAGTTGTGGTGTCGGCCCACCGAGAGCTGGACCACGTCGGACAGGTCCACGACGTCCACCGGCACGCTGCTGTTCACCTGTTGACCGTCGCCGAGCTGTCCGAGCGCCCCATACCCCCAGCAGACGACGTTGCCATCGTCGCGTAGCGCGCAGGAGTGCTGACTGCCGGCGCCGATCGCCACCGCGTCGGCGAGTCCCTGGACCGAGACGGGCGACGCCATGTTGTCGGTCGCGCCATTGCCGAGCTGTCCCCTGGGCCCTCCGCCCCAGCACGACACGCCGCTGAGAGCGCGCAGCGCACAGGTATGGTATTCGCCGACCGCTACCGACACCGCGTCGTCGAGGCCAACGATGAGCACCGGCGAGGGGTACACGCCGTTCACCGACAGGCCGAGGGTCCCGCCGGAGTTCTCGCCCCAGCAGATGACCTCGCCGGTCGCGACGACAGCGCAGGTGTGGTTCGGACCGGTGCTGATCGACACCAGCGCGCAGTCCCCATACTCCCACTGCCCCCCGACGCAGTCGAGCGTGCACCCGCCGAGGACCTCCTGGGCGCCGCTCGTGCACTCGGCCACCGGCTGCGGAGGCTGCGGGCCCTCGGGCGGGCAGCCGTCCCAGTCGAGCCCGTCCCCGCAGGCTGGCAACGCCGGGATCGGCGCGGTGTCGGCGAGCTCGGCGGCGCTCCGGGCCCGCACCGCCGGGCCCGGATGCTGCTCCCACGCCTCGCACGCGGGCTCGCCCCCGCAGGTGCCCGCGAGCCACCCGAGGAACTCCGGATAGGCTTCCCAGATCGGCGTGGTCTCGAGCGGCGGCGCCCAGTCGCCGGCGAACGCGCCGGCCAGCGGCTGGTTGTTCGGACCCACGGTCGAGGTCAGCGTGATCGGGTCGATGTCGTCGCGGTGCACCTCGAACGCCAGATCGGGGCAGGCTCCGGCGAGCGGCGTCGCGAACGTCAGCGCCAGCTCCCACGTCCGACCGGGGACGAGCGGCGCGCCCGCCTCCGTGTTCACGAACCCCGACGCGATGCCGTCGAAGGCGTCACGGAAGTCCTCGAACAGCCGCACCTTGCCGGCGACCACGTCCAGCGGCGTCGGCTCGGCGCCGTCCACCGCGAGCGTCACCGCCGCGTCCGCCGGCAGCGACAGCCACAGCGCGTTGCGCTTGCGCGCCCCGTTCGCCAGCGGTGCCAGCCGCGCCACCTGTCGCACGACGTCCCCGCCAGCGAGATCGCACCGCGCCCGGTAGCGCAGCACGACGTCGTTGAGGTCCAGATCCGAGCCCGGATAGGCCGCGGGGATGTCCTCGAACGCCACCGTCGTCGGTGGGATGAACTCGTGCTGCGCGTGGGCCGCCCCGACGAGCCCGATCAACGGCAGGACGAGCGCGATCATCGGAAGCTCCCGAGCGCCACCGTGAACCGCCCGTCAGCGAGGTCGACCGTGCGCGTGGCGGCGCGGCCGTCCACGAAGCGCGCCTCGACCACGAGCGCGCGCGTGCCGTCCGGCACCTTCACCCGCAGGTCGCGCTGCATCGCCAGCGCCGCCGTCCCGGCGAACAGCGGCTCGCCGTCGACGCGACGGACCGCGAGCCGCACCGACTCGGGCTCGAACGCGTCCGGCGCGACCACGACCGCGACGCGATGGTGCGTATCGAGGACGAAGCCCTCCTCGAGGTGAACCTCGGCGATCGATTGCGGACTCGTCGCGCATCCGCCCAGCGCGGCGAGGAGGACCAGTGCGTGGACCATGCCGTACCCCCCGAGGAGATTACGACATCGACGGCGTACCCGTCCATCGCGATTTCAGTTGGCGTTGAAAGCCAGGATGCCCTCGAGCCCCACCCACACGAGGCCCAGCAGCATCACGACGACGAACACGACCAGCATCCCGTTCGAGATCCGGTTCGCGATCCGCCCCCGCTCGACGCGCATCAGTCGCTCGTAGGACGTCTCCCGGACGGGCACCGCCGGCGGCGGCACCTCCTCGGCGCGCCGCGCCAGCTCCGCCATGTCCTCGACCCACGCGCGCACCGACGTCGGGGTGATGTCGTGCAGCGGGAGGAAGCGCATCTTCAGCGTGATCGCCTCGGGACCGACGATCAGCGCGCGGCGCTCGGGCCCGAGGTCGTCGCGGGCCAGCCGCGGGATCAGGTCGACCGCCGCCGGATCGGCGAGCAGCGCCTCGGCCCACGCGCGATCGTCGGGGTGCACCTCGAGCTCCTCGAAGCCCGGGGCGACGAACGGCAGCGGCGCGACGTCGAGCAGCGCGCGCGCGACGACGGACGCCGCGCTCCGGTTGGCGACCCCGACCCGCGCGCCCAGCGGGGACTCCACGTAGAGGTCGAGCGTGGGCCCGCGGAACAGGTAGGCATCGACGCGCCGCCCGCCCCAGGTGCCGTGGTAGTGACGCCCGGTCTGGAAGAACGGCCGCCCTTCGAGCCCTACGCTCGCGAACGCATCATCGAGCCACAGCGCGCGCCGCACGACGAACGCGGACGAGGCGACGAGCGAGGTGACGATCAGCCCCGTCGTCGCGGCGAACAAGGTGAGGAACACGACGAACCGGCGCTCGATGCCCAGCTCCGCCGGGATCGGGATCAGCACGCCGATCGCGAACGCGCCGCCGAGCAGCAGCACGAGCGCGGTGAACGCGAAGCCGGCGATCGCCGCCTGACGCGCACACCCTCGTCCCAACGCTCGCACGGTCTTCATCGGCACGGGGCCCCGTAGCCCGGACGAGCCGCAGGTGCTGGACCTGGAGGGGGGGGTGGTCCCCCTGCCGCACGCGACACCGACGAGGAGGCACCGGTTGGCGCACAACGCTGCAGTCGCGAAGTGCCATTCCGCACAACCGGACGCCATCCACCGCCCCACTGCGCGCCGACGGACTGGCGCGGGGCTTGCATCCCCATTGACGAAAGCTCGGAGGTCCCCATGTCGATCCACCGCGCCCTCCTCCTGCCGCTGCTGCTCGTCGCAGTCGCGTGCAAGCCGCAGCTCACCGCGACGGTCACCGGCCAGCTGGCCGGGGAGAGCGACGCCACGACTGCCCGGGTCCACGTCTGGAACCAGCGGGTGATCGACTCGCCCGAGTCGTCGCTGACCGGGCTGTCGGTGCAGCTCGAGGTGTGGCGCGTGCCGGACGGTAGCCTCGGCGAAGGGTTCGAGGATCGGATGGTCCTCGACGAGATCGCTGGCGACGAGGCGCCGGACGCCGCCGGGCGGTTCACGTTCCAGGAAGTCCCTGCCTTGCCCAACGACAAGTTGCCGGTCTGGCCCGGCCTCCTCTTCGTCCGCATCGTACAGGACGACACCGCGCTGATCCCGTACGGCGCGGGCGCACAGATCACGCACGTCCTCGAAGGCGAGACGCTGCCGCTGTCGCTGCCGCTCGTCACCGAGCTTCGCCTGCCGATCTGGCACGAGCCGACCCCCGACCAGAGCATGAAGGGCCCGCACGCGGTCGCTGATCCGACCCGCGACGTGGTCGTCTACCTGAGCCCCGACCGGGGCTTCGGGGTGTACGACCCGTCCCGAGAGACCGTCGACGTGCTCCTCACGGCGTCCGCGCTCGACTTCGAGGTGCCGTTCACCCGCCTCGAGGTGCTCGGCGAGACCGGGGTGGCGGTCGCTGCGGCCGTGAGCGACTCGAGCACGATGCCGCGCGACGCGGCGCGGTTCGTGTTCGTCGATCTCGATCTGTTCACGGACCCGGACGTCTCCGAGTGGGTCGACCTGGATGAGGCCCAACTGGACCCGGCGATCGCCGCGCGCGTAGCGATCGTGGATGTGCCCGGCGACCCGGACGCGAGCGAGCTGGGCTGGCGGTGGTTGGGCGCGCCGACCCTGCGGCCCCACACGATCGTCACCGCCGACGGCGGCCGGTACTACCACGCCCGATGGGGCAGCACCTATGTCTTCGACCTCGCCACCCGCGAGGTCGTCGACACCTGGCACGATGACGCGTACCTCGGCGGGTACAACCCCGACCTCGACCACCTCTACCTCGACACCGCGTCGCGGACGCTGCGGATCGTCGAAGGCGCCACCGGCGAGACCCTCGCCGACGTCGACCTCGGCGCCACGCACCTCCTCGGGCTCGCCGCGATCCCGGGAGCGGACAGGACACTGGTGTTCTACGAGTCCGCCGGGACAGCGCTCGCCCACCGCGCCGCGATCGTCGACGGCACCGGGGCGGTTGTCGTCGACGAGCTCGCCGGCGTGCTGCTCGGCTACCCCGACCGGTTTTGGAACCCCGCCTACGACTGGGGCACGTGCGGGCCGGCATTCTACCGCGGCCCGGATTGCCCAGCGTGCACAAATGACCCGCCGACCGACTTCCTCCCCGGCCCCGCGCTCTCCTACGACCCCCCTGCGCTGCCGTACTTCAGCCCGTTCTTCGACACCCTCCGCGATGAGCTCGTGATCCCCGAGTACGACGCACGCTTCGCGTACGTGGGAGGCGCGTTCCACCCGAAACCCGGCATCAACTGCGGGCGGTTCCGCTTCACGACCGAGTGCAATGGGCTGCCGATCTTCGACGTCCAGAACCAGGTCGCGATCCTGTCGACGATGAGCGATGTGGTGTGCATCCAGCACGTCACTGGCGACGACCTGACCGTCCCGGTCCAGGTCCCGCGTACCTCCGCGGGGTTCTCGGTGCCGACGTTCCTGTCGTCCCAGGGCACGGCGTACGTCCCCGGGGTCGATGGGCTCACCGCCATCCACTACCGCAACCCGGACGCGGCGTCGTTACCGGCGATCCGCGACCTCCGGGAGGTCTTCGACGCGCGGTGAGCCGCGCTACGACGCCCCGGGCCCCGTCCCGACCGTCCAAGAGGCGAGGAGGTGGCAACGCTGTGGTTCATCCGACGGCGGCGTCGGATGCCTGCCGGAGGGCCTGCGCATGTCGTTCGTGCCGCCGATCGCGAACCTGCCGATTCGCACCCGCGGCTCGCTCGCCGCGCTGTTGCTCGCGAACGTCCTCCCCCTGGCCGGCGTGGTCTTCCTCGGGTGGGACGTGCTCGAGCCGCTGCTCGTGTACTGGGCCGAGTCGATGGTGATCGGCGGCTACACGCTGCTGCGGATGCTCACCGCAGGGCAGGGCGGCCCGAGGCGGCTGTTCCTGATGCCGTTCTTCGTCGTCCACTACGGGATGTTCGTCACGATCCAGCTCGTCGTGATGCTCGGCTTCCTCGGACTCGACCCGCGGCCCGCGCTCGCTTCGCCTGCCCTGCACGGCGCGGTCGCCGGATTCGTCGCGAGCCACGGCTATTCGTTCGTCGCCCACTGGCTGCGCGGGCCCGAGCGCGCGAACGCGGACGCGGGCGACGAGTTCAGCCGCCCCTACGCGCGTGTGTTCGTGCAGCAGATCGTCGTGATCTTCGGCGGCTGGATCCTGCTGATGACCGGCGATGCCCGAGGCTATGTCGCGCTGCTCGTCGCGCTGAAGATCGCCGTGGACGTCGTGGCCCACCTCCGCGAGCATCACGCCCCGCCCGCGTGATCGCTCTTCGCTGCTAGGCTGCCCGACATGTCCGACGCCTTCTTCGTCCGCACCGGCGCCCTGTGGACGCCCACCCCGCACGCGGTGGGCCCGTGGAGCCCCGACCACCTGCACGGCGGGCCCGTCTCGGCGCT
>CAYQSE010000134.1:0-15233 GCA_964419905.1 uncultured Enterobacteriaceae bacterium
GCCCGCGCCGCGGTCGTCGATGCCGTCGTCGCACGCGCCGCCGCCGCCGCCGCCGCCGCCACCGCTGCCGTGCTCGCCCAGCGTGCCCGTGCCGCCGTCGCCGCCGTACCACCAGTCCCCGGACAGCGCGCCGACGCGGCTCCCGGCGGTGCCGCCCGAACCGTTGGCGACGCGTCCGGCGTTGCCTGCCACGCCATGGTTCGCGGGCGATCCGCCAGCGCCGCGGTAGCCGAAGCTGCTGGTCGCGAACAGCGCGGCGTTCCCGCCGGCTTCGCCGCCGGTCGCGTCCTTGTTGCCGGTGCAGAACGAGCCGCAGCTCGTGTCGACCGAGCCGCCGCGACCCCCGCCGCCAGCGGCGGTGCCGGCGGTGCACGAGCTGTTCGCGCCCGCCGCGCCACCCGACCGACGCGACGTATTGCAGCACGAGGTGATCTCGTCGCCGTTCTGCCCCGCGCCGCCGCCAGGCGCGGCGGTCTGGCTGGCGCTCGTGCCGCCGCCGCCCGCCAGCCCATCGCTGCCGTTCCCCTGGAAGATCCCGACGTCGAACAGCGACAGGTCCGAGCCGGTGACGTGCACCGCGTAGCTGCTCTTGCCGCGGCTGCTCACCGTGCCCGACGCGTTCGGCCCCTGGATCACGACGTTCTCGAGGTGCAGCGTGGACGAGGTGATCTTCACGCCGATCGCCTGGCTGCTGAAGCTACCGCCGGAGAACGTGGTCGCGTGGGTGGGCGAGGTGCGGTGTGCGCGCACCCAGGTGGTGTCGTAGCCGCCGTACACGTTGATGCCCGACAGCCCGGTCCACGCCTGGGTGCCGGTGTAGGTGCCGGCGCGCACGTAGATCTCGGTGCGGCCGAGCGCCGGCGCGCGCGTGCCCGCGGCGTACGCGACGGTGGCGCAGGGGGCTGCCATCGTGCCGCAGGTCGTGGTGTTCGTGCCCGACGGCGCGACGAACACCGCATCGGCGATCGTGCCGTCGATGCCGTCGCAGTTGCGGTCGACGTACAGCGTGTCGGGGAAGTCGGACAGCCCGGGGCGAATGTTGGCGTTGCCGTCGTTGCAGTCGCCCGCGCACGAGGAGTAGCCGTCGCCGTCGCCGTCATGCGGGCTCAGCGCGGCGTTGCCGTCGTCGCAGTCGCCTGCACAGGTGGTGTAGCCGTCGCCGTCCACGTCGTCGTGGTTCAGCGCGGCGTTGCCGTCGTTGCAGTCGGCGGGTGAGCTCGGCGACGCGACCCAGCCGCCCTGCGTCCCGTCGGGATCGGCGCACGCCAGCGTGGTGACGGTGGCGGACGTCCACCCGTCGAGGTCGGCGTCGCGGTACCACACGCGGTTCGGATCCTCGTCGGGGGTGCCGTCGCAGTCCTGATCGTAGCCGTCGCACACGTCGGGCGCGGTGTTGCCGGGGTAGCACCCGGCGCCACACGTCGTCGGATCGTCGTCGCAGTCCTGCGTGGTCGGCGTCGCGCGCCACTTCGGCCCGGGGCCGTCCGGGTCGGCGCACGCGAGCACGGTGTCGTTGATGTTGGTGAAGCCGTCGCCGTCGCGGTCGTGGTACCAGACGCGGTCCGGATCCTCGTCGACGGCGCCGTCACAGTCCTGGTTGTAGCCGTCGCACACGTCGGGGGCGGGGTTGCCGGGGAAGCAGGCGGCGCCGCACGCCGCCGGGTCGTCGTCGCAGTCTTGCGGGGTGGGCTGCGCGACCCACCCGGGCAGGGCGCCGTCGGGATCCTCACACGCCAGCGTGGTGATCGCGTTGTTCGCGAAGCCGTCGCCGTCGGCGTCGCGGTACCAAGTGCGATCCGGGTCTTCGTCGGGGGTGCCGTCGCAGTCCTGATCGTAGCCGTCGCACACGTCCGCGGCGGTGTTGCCGGGGAAGCAGTCGGCGCCGCACGCGAGCGGGTCGTCGTCGCAGTCGCCGTCGCACGACGACACGCCGTCGCCGTCCAGGTCGTGCGGGTTCAGCGCCGGGTTGGTGTCGTCGCAGTCGCCGTCGCACGTCGACACGCCGTCGCCGTCCAGGTCGGCGGGCGTCAGCCCCGGGTTGTCGTCGTCGCAGTCCCCCTCGCAGGTCGAGTAGCCGTCCCCGTCAGCGTCCTCCGGCGTGAGGTCGGGGTCGTCGTCGTCGCAGTCGCCCGCGGTGCGCACCGCGACCCACTCGGTGTCGGCGCCGTCCGGGTCCTCACACGCGAGCACCACGACGTCGATCGCGGTGAAGCCGTCGCCGTCGGCGTCCTGGTACCAGGGCACGTCGGGATCGGTGTCGAACGCGCCGTCACAGTCCTGGTCGAAGCCGTCGCAGACGTCCGGCGCCGGGTTGCCCGGGAAGCAGCCCGCGCCACACGCGTAGGGGTTGTCGTCGCAGTCGCCGTCGCACGAGCTGAACCCGTCGCCGTCGAAGTCGGCGGGGTTCTTCCACGGGTCCGTGTCGTCGCAGTCGTGCTGGGTCGGGAACGCCTGCCAGACGAAGCCTGCGCCGTCGGGATCCGCGCACGCGGCGACCGGGTCGTGGACGTCGACGAACCCGTCTTCGTCGAAGTCGTGGTACCAGAGGTGGTCGGGGTCCTCGTCGATCGCCCCGTCGCAGTCTTGGTCGTAGCCGTCGCAGACGTCCGGCGACAGGTTGTCGGGGTAGCACGCCGCGCCGCACGCCAGCGGGTCGTCGTCGCAGTCGCCGTCGCAGGTCGAGACGCCGTCGCGGTCGATGTCCAGCAGGTTCAGCGCCGCGTCGTCGTCGTCGCAGTCGCCCTCGCACGTCGACGCGCCGTCGTTGTCGCGGTCCGCGGGGTGCAGGAACGCGTCGTCGTCGTCGCAGTCGCCGGTGAGTAGATCCGCGACGACACACGCCGCGTTCGCGCTGTCGGTGCACGGATCGGGGCCGACGCACGCGCAGTCGCCGTCGTGGTCGTAGCGCGGTGTGCCCTCGTCGATCGCCCCGTCGCAGTCCTGGTCGACGCCGTCGGGCGCCTCGGTCGCGCCCGGGTGCACGTCGGCGCGCGCGTCGTCGCAGTCGTCGACCGGGAGCGGGCCCGCGTACGCGACACAGGCGCGGTCGATGTGGTCATCGCCGTCCGCGTCCTTGTCGTCGACCGCGCCGCTGCAGTTGTTGTCCTTGCCGTCGCAGACCTCGGGGTTGCCCGGAAACCGCGCGCCGTCGTCGTCGTCGCAGTCGCCCTGGTTGACGCTGAACCCGTCCCCGTCGAGGTCGCGGTCGTGCGGATCCTCGATCACCAGCTGGATCCGGTCCTCGGCGAAGTGCCCGTCGTCGTCCTCGACGCGCAGCGCGACGACCCACACCGTCGCTTCGTCCGGCGTGAACCGCGTGTGCACCAGCCCGCCGGTCGAGGGCTCGTACTCGCCCAGATCGATCACCTGACCCGACGTCACCGACGTGGCGCGCCAGGTGGCCCACAGCGTCCACGGCGGCTGGTTCGGATCGGAGACGACGCCGGAGAGGTCGATGTCGTCGCCGAGGTCGAAGGTGTCGAGATCGAAGGGCTCGACGATCTCGGCGACCGGCATCTCGAGCCGCGGCGAGACGATCACGGTGATCGCGTCGGTGGCCTGCAGACCCTCGGAGTCCTCGACGGTGACCACGATCGCGTGCGTGCCGCTGGAGAGCAGGGTGGTCAGCCGGCTCGCGCCGGACGGATCGGGGAGCGCGTCCTCGGGCGTGCCGAGCGGGCCTTGGATCCCCGAGGACCACGTCACCGCGACGACGTCGGAGAGGCCGTTCTCGTCGACGACCTGCGCCTGGAAGTCCACCGCCTCGGTGTCGGCGTAGGTCGCCTGATCCGACGGCGCGACGATCGTGACCGCGGGCGGGATCGCGATGGCGTTGGGCGGCGTGTACTCGCTCGGGCAGCCGCCGAGTCCGAGCATCGCGAAGATCACGAACCGACGCATCCACACCCCGTCCGGGTCGACCACGATAGCCGCGGCGCGTCCAACCTCCAAGTTGATCCGCGCCGGACGCCACGGGAGGATGAGGATCCCGCGCCTGCCGACGGCGCGGGTCCACCTGGCGGGCACGACGCTTGCATCGAGTCCAGGCACGACCTTGGAGGTTCTCATGCGCTCGTTGTCGCCGATCCTGCTCTTCCTCGCGCTCGCAGCGTGCCCTTCGGGCGATCCCGGGCTCGATCCCGATCGCGTGGCGCGCACCGTCACGGCCGCCGAGGGCGACATGGGTGTCGTGGTCGACGGCGAGATCGCGTTCTCGTGGGAGGTGTACGGCGCCCTGATCGCGGGCCACGAGGACAACGTGTTCTTCTCGCCATTCAGCCTGTACAGCGCGCTCGGCATGACGCTGGCCGGCGCGGAGGGCCTCAGCGAGGCCGAGCTCTCCGACCTGCTCCGGGTGGGGTCGGACGAGGCGGGCTGGCACGCCGCGCTGGGCGCGCTGACCCGCGACCTGAGCGGCGATCTCGGACGGGGCTACACGCTGCACGTCACGAACCGGCTGTTCGGCCAGACCGACTACCCGTGGGAGGACGCGTTCCTCGCGATCTGCGAGTCCGACTACGACGCGCCGCTCGAGCCGTGGGACTTCAGCTCGGATCCCGAGGGGGGACGGATCGCGGTGAACGACTGGGTGTCCGAGCAGACCGCCGATCGCATCGAGGATTTGCTCCCGCCCGGATCGGTCACCAGCGACACACGCCTCGTCTTGGCGAACGCGATCTACTTCCTCGCCGACTGGGCCGCGGCGTTCGACCCCGACGAGACCCAGGACGGGTCGTTCCATCGGCTGGACGGCAGCGAGGTCACGGTCCCGATGATGACGATGGACCTCGAGGCGATCGAGGATCACGGCATCGAGAGCGGCTCGGTGACCGGCGCGCAGATCCTGCGGCTGCCCTACCAGGACGACGAGGTGTCGATGATCGTCGTCGTGCCCGACGCGGTGGACGGCCTGCTCGATCTGGAGGCAGGGCTCGACGCGGCGACGTGGGCGGGCTGGCTCGCGGCGCTGTCGCCGTCGACCTCGCTGATCGCGATGCCGCGCCTGGAGGTCGACTGGGAGGCCGATCTGGTGCCCGTGCTCACAGGGCTCGGGGCCGGCTCGCTGTTCAGCTCGGCGACCGCCGATCTCACCGGGATGGCGGACGCGCCGGACGGCGACCTGTTCGTCTCGGGCGTGTTCCACAAGGCGTTCGTGAAGGTGGACGAGGCGGGCACCGAGGCGGCGGCGGCCACGGGCGTGGTCGTCGGCGTCGAGTCGGCGCCGCTGGCGGTCCGCGCCGACCGGCCGTTCCTGTTCGTGCTGCACGACGACCTGACGGGGACGATCCTGTTCGTGGGGCGGATCACCGACCCGTCGTAGCCGAGCGGCTCAGGTGTCGAGGAGGACGCCGCGGGTGAGCACGACGCGCTCGGCCGCGCGCGTCCACGCGGTGAGCGTGTCGACGACGGTTGCGGGCAGGCTCGGGCAGCGCCGGGCGAGCAGCGCGAGCGCGTCGGCGAGCGCGTGCGCCTGCAGCCAGCGCTGCAGGCTCGCGCGGTCGAGGCGGTAGCGGTCCACCACGTCGCGGCCCACGCAGCGCCCGAGACGCTCGATCTGGAAGCGCTCCCACGGGGTCAACGCATCGGGCGGCACGATGACCTCGAGATCGCCGCTGACCCAGATCGGTGGGGTGTGTGGGGCCTCGACGCCTGCCCATCGGCGGCCGCCGCGGGTCGCCGCGAACACCCCGTGCGCGCGCCGCAGCACGCCCAGCCGGGTGAGGCGGGCCAGCAGCGCGCCGATCATCCGTGCCTCGACGACCTCCCACCCGGCGTCGTCGAACGCGCGCGCGGGCTCGCCCGGGATCAGCGGGTAGACGTCCACGCCGTCCCGATGCCACGGGGTGAGCAGCACGTCGCGGTGCTGCTCGCGGAGCAGCTCGAGGAACACGAGCTCGTCGACTGCACCCTCGCCGGCGACCCGGAGCGCCTCGCGCACCGCCGGCACGACGACGTGGAGGTCGTGGTCGACCAGCCGGTGCAGCAGGCGGTCGAGCGCGTCCTGGGTCGTTCCCGCGAGCGTCGGCTCGAGCCCGTGGTCGAGGTGCAGGCAGCGGTCGAGCGGGTCCATCGACACCGCGCCGAGCGCCTCGAGCGCGCGCAGCGCGCGGGACCACCGCGGATCGTCCTCGATCTTCCCAGCGTCGGCGAGGGCGGGCACGCCGAGCCGGTGACCGAGTCGCTTCGCGTCGCGCTGGGCCAGCGTGCCGCTGTGCGTGCGGTGTGGGACGACGACCTCGAGCGCGGCGGCGAGCGCCGCGAGATCCTCGAGCAGCGCGACCGGATCGGGGCCCGGGGCCGACAGGTCGTCGGTCAGCCCCATCGCCGCCTCGACGAAGTCGTAGCGCGGGGCCGGTGGCGGCGGCAGGTCGGGGTGCAGCCGGTAGCGATCGGCGACCTCCTCGTCGGTCTCCACCGGGACGATCAGCCCCACGCCGAGGAGCGCGCGCACCGCGCCGGCGTCGTGCAGCGGATCCCAGGCATGCAGGGCGACGACCTCGTCGCGGAGCGCGTGGCGCTGTGCGGCGTAGAGCACGGTCCGCACCTCGCGCGGGAGCGTGGCGATGCGCGCCGCGACGTCGTGCTGCGTGCGCGCGACCTCGGCCGCGTCACGCCGGGCGTAGCGCAGCAGCACGGTGACGCCGAGCTCGGCGAGCCGCGGCACGGCCTCGCGCTCGAACGCGGGCAGCGCGACGCGGCGCGTCTCGTCGAGCCACGCGCCGAGGTAGGGCGCGAGATCGACGTGCGCCGCCAGCTCGTCCCACAGCCCGGGCTCGGCGACCTCCAGCACCGCGGCGGCGCGGATCAAGCGTCCAGCTCGATGCGGTAGGGGTAGCCCTGCTCGGTGAGGAAGAGCTGTCGGCGCTCGGACAGCTCCTGCTCGCGGGAGTCGGCGGTGACGAGGGAGTAGAAGAACGCCTGGTTCGCCCCGACCTTCGGGCGCAGCACGCGACCGAGTCGCTGTGCCTCCTCCTGGCGGCTGCCCCAGCTCCCCGAGATCTGGATCGCGACGGACGCGCTCGGCAGGTCCACCGCGAAGTTGCCGACCTTGGAGAGCGCGAGCACGCGGATCTCGCCGCTGCGGAACGCGTCGAACAACCGGTCGCGCTCGGCTGACGGCGTCTCGCCGGTGACCACGGGCAGGTCGAAGCGCCGTGCGACCCAACTGAGCTGGTCGAGGTAGGTGCCGAGCACGAGCACCTGATCGTCGGGGTGGCGCGCGAGCAGCCGCTCCAGCACCACGCCCTTGCGCGCGTTGTGCGAGGCGATCTTGTACCGGGTCTTGGCCGAGGCGGCGACGTAGCGCTTGCGGTCGGTGTCGGAGAGCGGGACGCGGACCTCGATGCACTGCGCCGCCGCGATCCACCCCTGGTGCTCGAGCTGTTTCCACGGCAGATCGAAGCGCTTGGGTCCGACCAGCGCGAACACGTCGGCCTCGTGGCCGTCCTCACGCACCAGCGTCGCGGTGAGCCCGAGGCGGCGCCGTGCTTGGAGCGAGGCGGTCTCGCGGAAGATCGGCGCGGGGAGCAGGTGCACCTCGTCGTAGACCACGAGCCCCCAGTTGGCCTCGTGAAACAGCCGAAAGTGAGCCGGGGCCGAGCGCTTGTCGGCTCGCCACGTCAGGAGCTGGTAGGTGCTCAGGGTGACCGGGCGGAGCGACTTGCGCTCGGCGCTGTATTCGCCGACCTCGTCGGGCTGCAGCGTCGTGCGCGCGAGGATCTCGCGCTTCCACTGCTGCAGCGCGGTGTGCCCGGTGCACAGGATCAGCGTGCGCATGCCGAGGCGCACCATCGCCGCGATGCCCACCAGCGTCTTGCCCGCGCCGCACGGCAGCACGACGACGCCGCTGCCGCCGCCCGGCCCGCTCGCGAACGCGTCGACGGCCGCCACCTGGTAGTCGCGCAGCGCCCACGGCGCGCCGTCGGGCGTGGTCGGCGTCAGCGACATCGCCAGCGCGTCGCCGTCGTCGTAGCCGGCGAGATCCTCGATCGGGTGCCCGAACCCGATGAGCACCTGCTTGAGCTCGCCCCGGCGCCGCGGGTGCACGCGCACCGCGCTCGGCGACAGCGCCTCGCCGAGCAGCCCTTCGAGCGCGGCGAGGTGCCGGATCTCGGCGAGATCGGTCGGGTCGTCCGCCTCGAGGCACAGCCACTCACCGTCGCGCACCAGGCGAAGCGTGCCGTAGCGGCCCATCGTCGCCCGGATCGACGGGTCGAGGTTGGCCGGCACCGGGTACTTCGCGAAGCGGTGCAGGGCGGCGATCACCTCGTCGGGCCCGTGGCCTGCGGCCGCCGCGTTCCACAGCGAGAGCCGCGTCAGCCGCCAGGTGTGCACGTACTCCGGGCTCTTCACGAGCTCGGCGAACGCGAGCAGCGCGTCGCGCGCCTCCTCGTAGTGGGGGCTCTGCGTCTCGAGCAGCAGCGTGTGGTCGCTCTGCACGATCAGCGGGTTGTCGGGGACGTAGGTCATGGTGCGCCGGCTATCCCCGTCCGGCTGGATCCGGGCCAAAGAACGCGCCGAGGGCGCGCACCATCGGCGCGTGGTCGGCAGCGCCGCACAGCTCGCGGGCGGAGTGCATCGAGAGCATCGGGTTGCCGACATCCACGGCGCGAACGCCGAGCAGAGAGGCGACCATCGGGCCGACCGTCGAGCCGCACGCGAGGTCCGAGCGGGTCACGAACCACTGGTGCGGCGCGTCCACGCGCTCGCACAGCCGCACGAACATCGCGGCGCCGTCCGCCTCGGTGGCGTAGCGCGCGTTCACGTTCTGCTTGATCACCGGCCCCTTGCCGAGTCGGGGCATGTGCTCTGGGTCGTGGCGATCGGCGTGCGCCGGGTGAACCGCGTGCGCCATGTCGGCGCTGACGAGCCAGCTGTTCGCGAACGCGCGTGCGCGGCCTCCAGGCGCCTGCTGCGCTGCGGTGTCGATCACGCGGTCGAGCAGCGCGCCGAGCAGCGCGCCGTCGGCACCGCGCGACGTGCGGCTGCCGATCTCCTCGTGGTCGAACAGCGCGAGCACCGCGGTGTGCGCCGGCAGCTCGCGCGGGGTCGCAGCGAGCAGCGCCTCGAGCCCGGCGTGGCACGACGCGAGGTTGTCGAGCCGCGCCGAGTGCAGGAACTCGTGGTTCGCGCCGGACAGCGTGGCCGGCGTCAGGTCGTACAGCCCGAGGTCCCACGCGAGGAGGTCGCCGGGTTCGCAGCCGACCTCCTCGGCGAGCAGCGCGCGGAACGGGTCGGCGTCGCCGTCGTCGGCGAGCGCGAACACCGCGGGGAGCTGGGTCTGGGCGTTGAGCTTCAGACCGTCGTCGTTGACCTTGCGATCGAGGTGGATCGCCAGGTTCGGGATGCGGCACAGCGGGCGGCGCAGGTCGATCAGGTGCTCGGTGGTGCGATCGCCGTCGCGGGTGAGCACGCGCCCGGCGAGGCCGAGATCGCGGTCGGTCCAGGTCGCCAGGATCACACCGCCGTAGGGCTCGAGCCCGAGGCGGACATAGCCGTTGGAGCGCACGACCGGCTGCGGCTTGACGCGGAGGTTGGGCGAGTCGGTGTGCGCGGCGACGATGCGGAAGCCGGCCGCGGCGGGCGCGTCGGCGCCGACCCGGAACGCGACCAGCGAGCCCGCGCGCAGCACGTAGACCTGCGCGCCAGGCTGGAGCGCCTCGGGCGCCGCGCGCTCGTCCAGCGCGCGGTAGCCGACGGCCTCGAGCTGGCGGGCGGCCTCTTTCGCCGCGTGGAACGGAGAGGGGGACGCGTCGAGGAACGCGAGGAAGCGGTGAACGATCGGCTCGGCCATGTCTTGCTCCTGGGAGCGGGCTCCTAACGCGACGCGGGACTTCGTTGTTGCGACGACTAAGTGAGTGTGTAATCACTTATCGCTCGAGCGCGGAGGGAAGATGGGTCGACCTCGCCAATGGACCGACGACGAGATCGTGCAAGCGGCGCGCGACTGCTTCCTGAATCACGGGCCCGGCTGCTCCACCCAGGTGATCGCGGACCGGCTCGGGATGTCTCAGGCGGCGCTGTTCCGCCGGTTCGGCACCAAGGAGGAGCTGCTGATGTGCGCGCTCCTTCCCGGCGGGTTCCCACCGTGGATCGCAGCGGTGGAGGCGGGCCCCGACGCGCGACCGATCCGCGCACAGCTCGTCGAGATCGCCATCGAGATGACGGCGTTCTTCGAGGGGATGGTGCCGCGGCTGATGACCGTCTCGGCCAGCGGCGTGTCTCGGGCGCAGATCCTGGCGCGATTCCCCGAGCCGCCGCCGCTGCGCGCGATACGGGCGCTCACGGGATGGTTTGCACGGGCCCATGCGGCCGGGCGCCTCCGCGCGCCCGATCCGCACGCGCTCGCCGTCGCTTTTCTGGGGATGCTCATGTACCGCGTGTTCATGTCGCATGTGCTCGGCGCCGAGGCGCTGGGCACCGCCGAGGGCTACCCGGGCCAGGCGGTGGACCTTCTGTGGCAGGGCCTCGCGCCCGAGGGGGCCGCGTGACGCGCGCGCTCAAGATCGGGGTCCCCATCGCGTTGGTCGTGCTCGGCCTCGCGTGCGCCGGGCTGCTCGTCGCGCTCTCGCCCACCGCGGCGCCTTCCGACCTGGCGCCGCCGCGCCCGCGGGTCTCGGTCGTGGTCGTGCAGCCCGAGGCGCATGGGGCGGAGGTGTCGGCCACCGGCGTCGTGGCGCCGGAGCACCGCGTGGCGATCAGCGCGCAGGTCGCCGGCGCCATCGTGCACGTCGCGCCGGATCTGCAGCCGGGCACGCGCCTGCGCGCGGGCGATCTGATCGCCCGCGTCGATCCACGCGACTACAAGCTGGCGCTGGCCGTCGAGACCCAGCGGCTGCGTCAGGCCGAGCTGGAGCTGCGGGTCGAGGAGGGGCGGCAGCACGTCGCGCGCCGCGAGCTCGAGCTCCTCGGACGCGATTCGACGCCCGCGCAGTCCGAGATGATCCTGCGCACGCCGCACCTCGCGGTGGCCGAGCAGGCGGTCCGGGCCGCGGCGAGCGGGCTCGCGCGGGCAGAGCTCGCGCTCGAGCGCACCGCGATCCGCGCGCCGTTCAACGCCGTGGTCGAGGCGGATCTCGTCGGGCCGGGTCAGGTCGTCGCGCCGGGCACGCCGGTCGCGATGTTGCTGGGCAGCGACCGGTTCCGTGTACAGGTCGCGGTGCCGGTCGACGCGCTGGCGCTGCTCTCGGTGCCGGGCGTCACCGACGGCCCGCCCAGCACGGCGCACGTGGTCAGCCGCGTCGGCGATCACCCCGCGGTGGTCCGCGAGGGCGTCGTCACCGGGCTCGCGGGGCGACTCGATCCGCAGACGCGCCTCGCGAGTGTGCTGGTCGCCGTCGATCAGCCGCTGGACGGCGAGGGGCTGCCGCTACTACCCGACGCGTTCGTCGAGGTCACGCTGCGCGGGCCCCCGCGCGAGGGCGTGTTCCGGGTGCCGCGCGCCGCGGTCGTGGATGGCTGCTGCGTGTGGGTGGTGGGCCCCGACGACACGCTGGCGCGGCGCGCGATCGACATCGCGTGGCGCGACGCCGACGCGGCGTTCGTCACGTCCGGCCTCGCGGCGTGCGATCGGGTGGTCGTCGTGCCGCTCGCGCTCCCGATCGAGGGCCAGGCGGTCGAAGTCCTCGGCGCGGGAGGCTGAGCCGTGGCCGATCCGACGCTCTCTGGGCCGATCGCGTGGATGGCGCGCAACCACGTCGCCGCGAACCTGCTGATGGCGCTGATCCTCGTCGGAGGCATCGTCGGGCTGCTGCAGGTCAAGCAGGAGGTGTTCCCCGAGTTCGACCTGGACGCGGTGCTCGTCTCGGTCGCCTACCCGGGTGCAGGCCCCGAGGAGGTCGAGCAGGGCGCGATCCGGGCGATCGAGGAGCGCGTGCGCGGGGTCGACGGGGTCAAGCGCGTCACCGCGGTGGCCAACGAGGGCACTGGCGTGGTCACCGCGGAGCTCCTGCTCGACGCGAAGGCCGATCGGGTGCTCGCGGACATCAAGAACGAGGTCGACCGCATCCAGACCTTCCCGCTCGACATGGAGGAGCCGCGCGTGTCGCTGCTCGCGCCGCGGCGGCAAGTGGTCTCGCTGATCCTGTACGGCGAACAGGAGCGCACGACGCTGCACGCGCTCGCGGAGAAGGCGCGCTCGGGCATCCTCGCCACCGGGGGCGCCACCCAGGTCGACATCCAGGGGCTGCCGCCGCGCGAGATCGCGGTCGAGGTGCGTCGCGAGACGCTGCGATCGTACGGGCTGACCCTCGAGCAGATCGCGGCGCAGGTGGCCGCGCACAGCCTGGAGCTGCCGGGCGGTGGGGTGAAGACGCGGGCCGGGGAGCTGGTGGTGCGGGTCACCGACCGGCGGCAGACCGCGACCTCGCTCGCCGACGTCGTGATCGCCGGCAACGCGACCGGCGGTGTGGTCACGCTCGGCGAGATCGCGACGCTGACGGACGGCTACGCCGAGACGGATCAGGCCAGCTACTTCGAGGGCAAGCCGGCGGTGCGGGTCACCGCGTATCGGGTGGGCGCCGAGACGCCGCGCGGCGTCGCCGCGGCCGTCCGTGGGTATCACGAGGTGCTGCGCGCCGAGCTACCGCCCGAGATCGGCATCGCGGTGTGGCAGGACGACTCGCTGCTGCTGCAGGACCGCATCAACCTGCTGGTGAAGAACGCGCTGATGGGCCTGGTGCTGGTGATCGGGGTGCTGGCCCTGTTCCTCGAGCTGCGGCTGGCCCTGTGGGTGTCGGTGGGCATCCCGATCTCGTTCATGGGCGCGTTCATGCTCATGCCGGCGGGCGACCTGTCGATCAACATGATCACGCTGTTCGCGCTGATCGTGACGCTGGGCATCGTCGTCGACGACGCGATCATCATCGGCGAGAACGCGTTCGCGAAGCTCGAGGAGGGCATCCCGCCGCTGCGCGCGGCGATCGAGGGCGCGCAAGAGATGGCCGTCCCGGTCACGTTCGCGATCCTCACCACCACGGCTGCGTTCGCGCCGATGCTCTTCGTGCCCGGCGTGATGGGCAAGGTGTTCTCGTTCCTGCCGATGGTGGTCATCGCCGTCCTGCTCTTCTCGTTGATCGAGGGCTTCTTCGTGCTGCCAGCGCACCTCGCGCACGGTCTGCCCGAGGGTCGGGGCGGCGGCGCCCGGTGGATCGACCGGCCGCGGCTGTGGGTCTCCGCGCGGCTCGAGGAGGTGTCGACCCGGCTGTTCCGGCCGTCGCTGCGGATCGCCATCGCGTGGCGCTACGCGCTGCTCGGCGGGTCGGTGGCGATGCTGCTCGTCGCGTTCGGGGTGGTGCGAGGCGGCTGGCTGCCGTTCAACTTCTTCCCGAACGTCGAGGGCGACCTGGTCACCGCGTCGGCGCGCCTGCCCTACGGCAGCCCGCTCGCCGCGACCGAGGGGGTCCGGCGTGCGCTCGAGCAGGCGGCGCGCGAGGCGATGGTGGAGGCTGGCGGGTCGCACCTGATGGTGGGGATGTACACCCGCCTGGGTGAGGGGCCCCGCGCGGGCGGTCCGGGCGGGGGGCAGGCCGAGATCGGCGCGCACCTCGTCACGGTCGAGCTCGCGCTGGTCGCGTCGGACGAGCGCGTACTGAGCGCCGAGCAGATCGCCGGGCTGTGGAGCGGGCGCACGCCGCCGCTCGCGAGCGTCGAGGCGCTGTCGTTCACGAGCAGCTTCGGGCCGGGCGCCGGCGCACCGGTCGACGTGCAGCTGCTGCACGACGATGTCGGCGTGCTCGCGGCGGCCAGCGAGGAGGTCGCGGCGCTGCTGCGCTCGTATTCCGAGCTCACCGACGTGCAGAACGCGTGGTCGAGCGGCAAGGCGCAGCTGGACTATCGGGTGACCCCCGTGGCCCGCCTGTTCGGGCTCACCGGGATCGACGTGGCGCGGCAGCTCCGCAGCGCGTTCTTCGGCGCCGAGGCGCTCCGCGAGCAGCGCGATCGCGACGAGGTGCGGGTGATGGTGCGGCTGCCCGCAGCCCAGCGCAGCTCCGCGTACGACCTCGAGGCGCTGCAGGTGCGCGCGCCGACTGGCGGGTGGGTGCCGCTCGAGCACGTGGCCACGGCGCAGCGCAGTACCTCGCCCACCGACATCCGACGTGAGGACGGGCGGCGGATGATCAGCGTCTCGGCGCAGCTCGCGCCGGGCGTACCGTCCAGCCGCGAGGTGCTGCGCTCGCTCGACGAGGAGCACTTCGGGCCGCTCAGGGCGAAGTACCCCGGGCTCGAGCTCGAGCTCGCCGGCGCCCAGCGCGAGCAGCGCGAGGCGCTCGGCGCGCTGCTGCTCAACTACGTGATCGCGCTGTTCGTGATGTACGCGCTGCTGGCGATCCCGTTCCGAAGCTACGCGCAGCCGCTGATCATCATGTCGGCGATCCCGTTCGGGCTGGTCGGTGCGGTCATCGGGCACGTGCTCATGGGCTACACGCTGTCGGTGATCAGCCTGTTCGGGGTCGTCGCGCTCTCGGGCGTGGTCGTGAACGACTCGCTCGTGCTCATCGACGCGACGAACGGCGCGCGGGCGCGCGGGCTGTCCGCGGTCGACGCGGTGGTGTGGGGGGCGACCCGCAGGCTCCGGCCCATCCTGCTCACCTCGCTCACCACCTTCTTCGGCCTGATGCCGATGATCCTCGAGACCAGCGTTCAGGCGCGGTTCATGATCCCGATGGCCATCTCGCTGGGCTTCGGCGTCCTGTTCACGACCTTCGTGATCCTGGTGCTCGTGCCCGCGCTGTACATGATCCTCGAGGACATCGTGGGCCCCCGCGTCGGTGGACGCGGGGGCGACGACGAAGGCTAGCCGATCACGCCGGCGACGCCCTTGAGGCTGGCGTCCATGCCCTCCTCGCCCTCGTGCCAGTTGGCCGGGCAGGTGCCGCCCTTCTCGCGGACGCGCTGGAAGCCCTTGAGCGTGCGCATCACCTCGGAGACGTTGCGACCCACCGAGAGGTTGTTGATCGTCGCGGACTGCACGACGCCGTCGGGGTCGATGATGAACACGCCGCGCAGCGCGACCGCGCCGTCGAGGACGTCGAACGACGCGGCGACCGACTTGTCGAGGTCGGCGAGCAGCGGGAAGCCGATCTCGCCGATGCCCGCCTGGTTGCGGGGCGTGCGCATGTACGCGAGGTGGGTGTGGACCGAGTCGACCGACACGCCGATGATCTCGGCGTTGGCCGACTTGAACTGCTCGTAGGCCTCGTCGAACGCGACGATCTCGGTCGGGCAGACGAAGG
>CAYQSE010000135.1:0-15080 GCA_964419905.1 uncultured Enterobacteriaceae bacterium
TGATCTCGAGCCCCACTCGAGATGTGTAGGATCGACAGCCGTCCCGGCCGGCCGAGCCCGGCGATCTCCACCGTCGGCCGCGACCGCCGACGCACGGCCCGGTCGGCCCGCCCGACCTGTGCTCAGCTCCCGTACTTCACGCTGCAGCCGTAGGGCTTCGTGACCGAGCGCCGCGGCGGCACACCGTTCGCGAGATCGGTGAGCACCTCGTCGACCCACGGCTGCAGCGCGTCGCCCGCGACCTTGCCGAGCGGCGCGTTGTCGAGGGCGCCGTTGTAGACGAGCGTCCCGGCCTTGTCGATCACCACCATCTGCGGCGTGGTCTTCGCGCCGTACTGGCGACCGACCGCGCCGTCGGTGTCCACGAGGACCGACGATGGCAGCCCCCAGCTCTCCGCGAACTGCTTGTTGACCTCGAGGCTCGCGCCCTGGGTGCCCGGCGCGTTGCTGTTGATCGCGAGCCACACCACGCCCTGCTCGGTCCACTTCTTCGGGAGCGTCGCGAGCGGGCCCTGCTCGCCGTGGGCGTACACCACATAGGGACACTCGGGGTTGAACCACTCGATCACGACGGTCTTTCCACGCAGCGACGCGAGGTCGACGGTGCGACCCTCGAGATCGGTCAGCGTGAAGGTGGGCGCGGGCGCGCCGGTCTCGGCCCGGGCGAGCGCCGCGCTGTCGGGCGAGGTGGCGGTGGCCGTGCCGCCGCAGGCGAACAGCCCGAGCAGGACCGCGAGGGGGAGCGTGCGCATCATCTACCTCCAGTGGAGCATTCTCTCGGAAGGTATTGCGTCCCGGACCGACCGGCGGTCACGAACCGTCAGGCTCAGCGCGGGACGCCGCCGAGCGCAGCCAGCGCCTGCTCGACCTCCTCGTCCCGCATCGGCCGCAGGGTGCGCGCCTGGAGGAGATCCTCACGCGCCGCCGCGACCTCGCCCTGACCGGCAAGGTAGAGCCCTCGCGCCTTGAGGGCGACATACACCTTCGGACCCGCGCGCCCGACCTGAAGGGCCTGCGCGACGGCGCGATCGTAGTCGGCGCGCGCTTGTGCCTGGGTGAAGGTCGGCGCCAGGTGTGACCGGGCCTCGCCGCGCCTGAGGAGCAGCTCCACGTCGCTCGTCCCCGCGGCCTCGAGCGCGTCGACGTCCTCGACGACGAGCGCCCACCGCTCGGCCGCCGACGCCGCCTCGATGCGCCACCGCCGCGCCTTCAGGTCGGTCGGCGCCAGCAAGATCGCGGACGAGAGCTGCGCGACCGCCTCGTCCGGCTGCTTCAGCTCGAGGCGCGCGTGCCCGATCGTGCGATGGCACAGCGCGTTGGGCGCGATCGACAGCGACTCCTCGCACTCCTTGATCACGTCCTCGTAGACGCGACCGCGCTCCAGTGCGCTCGCAGCCCCGCGCGTGGCCGCGAACGACGGATCATCGAGCAGCCCTTCGCGAATCGTCGCCGAGAGCGCGAGCGCGCGCGCGCGCTCGGGCGTCGGGTCCTTGTGGACGACGCCCGCCTTGCGCACCTCCTCGAGCGCCTGCTGCAGGCGCCCCTGATCGTAGAGCCCCTGCGCCAGGTCGAGGTAGTCGTCGGACCGCTCGCCGATCTTCGTCAGGAAGGTCAACGCCGCGCCATCCCCCGCGCGCGCACGCCCCTTGATCGGGTGGATCGCACGCGGCAGCCGACTCGCAGGCGTGCGGCTCTTCTGGTAGGCGGCGTACGCTGCATAGGGATCTCCCGCGGCGAGCAGCGCATCGCCGTGCACCGCGGCGGCCTCCGGATCGTCCGGGTGCGCGGCGACCCATGCGCCCAGATCCTCTGCGGCCTCCATGCCGTGACCGGCCGCGAGCCGCTCCAAGCCCCGCCCCTTGCGCGCGGCGAGGTCGTCCGGGTTCGCGGCGACCACGCGGTCCCACGCCGCGAGCCGGTCGACGACGCGCACCTCGTTGGCCGCTAGAACCCGCCAACCCTCCAGCAGCGCGGGCTCGAGCGCCACTGCCTTGCGCAGATCCGAGAGCGCGTCCTCGGTGCGCCCCAGCGCGAGCCGCGCCTGTCCGCGCGCGAGCCAGAGGTCCGCGCGATCCGGGGTGCGGGTCAGGGCCGACGTGAAGTGCTCCTCGGCGCCCGCTGCGTCGCCCGAGACAAGCGCCGCGCGGCCTGCCTCCAACGACGACTCCGCGCTCCCGCAAGCGAGGAGCAGCACGGTCGCGAGGATCGGCAGCCAGGGTCTTCTCACGTCGAGGAGGGTACAACAGCCGGGATGCGCGCTCCACTACCGATCGACACGAACCTGCCCGAGATCGCGTCCGCGCTGCGGGCGCGCAGCGCGGTCGTGCTGGTCGCGCCGACCGGATCGGGAAAGACCACGCGTGTCGCCCCCGCGCTCCTCGACCTGGGGATCGCGCCGACGGGAACCGTGATCGTGGTGCAGCCACGCAGGGTCGCGGCGCGGCTCGCGGCGCGCCGCATCGCGCTGGAGCGCGGAGGGCGGATCGGCGACGAGGTGGGCTATCGCGTGCGCTTCGAGTCGCGCGTGTCGGCCCGCACGCGGATCGAGGTGGTCACCGAGGGCCTGCTCCTCCGGCGCCTGCTCGCCGATCCGTTCCTCGAGGGCGTGGCAGCCGTGGTGCTCGACGAGTTCCACGAGCGGAGCCTCGACGGCGACGTCGCGCTGGCGCTGCTCCGGGAGATCCGGGGACTGGGTCGCGACGACCTCGCCGTGGTCGTGATGTCGGCGACGCTCGATCCGGACCCGATCGCTGCGTTCCTGGACGCCGCGGTGGTGCGCTCCGAGGGTCGCGCGTGGCCGGTCGAGCTCCGCTACGACGCACGCACCCTCGACACGGACCCCGTACGGCGGGTCGCGGCCGCGGTGCGCGTGGTGCTCGACGAGACCGCGGCGGGACACGTCCTGGCCTTCCGCCCCGGGGCCGGCGACAGCGCGCGAGTCGCCGAGGCGCTGCACGACCTCACCGTGCCCGTCTGGCCGCTGCACGGCGCGCTGTCCGCCGAGGCCCAGGACGCCGCGCTCGCACCGTCTCCGCAGCGCAAGGTCGTGCTCGCGACGAACATCGCCGAGACGTCGGTCACGCTGGAGGGCGTGCGCGCGGTGGTGGACTCCGGACTCGAGAAGGAGGCGTCGTTCGACCCGTCGCTCGGGCTGGTGCGGCTGGTCCGCGGGCCGATCTCGCGCGCCTCGGCAGATCAGCGCGCCGGGCGTGCCGGACGCACGGGTCCGGGCCTGTGCCGTCGCTTGTGGACCGCGGCCGATCACGCGCGGCGCCCCGAGGCCCCGCTCCCCGAGATCCGGCGCGCGGACCTCACCGAGACGGTCCTGCTGCTGCGCGCCTGGGGCGCCGAGCCTCGGGCGCTCCGCTGGCTCGAGCCGCCCGAGGACGCTGCGCTGGAGCGCGCCGAGCGACTGCTGGCACGCCTCGGCGCGCTGCACGAGGGCGCGCTCACCCCACTCGGGCACACGCTCGCGCGCCTGCCCGTCCACCCCCGCCTGGGGCGCGTGATCGTGGCCGGACACGAGGGCGGCTTCCTCACCACCGCGGCGACCGTCGCCGCGCTGACCGAGGAGCGGGATCCGTTCCCGGACGCCGATCGGCTGCCCGCGGGGGACGACGATCTCGACCGGCGACTCCGCGCCCTCGCGGCGACCGGCGGCCACGGCGGCCACCCCGCCGGGGTTCGGCGCGTGCTGGCGGCCCGCGATCAGCTGGTCGCGGCGGCGCGCCGCGCGCTCGGCCCCCCGTCGCGAGACGGCGCGTCTCCGCCCGGAGCCCTGGTCCGGGCGCTCCTCGACGGGTTCCCCGATCGGGTCGGGCGCGCGGGATCCGATCGTCGCGTCCGGCTGGCCGAAGGCGGTGGCGCGGAGCTGGACGCGCACAGCGCGGCACGCGGCGCGCCGTGGATCCTCGCCGTCGGGGTCGAGGCCGGTGCGCGGGGGCCACAGAGCGTGGCCCGGATCCACACCGCCGTACCGGTGGATCTCGCCACGCTGCCCGTCGCGTCGATCGAGGTCGTCACGTTCGACGCCGATCGCGAGGCGGTCGTCCGCTTCGTCGAGCGCCGCTACGGCACGCTCGTGCTCGACACGGTGCCCGCGGACGGACCCGGTGACCCGGCACGCGTCGCGCGCGCGCTCGCCGAGGCGGCCCTGGCCGATCCATCCCGCGCGCTGGGCGGGCTACCGGAGCTCGAAGGCTGGCTCGCGCGCCTGGCGCTGCTCCGCGCGAACATGCCCGAGCTGGGGTTGCCGGACCTCGATCCGACCGCGCTGCTGCCCGAGCTGTGCATGGGCCTCCGCTCGTTCTCGGAGCTACGTCGCCTCGACCTCCGCGAGGTGCTCGCCGAGCGGCTCGGACACCACGGTCGGGCGGCGCTGTCACGGCACGCCCCCGAGCGCGTCACGGTGCCTTCGGGCGCCCAGATGCGCGTCACCTATTCGCGGGATGCGCCGCCGTTCCTCGCGGCCCGCATCCAGCAGCTCTTCGGTCTCGCCACCACGCCGACCATCGCGGGCGGACGCGTGCGCTTGACGATGCACCTGCTCTCGCCGGCGAATCGCCCCGTGCAGGTCACGACGGACCTGCAGAGCTTCTGGGAGCGCACCTGGCCCGAGGTCCGCAAGGACCTGCGCGGTCGCTACCCGAAGCACGACTGGCCCGAGGACCCGTGGAACGCCACGCCCACGGATCGCGCGAAGCGACGCGGGCCCGGGGGTGGTGCCACCCCCGGGTCGCGCTCGTGATCACGACGCGCGCACCTCGATCTTCCGGGGCTTCACCGCGGCGACCTTCGGCAGCGTCAAGCGCAGCACGCCGTTGACCAGATCAGCGCCGATCCGGTCCGCATCGATGCCGTCGGGCACGGTGAACGCCCGCCGAAAGAGCCGCGGGCCGCTGTGCCCCTCCAGCGTCAGCTCCCCGCGGGACCAGGACACGTGCAGGTCGTCCTTGCCGACGCCGGGCAGGTCGGCGACCAGCAGGTAGGCGTCGGCGTTCTCGTACACGTCGACCTTCGGGGTGATGGCGTAACGCAGCGTCTGCTCGCCCTCGCGCGCGAGGGTATCGTCGGTTCGGTTCAGGGTGGCCATCGGATTCCTCCTCTCGCGTTCGCGCTCAGCTGTGGATGTTGATGCGCCGGGGCTGCACCTCGGGCGCCTTGGGCAGGTGAACGCTCAGAACGCCGTGCTTCACCTCGGCGGTCGCCGCGTCGGGATCGATGGCGACCGGCAGCGTCCAGCTCCGGGACACGCGGTAAGCGCCGCGCTCCTGGCGGTGCGTACTGTACCCCTCGGGCGGCACGAGCTTGCGCTCGGCGCGCAGGGTCACGCCCTCGGCCGTCACCTGCAGCGTGATGTCGTCGGGCGCGACGCCCGGCAGGTCGACGGCGAGCACGAACGCGTCGTCGCGGGTCTCGAGGCGCGTGTGCGCGTCCCGACCCAGCTCCGAGAGCGCACCGCCCTGGTTCAGCTCGTCGCGAAGGCTCGCCTGGAACAGCCGATCCATCTCCCGGCGGAACAGGTCGAGCTCGTTGAAGGTCCGGTTCAGATCCATCCAGTTCAACATCTCGTCCTCCTCGGAGGGCAACGACACGAATCACGGCCGCGAACGCTTGTTTCGGCGACCCCGATTCGATTCTCCCCTCTCGGTGGAAGAAGAATCACCGCGCCGCCGAGCGTCAAGTCCTCGACCGCTCCGACGCACGCTCAGCCGCCGAGATTGAACACCCGCGCCGCATTATCGTGCGTAAACGCCTGCAATGTCGCGCCGGACAGCCCCAGATCCGGCAACCCTCCGGTGCACTGCGCCGGGAACAACATCGGGTAGTTCGAACCGAACAGCACCTTGGCGCGGCCGTGGCCCTTCAGGTAGCGGACCAGGGTGTCGGGGTAGCGGGACGGCTTGTACGCCGAGGTGTCGATGTAGACGTTCGGGTACTTCGTCGCGAGCGCGATCATCTCGTCGGTCCACGGGTAGCCGATGTGTCCGCCGACGAGGACCAGCTCGGGGAACTCGAGCGCCACGCGGTCGAGGTGCGGGATCGGGCGGCCGTACTCGGACGGATACAGCGGCCCGGTGTGCCCGACCTGCAGACAGAACGGCACCCCCAGATCGATGCAGGCCGCGTAGAGCGGGTAGTAGCGCCGGTCATCCGGCGGGAGCTCCCACCACCACGGCAACATGCGCAGCGCCTTGAACCCGAGCACCTCGACGCAGCGCCGAAGCTCGCGCACGCCGTCCATCGGCCGCCTCAGGTCGACCGAAGCCACCCCGACCAGGCGGTCTGGCGCGCGCGCCACCCACGCCGCCACCTCGTCGTTCGAGATCAGCGCGCCGCCCGGCCCCCACCACGCCGACAGCAGCGCCTTGTCGATGCCACCTGCGTCCAGCGCGGCCAGCGTGGCCTCCAGCGGCACCTCGGGGATCTCGTCGACGCCGAGCCACCGCTTCAGGGAGTCGAACATCGGGTCGGCCGCCCACCGCGGCGTGGGATGCTGGATCCAGGCGTCGATCATGGGACCTCCCGGCTCGGCCTACCCTGTCGGATGCCCCCCGGCCCCCTGCCTCGACCGGTTCTTGGCAGGAACCGCGCCGCTCCCGCGTTACATCTCCGCCCCAGATCCACGGAGGTCGCCGATGTTCTCCTCCTCGCTCCGCACCGCGCTCCTCTCCCTCTCGCTCGTCCTGGTCGCGTGCGGCCCGAAGTCTGGCCTGGCCGGCCCGGGCACCCCGCTGACCATCCAGGTCAAGGACGAGAGCGGCAACCCGGTCACCACCGCCGCGATCCGCAACCCCGACGAGGCCGAGCGCCACAAGGTCAACTCGGTCAACGGCACGTGGTCTGCCTCGTCGCTGTTCCTCGAGGGCGGCGCCGAAGTGCCGTTCACGACGGGTCAGGAGGTCACGTTCGAGATCTCGGCGCCGGGCTACCTGTCCGAGACGGTGCGCTACCTGATGCGCAAGCGCAAGAACCTGATCGTCGTCACGCTCTCCGAGATGGACATCAAGGGTGACCTCGACAAGATCGAAGATCCCCTGATCATGTTCGGTCGCGACAAGCCCCTCGACGGGCAGGCGCCGCAGTAGCCTCCCCCATCGCCCGCGAACGTGGGCCGCGCGCCGCCACACGCGACGTTGGCCGCCTCGTCCGCGCGCTTTGGTCGTACCCGCAAATGGCTCTGCAGTGCGCCTCGGCGGGTGATATCCTGTCGCTACTCCTCTACACGCTCCCTCTGGAGTCGCGATGTCTGGTCTCGCCACGCGCTCTCATGAACAGGCCACCGAACAGACGCCTGCCACCACCACCGAGGTCGCCCCCGCGACCGAGGCGCCCGCCTCCAACGCCGAGCAGCAAGAGAAGCTCCGCGACAAGAAGGGCACGGCCGAGGGCAAGGCCAGCTACGAGGGCCTGCTGGGCAAGTGGCTCGGCGGCGAGCTCTACAAGGCCATCGCCCCCCACCTCACCTTCGAGGCGCTCCAAGGCTACGCCAACGACGGGCTGGGTGCCGCGCTCGAGGGCGGCGTCGGCGCGCTGGGCGAGCTCGACGGCGAGATCGACAAGGGCGCGATCAAGAAGTTCGGCGAGGCCCTGTCCCAACAGTACGGCGGCATGGCCGGCAAGTGGCTCGACACCGACGGCGGCAAGAAGCTCACGGGCGGGCTGGCGAACTGGGTCGACACCAACCCCGAGCTCATCGTCCTGATCGGCCTGCTCGCCGCCGCCGGCGCGATCCTCGCCGACATGGACGTCCCGAAGATCAAGGAGAAGTTCAAGATCGCGAAGGGCCTGACCGCCGAGGTCGAGGCCGAGCTCGGCAGCCTGCGCGACCTCGCGCTCGAGGAGGTCAAGGCGAAGCTGTCGTACTCGTCCGGTCCGCTCATCGCCTCGGTGCAGATGACGCACAAGGATGAGGGCGGACAGGGGTACAAGGCCGAGATCGGAGTGGCCGAGAAGGACTCGTACAGCATCAAGGCCGACCTCGAGATGACCGACGACGGGTTCAAGGCCTACGGCGTGTCCGGCATGCTGAACACCGACGTGGGCAAGCTCGAGGGTGGCGTCACGCAGAAGGCCGACAAGGACCCTGTGATCACCGGCAAGATCACCCAGCAGGACGGCTCGGTCACCAAGACCAACGAGGTTGCCTACGACGCGAACAGCGGCGTGTTCACGTTCAAGAACGCGATGAACGCCAAGCTCGACGGCGGCGGGAGCGTATCGACGAACATGGGCATGGGCAGCGACGGCACGAGCCAGGTCGGCGCGAACGTGTCGATGCCGATCACCGAGCACCTCACCGGCACCGCCGGAATCAGCGAGACCACCGCGCACAAGGACGACGGGCTCGCCACGACCACGAACGTCAGCGGCGGGCTGCAGTATGCCAACAAGGCCAACGGGCTGAACGCGAGCCTCGACGGGAAGTATGCGTCCGACGGCACCGGCAGCCTGACGGGCAAGGGCACGTGGAAGCCGAGCGACAACTTCTCGCTCAACGCCAACGCCCAGTACAACTTCGGCGCGGACCAGTCCTACAAGCTCGGCGGCGGCTTCGACTACAACAAGGGCCCCAACCGGGTCATGGGCAGCGCCGCCTACAACAGCACGAACAGCCAGTTCGACGCGAACCTGATGGGCCAGCGCTACCTCACCGACGACTTCGCGCTGCGCGGTACGGCCGGGTTCAAGTCGAACAACGAGGGCAACAGCTACAACTTCGGCCTGCAGGGCGCGTACTTCCTGAACAAGGACGTCGCGCTGATCGGCGGTGGTCAGTACATGCTCGACAACAAGGGCCAGTCGAGCTTCATGCCGCAGGTCGGAGCCCAGGTGAAGGGCATCCCGCTGACCGTCGGCTACGACACGGGCAACAAGGGCTGGGTGATCGGAGCGACGCTGAAGTTCTGATCGCTCAGTCGCTGCCGAGCTGCTCCCACCGCGCATAGAGCGCCGCGACCTCGCCGTGCAGCGCGTCGAGGCGCGCGGTGAGCGCGGGCACCTCGTCGGCGCGCTCCTTGTAGGTCGCCGGATCCGCGAGGACGGCCTCGAGCGCCGTCTGCTCCGCCTCCTTCGCCTCGATGCGGTCGGGCAGCAGCTCGAGCTCGCGCTGCTCCTTGTAGGAGCGCTTGGTGCGCGGCGGCGGAGGGCGCACAGCGGCGGGCGCCGCGGGCGGGGGCGTCGCCGTCACGGCGCGGGCTGCGGCGGCGCGGCGGCGTTCGACCTCGGCCTGGTACTGGAGGCGGTCGGCGTAGCGCACCACCTCGCCGTCCCCGTGGAAGCCGAGCACACCGGTGCACGCCCGGTCGAGGAACGCGCGGTCGTGCGTGACCACGAGCGCGCAGCCGTCGAAGTCGAGCAGCAGGACGTTGGCGCCCTTCAGCAGCAGCGACGCGAGCAGGAGGCGCGCGCGCTCGCCGCCCGACAGACCCGCCACCTTCTGGTCGAACATCGGGCGTGGGAACAGGAAGCGCTCGAGGAAGGTGGCGACGTGCACGAAGCGCTCGCCGACCTTCACGGTGTCGTTCCCGCCGCCCACCGCCTCGAACAGCGTGTCGTCGTCGTTGAGCCCGGTGCGGTGCTGATCGAGCACGCCAAACCGAACGCGCGAGCCGTGCAGCAGCTCGCCCGAATCGAGCGGCTCCCCGTGCGCGACGATCCGGAGCAAGGTGGTCTTGCCGATGCCGTTCGGACCCACGACCCCGAGCCGATCGCCCGGCGCGAGCACGAGCGTCAGCTCGCGCAGGATCGGCAGCGTCCCGTAGGACTTCGACGCATCGTGCAGCTCGAGGATGGTCGACCCGAGCCGCACCGCGCTCTTGAAGTCGAGGGAGAACGCCTCGTCGCGGGTGATCGGGCGCGCCTCCTGCAGCGCGTCGAGGCGCTGCAGACGCGCGCGCTGCTTGGTCGAGCGAGCGGCGGGCGAGCGGGCCGCCCAGGCGGCCTCGCGCTCGATGAGCGACAGCAGACGCCCCTCGGCGCGGCGCTCGGCGATCTGCCGCTCGGCGCGGGCGACGAGGTAGTCGGCGTAGCTGCAGTCGGTGTAGCTGATGCAGGCACCGTCCTCGATCTCGACGATGCGGGTCGCGACCGCCTCGAGCAGGTAGCGGTCGTGCGTGACCAGCAGCACCGCCCCGCGGTAGCCGGCGAGATAGCCCTGAAGCCACTCGACCGCGTCCGCGTCGAGGTGGTTGGTCGGCTCGTCGAGCAGCAGCAGATCCGGCTCGCCGAGCAGCGCGCGGACCAGCGCGACCCGCCGCCGCTCGCCACCCGAGAGCGTCTCGACCCGCGCGTCGGGCGGCGGCGCGCCGACGCGGTCGAGCAGGGCTTCGACCCGATGCGCGAGCGACCAGCCGACCTGCTCCAGTCGATCCTGCAGCGCCCCGGCGCGGTCGAGGGCGCCAGCAGAGAGCGCGTCGTGATACTCAGCCACCAACGCCGTATGCCACGCGATTGCCTCGCGCGCCGCCTCTTCGACCGTCTCGCCCGGCAGCACCGGCTCCTGCTCCAGCACACCGAGGCGACCCGTGCGCAGCACCTCGCCGTGATCGGGTGCCCCGCCGCCGGCGAGGATTCGGAGCAACGTGGACTTCCCGGACCCGTTCGCACCGACCAGACCGACCCGCTCTCCGGGCTCGATCACGAGATCGGCGCCGCGGAGCACCTCTCGGTCCCCGAACGACTTCTCGACACCGCGCGCTACGAGCAAGGCCATGGGCGCCCACGTAACGCCACGTCACACCGCGTGGGTCCACGCGATCCTGGTCGAGAACACCCCGATGCGCCACGTCGGCGCCGCTGTGAAGAAGCGGGCGTCCGAGCAACGCAACCCCAGAACGTGCCCACGAACACAGGAACTCCGGGATACTGGCCGTCGGGGATCGATGACGGGCTTGACCCCAGGTGCCATCCTCCCCTGCGAAGGGGTACGACATGACCGAATCCTCCGCTGCGCGACCCGACCAGGGGCTCGCGTCACTCAATGCCTTGCGTCGGCTCGCCCAGGAGGCCGACACGCACTCCCGTGCGCTCGCCGACGAGACAGGGCTCACCCTGCCGCAGCTCCTGTGCCTTCGCGCGATCCACGACACCCCGACACCGCCCGCCTCGGTCGCCTCGGTGAGCCAGGACGTCAGCCTCGCGGCATCGACCGTCTCCGGAATCCTCGACCGCCTGGAGCGCGCCGGGCTCGTGCGACGCCGTCGCGACCGGCGCGATCGGCGGCAGGTGAACCTGACGCTCACGCCGACCGGACGCGAGCGTCTCGACGGCGTGCCGCCGCTCGCCGAGCGCATCCATCGCTCACTCCAGTCGCTCCCGGACGACGAGCGCTCGCGCATGGCCGCGTCGCTTCGCCTGTTGCTCGACGAGCTGGAGCGCGGCGCCTGAGCCGAGCGGATCGGTTGCACGTCCGACCGCGAGGCAGCCGCCGCGCGACGAGATAGAGGGCGCGCATGACGAACCGCACCGCCCTGCTCGTCGCCCTCGCCGCCTGCGCCCCGATCGAGCCGCTCGATCTGCCGACTGATCCGGCGGTCACCGGCGCGCCGGTCGGCGTGCGCACCGAGGTCCACGGCGACCTGCACGTCGAGGTGTGGTACCCGGCGGCGGAGTCCGCGCGCGACGCCGCTACCGAGTCCATCGACTTCCGCGACTTCGTGCCGCCCGGGGTCGCCGAGGCGCTGGGCGACTTCGAGCTCCCGACCCTCCCCACCGTGGCGGTGCGGAATGCCGAGGTCCGCCGCACCGACGCGCCGTTCCCGATCGTCCTGTTCTCCCATGGCTTCGGCGGCACCCGCACGCAGTCGCCCGACTTCACGACCCACCTCGCGTCGCGGGGCTACGTCGTGCTCTCGACCGACCACGCCGGGCGGTCGATGCCCGACCTGCTGCCGTGCCTGTTCTCTCCACCGCTCGAGGGCTGCAACCTCGCCTTCGGCGGTGACGATCCGGCCGTGGACGACATCGAGGCGCTGCTCGAGCTGGTCGACACCCTCAACGACGCGCAGCGCGGCCCGTTCGAGGGGCGCCTCGACGTCTCGACCATCGGACTGTCCGGACACTCTGCGGGCGGCAGCACCACCGCGAGCGTCGGCAACGTCGAGGCGCGCATCACCGCGCTGCTCCCGATGGCCTCGGGCGCCCCGATCACGCGCGACGTGCCCGCACTGCGGCTCGCCGGCACGTGCGATCAGACGATCCGCTACGACGCCCTGACCGAGCAGCACGCCACCGGCAGCGGCGATCTGCTGGCGGTCGAGGGTGCCGGTCACCTCGCGTTCTCGGACCTGTGCGCGCTGGAGCTGGGCACATTCGCCGACACCTACCTGTCCGACCGCGACGACATCAACGAGCTGTTCCTCGGGCAGCTCGTCGCGCTGGGCACGGACGGCTGCCCCGGCGTGCGCCCGGCGCGCACCCGCCCGGAGTGCACCGAAGCGTTCCTGCCGCTCGAGGACTCGCTGCCCATCGTGCGACACTACGCGACGACCTTCTTCGACCAGGCGCTGCGCGGCGAGGGCCCCGGCCCCCAGCCCGACGCCTACCCCAACACCTCCTTCGAGCCGAGCCGATGACGAACCACCTCGCCCTCGACAGTCGCGATCTGGCGCTGGAGCTGTACACGTTCCTGCGCGAGATCGATCCCGCACGCTGGCGCGACGACGTCGACGCCTCCGCGCGTCGCAACCTCGCCGCGATCGAGGCGCGGGTCACCGGGCTGCTCGACCACACGTGGACGACCGGCGAGACGGTGCGCGCCCGCCTGATCGAGCTCCAGCGCGTGGTGCGCGACGGCGCCCCGTCCGCCGAAGACGTGCAGTCGGACCTGCGCGCCCAGTGGATGCGGCTGCGCAGCGAGCTCCAAGCCGCCTACGAAGCCTTCGCCGCGAGCCTGCGCGAGTGGGACATCCACGTGCCCAGCCTGCGCCCGACCAACTACGCGCGAAGCGCGCTGCACGTGGCCACCGGGTTGCTCGTGCTCGGGCTCGTGTACGCGGTGCTGACCACGCCGACCGCGATGCGCCTGACCGCGTTCACGTTCGCGGCCCTCGGCTGGACCTTCGAGGTGACGCGGCGCTTCAACCCGCGATGGAACGAGGTGCTGATGGCGGCGTTCGGGCCCACCTCGCACCCCCACGAGCGGCACCGGGTCAACTCCGCCACCTGGTACGTCACCGCGCTGGCCGCGCTCTCGTTGACCGCTTCACTTCCCGCGATCTACGCCGCGGTGGCCGTGCTCGGCCTCGGCGATCCGATGGCCGCGCTGGTGGGGCGGCGCTGGGGCCGGGTCAAGCTGCTGCACGGGCGCACGCTCGAGGGGAGCCTCGCGTTCGTCGTCGCCGGCACGCTCGCCGCGTTCGCCGCGCTGGCGTTCCTACAGGGCCTGCTCCCGGTGCACGCGGCGCTGATCGCCGCCTGCGCCGCGACCGCCGGCGCGCTCGCCGAGCTGCTGGTCCGCCGCGTCGACGACAACTTCGCCATCCCGCTCGCCGCGGGTCTGGTCGCGTGGCTCCTCGCCACGCTCGTCGGCGTCGGCTGAGCCGCTCCGCAGCCCAGGGCACGCCGTGTTAGGCTCGCAGATGGAAGCAATCCGATGATGCACTCCAGGCTCGCCCCCCTCATCGGGGCCACCGTCGTTCTCGGCGCGATGGCCCTGCTCACGGTGTTCACGCCGCGTGAGCCCGTGTCACACGAGGCGCCCGGCACGGCCGCGTTCGCCTCGGCGGTCGCGTTCGCGCCGGGCCTCGGCGCCCGCTCCGGGGTCGATCTCGACGTCGCGCCGATCGAGGCGGCCGTGATGTCTGGCTGGGGTGGCGACTGGATCGCCAAGCTGTCCAGCGGCGACTGCAAGGGCATCGCGTCCGGCGACCGATCCTGGTGCGACACCAACGACTGCAAGGGCATCGCGTCCGGCGACCGATCCTGGTGCGACTCCAACGACTGCAAGGGCGTCGCCGCCAAGGACCGCTCCTGGTGTCAGACCAGCCTGTGCAAGGGCTGGGCGTCGGGCGACCGCACCTGGTGCGACACCAACGACTGCAAGGGTGTCGCCTCCAAGGACCGCTCGTGGTGCGACTCGGCCCAGTGCAAGGCCATCGCGTCCGGCGATCGCTCGTGGTGCCCCTGATCGCGCCCCTCGGGTTGCGTCACCTCGGATCAACTCCTACATTCCGGTAGGATCCCCCGGAGGTACCGCTTGCCCGCGATTCCCCGTCCGACCGCCGAGGAGGAGATCGCCGCGCTCGAGCGTGTCGCCCGCCTGACTGCGGCGAGCGACCCGCTCGACGAGGTGCTCGGGCCGGTGCTGCGCGGGCTCGCCGAGTGGCTGCGCCTGGAGCGCCCGACGCTGACGCTGCTCGACGCCGCGCACACCGCCCTGCGAATCGAGGCCGCGCACGGGCTCACCCCGAGCGAGATCCGCCGCGGCGTGTACGCGATCGGAGAGGGCGTGACCGGCGAGGTGGTGAGCAATGGCGCGCCCGCGGTCGTCGAGCGCATCGCCGCGGCGCCCCGGTTCGTCGATCGCACCGGCGCGCTCGCCGCTGGCGATCGCTCGTTCGTGTGCGTGCCCGTGCTCGCAGCGGGGCGACCCATCGGCACGCTCTCGGCGTATCGCCCGGTGTCGAGCCGCGCAGATCTGCACGCCGACGCCCGTCTGCTCGCCGTCGTCGCCGCGCTGCTCGCGCCCGCCGCGCGCGAGGCGGTCGAGGGCAGGGATCGCCGTGAGGGCACGGCCGAGCCCGGCCAGTTCCGACCCGCGAACCTGATCGGACGCTCGAAGGCCATGCAAGGCGTGTTCGACCTGGTCGCCCAGGTCGCCCCCGGCCCCACCACCGTCCTGCTCCGTGGCGAGAGCGGCACCGGCAAGGAGCTCGTCGCCGCAGCGATTCACCAGCACAGCGCGCGAGCGCGTGGGGCGTTCGTCACGGTGAACTGCGCCGCGCTGCCCGAGACGCTCATCGAGTCCGAGCTGTTCGGGCACGAGCGTGGCGCGTTCACTGGCGCACACCGCGAGCGGAAGGGTCGCTTCGAGCTGGCGCACGGCGGCACGCTCTTCCTCGACGAGATCGGCGATCTGT
>CAYQSE010000136.1:0-14950 GCA_964419905.1 uncultured Enterobacteriaceae bacterium
GATGTCGGCCATCTTCAGCGCGGGCGCGTCGTTCACGCCGTCGCCGGTCATCGCGACGAACTCGCCGCGGCGCTGCAGCGCCTGCACGATGGCGATCTTCTGCTCCGGGTTGATCCGCGCGTACACGCGCACCGACTCGACCTCCGCCTCGAGCGCCTCGGGTGTGAGCCGCGCGAGGTCGGCGCCGGTGAGCACCACACCGCCTTCGTCGAGGATGCCCAGCCGGTGCGCGATGGCGCGGGCGGTGGCGGGGTGGTCCCCGGTGATCATGACCGGGACGATGCCGGCCCCCTTGCAGGCGGCGACCGACTGCGCGGCCTCGGGGCGGGGGGGGTCGATCAGGCCCGCCATGCCCAGCAGCGTGAGCTCGGACTCCAGCGTGTCGGCGTCGAGCGCGTCGGGTACGCCCGGCAGCCGCCGCTCGGCGAACACCAGCACGCGGAGCCCGTCCGCCGCGAGCTGTTCGGCCTCGGCGAGGAGGGCGTCGACGTCGAGCGCCTGCTTCCCGCCGCCGAGACGCTGGTCGACGCACTGGGGCAGCACGGACTCTGGCGCGCCCTTGACCCACATCACCACGCCCTCGCCGTCGCGATGCAGGGTGCTCATCCGCGCGCGCGCGGCGTCGAACGGGAGCTCTGCCAAGCGGGGCCAGTCGCCGTTGAGCGCCAGGTGGTCGAGGCCCGCCGCCTGCGCGGCGGCGAGCAGCGCCGTCTCGGTCGGATCCCCGGTCAGCGCGTCGTCTTGATCGACCGTCGCGTCGTTGCACAGCGCCATCGCGAGCCCGAGCTCTCGCCACGGCGAATCCGCCACGTCGCCCAGCCCGTCTCGCCGCGCACCGTCCGCGATCACCGCGTCCACGTGCATCTGGTTCTGGGTCAGCGTGCCCGTCTTGTCCGAGCAGATGAACGTGACCGAGCCGAGCGTCTCCACGGCGGGCAGGCGGCGGATCAGCGCGTTGTGCTTCACCATCCGCGCCGCACCCATCGCGAGCGAGACGGTGGCGACCGCGGGCAGCGCCTCGGGGATCGCGGCGACCGCGAGGCTGATCGCGGTGAGCAGCATCAACAGGGGCGGCTCCCCGCGCAGGTACCCCGCGACGAACACGATCGCGCAGATGACGAGCACGGCGATGGCCAGCACCTGTCCAAACCGCGCGAGGCGCTTCTGCAGTGGGGTCTTGCCGGACTCGCCAGCGAGCAGCGCAGCGATACGCCCGAGCTCGGTGCGCATGCCGGTCGCGACCACCAGCCCGCGCGCACGCCCGTAAGTGACGATCGTGCCCTTGTAGGCCAGGTTCAGGCGGTCGCCGAGGGGAAGATCGGCGCCGTCGACCAACGCGATCTGCTTGTCGACCGCCTGGGACTCTCCGGTCAAGGTCGACTCGTCGATCTTGAGGGCCGAGAGCTCGACCAGCCGCAGGTCGGCCGGCACGACGTTTCCCGCCTCGATCTCCACGAGATCGCCCGGCACCAGCTCGTGGGCGTCGAGGGTCAGCGCGCGACCGTCGCGAAACACGCGGGCCTGTGGGCTGGTCATCTTCCGCAGGGCCGCCATCGCCCGCTCTGCGCGGTACTCCTGCACGAAGCCGACGACGCCGTTGAGGAACACGATCACCACGATGGCGATCGTGTCCGCGGGCTCGCCCAGGAACCCGGAGATCACCGCGGCGGCGATCAGCACGAGGATCATGAAGTCGGTGAACTGCGAGAGCAGCATGAACACCGGATGCCGTCGACGCGCCTCGACGAGCGCGTTGGGGCCGACCTCGGCCCGCTGCGCCGCCGCCACCTGTGTGGAGAGCCCCGCCGTCAGGTCGGCCGAGAGGCGCGCGGCCACATCGGACGCCTCCAGGGCGTGCCAGCGCGGTGTGGCTTCGGCGCGTTCAGCGGACATCGGGCTCCTCAGGGGCGCGTCGAGACCGTCTCTGCGCGTATGGCTTCCCGTAGCATGCCGAAGGCTTCTTCGTCGGCCCGACTGAAGCCCGTGATCTGCTCGCGCTCGCCCAGGCGCGAGCGCCCCAGTTGGACCTTCGGATCGAACCCGAGCAGCGCCTTGAGGAGCCGCTGCTCGTCGGCGTCGCTCGCGGAGGGGCCCGCGGCGATCGCGTCGTGCGGGGACCGCCCGGTGATCGCGAGGATGCGGAGCTGGGCCACCGGGATGTCCGCGGACGACGCGGCGGCGTAGTTGCCGGTGTAGGTGCCGCCCACGTCGCACACGCCAGCGAGCAGGTCGCGGAGCACCTGGGTGTGGTTGCCGCTGAAGTGGGCGGTGAAGTCGCGATCGGGATCGAGCCCCGCTTCGCGAATCCACAGGCGTGGGAACACGTAGCCGGTGGTCGAGTCGCGGTCGGAGTAGCAGATCGTGCCGCCCGCGAGCTGCTCGATGCGGCCCGCGCTGCTCGCCCCGCCGACGAGCAGCATGCCCTCGAAGGTGCTGCTCCCGTCGTAGATCTTCGTCGCGAGCGCGCGCACGCCGGAGGGATCGGCGTCGAGGGTCTTGAGCAGGATGTTGGGCGGCAGCATCGCGAACGCCACCTCGCCGCGAAGCAGCCGCTCCGAGGCGTCGCCGTAGCTGTCGGCGACCTCGAGGCGGAGTGGGCGACCGAGCCCCACCTCGAGGTGTCGACGCAGCGGCTCCCACTCGGCCAGCAGCACCTCGCGCTCGAGCGTCGGGGCCATCAGCAGGGTGACCGAGACGCCTTGGGGCGGGATGTAGTCGTCGACCGGATCGCCCGACGAGAGGCCCAGCCCCTCGGGATTGACCAACCCGGCCACGATCAGCGCGAGCCCCGCGAGCACGAACGCGCCGCCGGCCAGCCCGAGCACCATGGCGCCGAACACGCCGGCCAGCCCGACCCGGGTGGCCGAGGTGACCGCGGTGAGCGACGAGGCGTCGGGCGGCCGCATCGGCGAGAGCGTGACGAGCGTCTTCTCGAGCGCGTCCTCGACGGCGCGCTTGCGCGATGCGTGCCGGTCGCCGAGCAGCGCGCGGACGAACGCCGCGGTGCGGTCGCGGCTGATCGGGATGCCCGAGACCTCGGCGGCTGCCTGGATCGCCCGCCGCATCGCGTCTGCGGTGTCGTACCGGCTGTCGCGCGCGGTGGCGAGCGCGCGCTCGAGCGCGTGCACGACCGGATCGGGGAGGTCGGGGCGCTCGGCGCGCAGATCGCGGACGTTTCCGGTGATGATCGCCTGCATCACCCCGACCTCGTTCGCGGCCTTGAACAGCTTGTCCCGACTCAGCAGCTCCCAGCCCACGTTGCCGAGCGTGAACAGGTCACTGCGCCGGTCGAGGTCCTCCTGCAGGCACTGCTCGGGCGACATGTACGCGATCTTGCCCTTGAGCACGCCCGTGCGGGTTCGCATCTCGTCGTCGCCGCGCGCCTTCACGATCCCGAAGTCGAGCACCTTGAGGAACCCGTCGTCGGTCACCATCAGGTTGTGCGGCGTCAGATCGCGGTGCACGAGGTGAAGCTCGGCACCGGACGGGTCGCGCAGCTCGTGGATCGCGTGCGCGCCGGCGCACGCCTGCATGAGCAAGTCGAGGGCGACGCTGACGGGGAGCTCGACGTTCGCCGCGATCGCAGCCTGGAGCAGCTGCCGCAGCGTCGAGCCCGGCACGTACTCCATCACCATGTACGGCAGTCCGCCCGCCTCACCGAGCTCGTGGATGTGCACGACGTTCGGGTGGTTCACCTGGGCCTGGGTGCGCGCCTCCTGCAGGAACATCGCCACGAACGACGCGTCCTCGGCGAGCGAGGGCAACATCTTCTTGATCACCACCAGGCGCTCGAAGCCGTGCGCGCCCTTCTCGCACGCGAGGAAGATCTCGGCCATGCCGCCGACCGCGAGCCGCTCCACGAGGTGGTAGCGCCCGACCGCTCGGCCCTCACCTTGCATTGGGGAAGCCCTGTCGGATGCCGACTCCATCGCGCGACCGAGGACAGGATACACCCGAAGCGTCCCGCCGTCGGACTTCACGGTGGAACGGAGGAACGGGTGTCTGTTGCTGGCCCCCCACACGGCGCGGCGGAGGTCCTCGCGACGCGGCTCGTCGACTGGTTTCGGCAGCACGCCCGCGCGCTGCCGTGGCGCGACGATCCGAGCCCGTATCGCGTCCTCCTCTCGGAGCTGATGCTCCAGCAGACCCGCGTGGACACGGTGATCGACCGCTTCCTTCGCTTCGTGGCGCGCTGGCCCACGCTGGCCGACCTCGCCGCCGCAGAGGAGGACGAGGTGCTCCAGGAGTGGGCGGGGCTCGGCTACTACAACCGCGCGCGCAACCTGCACCGCGCGGCGCGTGTCGCGCACGCCGCCGGCGGGCTGCCGTCGGATCCCGACGCGCTGCGCGCGCTGCCCGGGGTGGGCCCGTACACGGCGGGCGCCATCGCCTCGATCGCCTTCGGACGCCCCGCGCCGCTCGTCGACGGCAACGTCGAGCGCGTGCTGTCGCGCGTCGACGGTCGCCAGGAGGATCCGCGGAGCGCCGCGGGGCGGCGCGCGCTGTGGGAGCGGGCGGCAGCCCTCGTCGCGTGCGCCGATCCGAGCGCGCTGAACCAGGGCCTGATGGAGCTGGGCGCGCTCGTGTGCACCCCCCGCAGCCCGTCATGCAGCGTGTGTCCATGGGCCGACGCGTGCGTGGCGCGCGCCCAGGGCGTCCAGGGCGAGCTCCCGCGCAAGGCGCCGGCGAAGGCCCCCACGCCGATGCGTGGCGTCGCGGGCCTGCTCCGGCGTGACGGTCGCGTGCTCCTCGGGCAACGGCCCACCGAGGGCCTGCTCGGCGGCCTCTGGGAGCCGGTCGGGGCGGAGATCGCCTCGGACGACGACGCCCGCGCGGCGCTGCGTCGGGCGTTCGCCGCGCGCGCCGGTCTCGATGTCGTGATCTCGCGCCCGCTGGGCGCCGTGGTGCACGTGTTCACGCATCGGCGGCTCACGCTCGAGGTGTTCGAGGTGAACGACCCGGGCCTCGGCACGCCGAGGCCGGGCGAGGGGTACCAGGCGCTGCGATGGGTCGATCCGCGCGCGCCCGAGGGCGTCGGGCTCTCCACGCTCGCGACGCGCACGCTGGCCCTGCTGGCCGACGACGACGCACAGCCGAGCTTGTTCGCGGCCGATTCGCCGCGCTCGGGGTAGACATCCAGGTGTCTGCGCTGGAGAACCCGTGAGACGGCCCCCGACCGCCGCGATCGTCGTCATCGGCAACGAGCTCCTCACCGGCAAGTTCCGTGACGAGAACGGCCCCTACCTCGTCGACCGTCTGCGCACGCTGGGCTGCGACCTCGTGCGGATCGCTGTGGTGCGCGACGTGATCGGCGAGATCGCGGACGAGGTGGCGCGCTGTGCCGCGGCGGCAGACTTCGTGCTCACCTCGGGCGGCGTGGGGCCGACGCACGACGACGTGACGTTGGAGTCCATCGGCGCCGCGTTCGACCTGCCGATGACGCGACGCGAAGAGCTGGTCGCCCTCCTGCGGCGCTTCGATCTGCCTGAGAACGACGCGAACCTGCGCATGGCGACGATCCCCGAGGGCGCCGTGCTCGTGGACCACGGGGGCCTGCGCTACCCGGTCGTGGTCGTGCGCAACGTGTGGATCTTTCCGGGTGTCCCGAAGCTGCTCCGCGAGAAGTTCGAGCACGTCGCGCACTACTTCGCGGGCGAGCAGGTCTGCGTCGCGCGGGTGTACACCGACGAGCACGAGACGGCGATCGCCGAGCGCCTGACTGCCCTGGCTGGGCGGCATCCGGGGGTCGACATCGGCTCTTACCCACGCTTTGGCGAAGGTGAGCACCGCGTGATCCTGACGCTGGAGTCCCGCGACGCGAACGCGCTCGCCGCGGCGCACGCCGAGCTGGAGGGGCTCGTCTCGGTCGTCCGCAGCGACGCGCCAGGCGCCCTGACGAACCCGGGCAGCTCGCTCGTCGGCGTGCGATGATGAGGGAGGGACGGAACCCGTGCGTGTCACGGGTTGTCGGTTCCCTCGCGCGCCCTTTGCCCCCCGGCCTCGCGGTGGGCACCCTGATCGTCGAGAGCACCACCACCCCGTGACCCTTCACCGCGACCCCACCGCGAACGAGCCTGCCTCCTCGGCGCCCGACGCCGCGGAGCGACGCGGGCGCACCGAGCTCCTCGTCACCGCGTCGTTCTTCGGCGACGTGGTCCAGGAGGCGTTCGTCGCGCGCGGCGGCGCGGTGCAGATCGGGAACAGCGCGGCGATCGCGGTCCCGGTCCCCGAGGGGTGGCCCTATCTGGCGCGGGTGCGGTGGGTGGGCGCGCGCCGCGCGGTGGTGGTCGATCATGCGGGTCGCGAGCATCCGCTCGAGCGCGGCGAGGCGCTGACCCTCGACGCAGGCCCGGTCCAGGTCGAGCTCCGCCTGGTCGCCCGCTACGCGCTGCGCCGCACCGAAGATGTCCAGTGGTGGGGGAGCCTCGCGTGGTTCGCGGTCGTGTTCGCGGCCACGCTGTTCTCGATGCAAGGCACGATCGTCGCGCAGAACATGTGCCCGTGGTTCGGACTGTTCTGCCCGCAGGTGGTCCAAGCCGAGGGCACCGGCATGGGCAACGTCAGCGCCGAGTACCTCGCCCGCCTGCTCCGCGAGGACTACGCCGGTGAGGACGACGGCAGCATCGAGAAGGAGAAGCGCGACACGTCGGAGAAGCCGAACGACTCCTTCTACATGCCCGCCGGCGCCGACGGGCCGGTCACCGCGATGGGGGGCGCCGAGGACGTCGCGCCCGAGCCGATCCGCACCCCAGCCCCGGAGGATCTTCCCGCGCCCGAGGAGGCGTCTCGGCAGGACGAGCCGCTGCTGCCGCTCGTGCTCGACAACGGCCAGGGCACCCCGATCCAGCTCCCGGAGGGCGCCGAGGCGAGCGACGCCACAGCCGACGTCGACGCCGAGGGCACCGAGGACGACCCGAGCGCGGAGCCGCCCGCCGAAGAGCACCGCGGCTGGGGCATCCAGGACTGGTACGACACCACCGACGTCGCGCACGAGAAGCAGGAGATCGAGGTGATGCTGCACGCGGCGAAGTCGCGGCTGCGCATCGACCCGAACGATCCGGCGGCCCTGTCCATCCTGTCCTACTACCAGTACCTGGCAGAGGACTACGCGGCGGCCGAGAAGACCTACGACAAGTTCATCAGCCTCTACCCGGACGACTCGGCCGGCTACAACAACAAGGCGCTGATCTACAAGCGCCTGGGGCAGTACACGAAGGAGGAGGGCCTGTACCGCGTCGCGTTGGCGCTGCGGCCCGACGACTTCACCGCGCTGAACAACCTCGCGGTCTGCCTCGCGCACCAGGGGCGGTTCAACGAGGCGCTGCGCATCCTCGAGCGCATGGACGCGATGGACCCCGACGACCCCTACGCGCACCTTCATCGCGCGAAGGTCCATGCCGAGCTGGGTGACGAAGAGGCCGCGTACCGCCACCTCGACCTCGCGCTGCAGGGCATGAGCGCGCTCGACACGCTCCACCACATCGAGTTCCGCCAGGACATCCGCCTCGACCCCTCGTTCGAGAAGTTGCGACAGTCCCGTCGGTTCCATGCCATCTTGACCCGGTACTACGGAAGTGACTCGCCGCTGCAGGAGTGAGGGTGACCCACCTCTACGTCAGCGTCAGGCTGCACGGGATCGTCGTCGAGCAACGACTGCTCCCGATCGTGGATGGGTTGCGCCTCGGTGAGTCGCCTGACGCGGCGATCCGCTTCCCCGGCGCGGATCTCCTGCTGCGAGTGGTCGACGGGCGCTTGCGGGTGCGCGGACGCGAGCTCGGCGTCGGCGACACGCTCGGCATGGAGCTCGGGCCCGTCTCGCTGCACCTCGAGGCACACGACTGCGCCTACGGGCTGACCTGGCTGTCACGGCGGCTCGAGAACGCGCTCGGCGGGCGCCCGACGCTGCCGGACGCCCGGCTGCTGCTCGCGTCGGCGGCCATCGCGCTCGGCGCGGCGTCTGCGGATGCGATGACGCGCTTCGTGCGGGTCGATCCCGTCGCGAGCGCGCAGGTGCAGGCGTGGCGCGACGCGTTCGGCCCCACCGACGCGCGCAACGCACAGATCGAGGCGCCGGAGCAGCCCGCGACGCCCGAGCCCGAGGCGCCGCCGTTGCCGCGCGACGCGCCGTCGCCGCCCGTGGGCTTCCAGCCGTAGGAGCCCGTCGCGCGCAGCGCGCGGTGCTCCCCCCTGCCCATGACCGTGCCCGTGCCCGTGCCCGTTCGGGGCGCTGGAAGGACTGGGGCGTGGGTCGCCAGCCGCTCCGCTCGCCGGGCGATCCACAGCTTGCCGGGCAGGGGCACGGGCACGGGCGCCGCTCGCTCCGCGAGCTGGGAGGAGCCTGTCGATCGGCGCGAAGAGGCGTCGCGGGGTAGGGGGAGGCTCCGCCTCGAGGAGTCGCCCATGCGCCGCGTCGCGATCTATCCCGGCTCGTTCGACCCGATCACCAACGGCCACGTCGACGTGATCCGTCGAGGCGCCGCGCTCTTCGACGAGATCGTCGTCGCGATCGGGTTCAACCCCGAGAAGAAGTCGTACTGGTTCGACCTCGCGGAGCGCGAGACGATGGTCGCCGAGTGCTGCGGGGATCTGCCCAACATGCGGGTCGTCGCGTTCTCGGGCCTGATGATCAACGCCGCGCGCGAGCACGGCGCGAGCGTGATCCTGCGCGGGCTGCGCGCGCTGTCCGACTTCGAGCTCGAGTTCCGAAACGGGCTGGCGAACCGCGATCTCTCGGGCCTCGAGACGCTGTTCTTGCTCACCGAGCCGAAGAACATCTTCGTGTCGTCGTCGCTGGTCAAGGAGATCGCGACGAACGGCGGGGATGTGTCGCGCTTCGTCCCGGCGTCCGTGAACCGCTCGATCGTCGCGCGGGCAGGCGGACGGTGATCGCGACGCTGCTGGCGCTGTTCGTCGCGACGGCGCCGGCCGCGCCGCTCGACGTCGAGCGCGCGCAGGTCGCGCTGGAGCAGGGCGACGCCGCGGGAGCCATCGACACGCTGCGGCGCGCGCTGCGCGAGGATCCCGAGGACGACGACGCGCGGCGGCTCTATCGCGAGGCGCTGGAGGTCGGCGGAGCGGGCGCGCTGGGCGCCGTCGAGGCCGAGGCGCTCGCCCTGCATGCCACGGACGCGGCGCGCGGCCTGCGGATCTCGGCGGAAGAGGCCCTCGCGCGCGGCGCGCCGGAGGTCGCGCTGCCGCTGGTCGAGGGCGACGACAGCGTGGCCGGCCGGGTGCTCGCGCTCGCCGCGCTCGTGGGGCTCGAGCGGCACCGCGAGGCCGCCGCCGTGGCGCGCTCGCTCGCCGCGGCGCACCCGAGCCGCCCCGATCTGCTGCTGCCACTGTTCGACGGTGCGGGCAGCGCTGCGCTGAACAAGCCGCGCGCCGCTGCGGTGAAGGCCGCCGAGCGCCTGGTCGCCACCGAGGTCGATCCGGTCGCGCTGTATCGCGCGCGGCGCGTCTTGATCCGGGCCGGGGAGCGCGCAGGCGTCGAGCGCGCGGCCGCCGCGCTCGCGAGGGTGGGCGAGCCCGGCGTGCCGCCCCGTGGGCCGTGGGGCGCCCCGATGCGCGCCGGCACCGCCCGCGCGCTCGCGATGCAGCGCGGCCCGGCCCTGCCCGACGGCTCGCCCGAGGAGATCGGCGATCTCGCGCTGCGGGTCACCCGCGCCCTGCGGGACATGGGGCGGGTGCAAGAGGCGCTCGGCGTGTTCGAGGCGGCGCGTGCGCGCCACGACAGCGTGCCGCTCGCGCTCGCGCACGCCGAGCAACTGCTGCGGATGAACCGACCCAAGGAGGCGCTCGCGGTCGCAGAGCAGGCGCGCGTGCTCGCGGCGACTCCGCCCATCAGCGACGCGGGCCGGGTCAACCTGCGTGGGTGGCGCGCCGAGACGGCGGCGGTGCTGCTGCTGCACGCCACCGCGCTCGCAGCGGTCGACCGTCCCGACGAGGGGCTGGCCGCCGCGGCCGCCGCGGCGCTGATCGAGCCCTCCATCGACGCGTGGACGCTCGTGGGCAACCTGCAAGCGGCGCTCGGCCACCACGACGCCGCGTTCACCGCGTTCGTCACCGCGCGCCTGCTCGGCGGCGCCGTCGACCCCTACATCGCGGCCACCTGGGCGGGGCTGGCCGATCCACTGCCCGCCGCAGATGCGCTCGCGGCACACCTCGCGCCTCAGCTCGGCGTCGAGCCACCGCCCAAGCGCGCCGAGACCGCCACATCGCGCGGCCCGCGTATCGGTGCGCCCGCGCCCGAGCCGGCCCTGGCGGCGGTCGCAGCAGCGCTGGATCGCCCGAGCGTCGCGGGGCGCGCGGTCGTGATCGCGTTCTGGGCGTCGTGGTGCGGCCCGTGCAAGCTCGAGCTGCCCGAGCTCGCGCAGCTTGCGCGCGCCCACGCGGACGACCCGATCGACTTCCTCGCGGTCTCGCTGGACGATCGACCGCGCGACTTCGAGCGCTTCGTCGAGCAGGTCGACCTCGACGGGCTCGTCGTGCGCCACGCCCCGGCGCTGGGCCCGCTGTGGCGTGTCCGCGCGCTCCCGAGCACCTGGGTGGTCGACCGGGACGGCGTGGTCCGACACTTCCACGAGGGCTACGGACCCGGCGACGGTCCCACGTTGACGCGAGAGATCCGAGCGACCTTGGAACCCTGAGCGCGCGCGGCGGGTCTCCTCCGGGGCCCCCACGCGCGAGGAGCACTTCACAGCATGTGCGGAATCTTCGGCTACATCGGCGTCAAGCCCGCCCTGCCGCGCCTGATGGATGGGCTGCACCGACTCGAGTACCGCGGCTACGACTCCGCGGGGGTCGTGCTGTACCGCGACGGCGCGCTGTGGTCTCGGCGCCGCGTCGGGCGGGTCAAGCAGCTCGAGGAGGCGCTGAAAGACGCGCCCGAGGCGTCCGTCGGCATCGCGCACACCCGCTGGGCCACCCACGGCGGGATCACCGAGGCCAATGCGCACCCGCACCTCGACGGCACGGGCCGCATCGCGGTGGTCCACAACGGCATCATCGAGAACTACGGCGTGCTCAAGGCCCAGCTCGAGAAGGAGGGTGTGGTCTTTCGCTCCGAGACCGACACCGAGGTGCTGCCCCACCTGATCCGCTACTACTACCGCGGCGATCCGCTCGAGGCGGTCGCGAGCGCGCTGCGCGAGGTGCGGGGGAGCTACGGCATCGCGGTGCTGTTCGCGGACCACCCGGACTGCATCGTGGCCGCGCGCAACGGCTCGCCGCTGGTCATCGGGCTCGGCGAGCACGAGACGGTGATCGGCTCGGATCCGCAGCCGGTCGTCGCGCACACGCGCCGGGTCGTCTACCTCCAGGACCGCGAGATCGCGCTGGTGTCGCGCGACGACGTCGACGTGCGCAGGCTCGACGGCACCGCGGTGAACACCGAGGTGGAGGTGCTGAGCGGCGACTACGACGTCGCCGACCGCCGCGGCTTCCCGCACTTCATGCTCAAGGAGATCCACGAGCAGCCCGAGTCGATCGAGCGCTGCCTGCGCGGGCGTCTGCACGAGGAAGAGGGCAACGCACGCCTCGGGGGGCTCAACCTCACGCCGCGCGACATGTTGCTCGTCAACAGCGTGATCAGCGTCGCGTGCGGCACGGCCTACCACGCGGGGCTCGTCGGCTCGATGGCGCTCGAGGCGCTGGCCCGCGTGCCGGCGCGCGCCGAGGTCGCGAGCGAATACCGCCACCGTCGCCCCATCGTCCGCCCCGACACGCTGTTCTTCGCGATCTCGCAGTCCGGCGAGACGGCGGACACGCTCGGCGCGGTGCAGGAGATCAAGCTCAAGGGCGGGCAGTGCCTGGGCGTGGTCAACGTGGTCGGCAGCACGATCGCCCGGGAGTGCAGCGCTGGCACCTACGTCTATGCGGGGCCCGAGGTCGCGGTGGCGTCCACGAAGGCGTTCACCTCGCAGGTCACCGGGATGCTGCTGTTCGCGCTGATGATGGCGCGCACCCGGAACCTCTCTCTCGGCGAGGGGCAGGAGATGGCGCGCGAGCTACGCGCGCTGCCGAGCCGGGTCGCCGAGTACCTCCAGAATCCCGGGCCCATCGACGCGATCGTCCGTGAGGTCACCGAGGCGCGCTACGTGCTCTTCCTCGGGCGGGGGTTCAGCTACCCGGTCGCGCTCGAGGGCGCGCTGAAGCTGAAGGAGGTCGCCTACGTCCCGTGCGAGGCGTACCCGTCGGGCGAGATGAAGCACGGCCCGATCGCGATGCTCGAGGAGGGCACGCCGGTGATCGTGGTCGCGCCCGACGACGAGCAGCGCGACAAGGCGATCTCGAACATGAAGGAGGTCCAGGCGCGCGGCGCTCGCCTCATCGTGATCCACACCGCGGGCGACGACGAGGTCGCCGCGCTGGCCGACATCGCCATCGCCGTGCCTCGGGTGCCGTACTACGCTACGCCGCTCGTGACCGTGTTGCCCCTCCAGCTCCTGGCCTACAAGGCGGGCCTCGCGCTGGGTCGCGACATCGACAAGCCCCGCAACCTCGCCAAGTCGGTGACCGTCGAGTGATCACCCTGCTCGCCCTGCTGACGGCGCCCGTCGCCGACGCGCAGACCCACCCGCTGGCGGCCTGCGAGACCAAGCGCGGCGCCATCCCGTACAACACCACGGTCACGTTCTTCTGCGGCACGTCGCAGCTCGCGACGCGGCGCTACGGCGCCGAGGGCACGGTCGAGGTCCGGATCGAGGCGTTCCGTGGCGAGATGGCGCTCGTCGCCGAGGCGATCGAGGCCGAGCTCACCTGGAACCCGGCCACGGTCTCGATGGCCGGCGCGTCGCGCCGGGTGGCCCAGTACACGCTGAAGAACGACGGCGGCGTGCTCCGCACCGGGCTGGTCGTGCCGGGCAACGCGGCCACGGATCTCATGGAGTGCTCGTCGTCGGACGCAGACGGCGTGTCGGCGTGCCCCGAGCTGGTCGCGGCGCTGCTGCTCGGCGGGCTGCCGTCCGGCGTCGACTACCTGCCGCTCGCCACGGAGCTGCGCCGCGCCACCGTGCTCGGCAAGACGATCAAGGTGATCCCCGGCTGCAAGGCGCAGTGGGTGTTCGACGAGGCCGTGCACGTCGTGTGCGCCGACGGTGAGCTGGTGTTCGGCTCGAAGGCGGAGCTGTCCGCCGACGGGATGGGTGCCGACCCGATCGCCGCGCTGCACGAACAGGTCGGCGGCGCGTCGGCGGGCAAGGAGGCGGCGTGCACCGTGGGCGGCGCGTCCACCCGCTGCTGGACCGCGGACGTGAAGGATGGCGGCGTTCCGATGCGCATCGTCACCGCGCGCCCGACGCTCGCCGGCAAGGAGTCCGTGGTCGCGTGCACGTACACGGCGCTGGGCGCCGAGGTCCACCCGCTGTGTGCGCAGCTTCTCGGGCCGTGAGCCATCGCCGCGCAGCGCGGTTATCCTCGCCGCGCCCCGGGCAGGGAGGATGGGATGCCGCGAGTCGAGATCAAGCCGGTCGAGCTGCCGCGCGACGCTGCACAGTTCGTCAAGGCGTGGTGGCCGATCTACGAGGGTGATCCGCTGTGGGTGCCGCCGCTGGTCTTCGAGCGCAAGGCGTTCCTCGACCCCAAGAAGAACCCCTACCACCAGCACGCCGACATCCAGCTGTTCATGGCGTGGCGCGACGGCAAGCCGGTCGGCACGATCAGCGCGCAGGTCGATCACGCCTACCAGGAGATCGAGCCGGGCATCGGGTTCTTCGGGTTCTTCGAGTTCATCGACGACGAGCAGATCGCCCTGTGCCTGATGAACGCGGCGTGCGACTGGCTGCGCGAGCGGGGCATGACCGAGGCGCGCGGGCCGTTCAACTTCAACACGAACCATGAGTTCGGCTGCCTGATCGACGGCTTCGACACCCCGCCTGCGGTCGCGAACCCGCACAACCGCGAGTACTACCCGCGTGTCTACGACGCGATCGGGATGGAGAAGTCGAAGGACTGGTACGCCTACTGGATCAAGAACGAGGGGGGCGTGCCTCCGCGCATCAAGGCGATCGCCGACCGCTTCCTCAGCCGCAACCCCGAAGTGACGATGCGGCGCCTGTCCAAGCGACACTTCGAGCGCGACAAGAAGTTGGTGCACGAGATCTACGACGACGCGTGGGCCGACAACTGGGGTCACGCCCACATGTCGAAGGAGGAGTTCGAGTTCATGGCGAACGGGGTCAAGCAGATCCTCGACGAGGATCTCGCGTGGATCGCGTTCGTAGGCGACGAGCCGGCCGCCGTCGCGCTGACGCTGCCGGACTACAACCAGATCGCGAAGAAGATGAACGGCGGCCTGTTCCCGTTCGGCTGGTGGCACTTCCTCACCGGGCGCAAGCACATCGACCAGATCCGGGTGTGGATCCTCGGCGTGAAGCAGAAGTTCCAGCACATGCCGCTGGGTGCGCCGCTGTACGTGAAGACGTGGGAGGAGGGGACGAAGCGCCCGATCCGTGGCGCCGAGGCGTCGCTGATCCTCGAGGACAACACCCGGATGCGCGGCGCGCTCGAGAAGCTCGGCGGGCGGGTCTACAAGACCTACCGCATCTGGTCGCGCCGGCTGGTCGACGACACCACCGCCGAGGTGCCGATCGACGAGGAGGACGCCGCCGATGCGCCGACCGTGCTGCTGCACGTGATCCCGCCCGAGTTCATCACCGACAAGCCGGCCGAGGAGCGAAACACGACACCGCTCGACGTCGCGAAGCTGCGTGCAGCTCAGCGTCGCGAGGCGCCGAAGACGCCGCGGGCCGTCGACGACTCCGACGAGGAGTAGGCCGGCCGGGACGGCTGTCGATCCTACACATCTCGAGTGGGGCTCGAGATCACGTGGGGCGGGCGTCTCGCCCGCCCGTCCTGCGGGCAGGCCCGGAATGACCATTGAACCAGCGTAATCAGCAAGACGACCATCACTGCGCTTGCTGGGCGGGCGGGACGCCTGTCGATCCTACACATC
>CAYQSE010000137.1:0-14906 GCA_964419905.1 uncultured Enterobacteriaceae bacterium
CGTCCCGGCCGGCCGCGCACCTGCGACGGTCGGCCGGGACGGCCGACCCACGGCTCACCTGCCAGACGATGGTCGGCCGGGACGGCCGACCCACGGCGACGTGAGCGGGATCAGCCCTCGGGCAGCGTGACCGCAGCGACGCGCACGCGCATCGCGCCGCGGCGCTTCTCGACGCACCACGGATCGAAGCCCGCCTCGCGCAGATCCTTGCGGACGCGGCACACCAGCACGTTCAGGCGGCTCGCCGCGCCCTCGCCGCGCCCCCAGATGCCCACGGACACCTCGTCGTCGTCGCACCAGCCGGCGCGATCCGGCGGCAGCCCCGCGTCGCGATCCCGGCGCCAACCGCGCGCGAGCACGTAGAGCAGGATCGCGCGCGTCTCGCCACTCAGGGCACAGCGCGCACCCGTCACCGGATCGTCGAGCACCGCGAGCGGGCCCGGCGCGTCGAGCGCGACCGACAGCGTGTAAGGGTAGGCCGTGGTGTCGACCTCTCGCGTCACGCTGATCCTTTCGGCCACGCGCCGCACCACGAAGCGCCGCCCCGCGACCTCGAACGGTGTGTCGATCTCCACCTCGTCGAGCACGTCGTCGACACCGAGCCACACCTCGCCGTTGTCGTGGACGACGAGCGTGGCGGCGAGGGGCGGCGCCTCGGGGACGTGCAGATCGACCGGATCTCGCGAGCCGATGCGGAAGCGGTCGCCGAGCAGCGGCAGCCGCAGGCCGGCGTCGACATCCTCGAGCACGAGCACGCCATGCCCCGGCGCGACCGGCGCCGCCGCGCTCGCGCGCACCCGCAGCAGCGTCTGCGTGCCCGCGCGGAACACCTCGCCCTCGCCGATCACCTGGAAGCCCGTGACCCGGTTGTCTCCCACGAAGGTGCCGTTCCGACTGGCGAGATCCTCCACGTGGATCTGCCGTCCGCGGAGAAACACCGCGAGGTGCCGCGCTGACACCGTGGACTCGAGCACGACGACGTCGTTCTGCGGCGAGCGCCCCACATAGATTGGACGCGCCCCCACGGGGTGCATCCCGAGCGCGCCGCCGTCTTCGTCGAGGAGCTCCAACACGAACATGCCCCCCCATAACCGAGGTCATGGGGGGGCATCACCGGGCCCGGGGGGTGACCCGGTGTCCGCCGTCAGTCGATCGCGCCGTCACCGCCGCGGAAGCTGCCGGTGGCCTCGATCACGAGGGCCGCAGAGACGTGGGGCGACAGGTCGGAGGACTCGGCGAAGGCTGCGTCGACCTCGGCGCGGAACGCCGCCCAGGTCTCGATCACGAGGGCGGCCACCTCCTCGGGGTCGAGCGCGTCGCCCGACGCATGCATCGCGGACACGCCAGCGTCGAGCGTCGCGCCGAGGCTGGCGGCGGCCTCGACCGCCGCGTCGAGCGTCGTCTCGACCTCGACCACCGCCGAGGCGTCCAGCACGAGGAGCTGGTCGAGCACGGAGCCCTCGACCTCGGACTCGCCCACCAGGCTCGCCTGGTAGTCGGCGTAGGCCGCGATCAGCGCCTCCAGGCTCGCCGCCGCCGAGACCTCGGCGGTCAGCGCGTCGCACGCGTCGAGCGCGGTGTCACGCGCCTCGGTGCTCACCTCCGCCGCGCCGACGATCGCAGCGACCACGGTGGTCGTGGCGCGGGCTTCGAGCGTCGCCGCGGCGTGGCTGCCGGCGAACACGACCTCCTCGCTGTCCACCGACGCGCCGAGCGTCAGCCGGAAGGCCATCGACGCCTGGGTGGCGACCTCCGACTGCGCGGCCTCATCGAGCCCGTGCTCGGCGCGCAGCGCGGCCAGCGCCTCGAGGAACGCCTCGTGCGACGCCTCGGCGTCCTCACCGGCGTCGAGCGCCACCGAGAGGGCCTGCGACGCGGCGATCCCGCCCTCGGCCATCGCCTCGTACCCAGCGGACAGCCCCAGCGCCGCCCACGCCCTCGCCTCGGTCTCCTGCGCGGCGAGAACGGACGTGGCCAGCCCCTCGATCTCGGTCTCGGCCTCGCCCGACGCAGACGCGGACGCGTGCACCGCGCTCGCGATCCCGGCGTCGATCCACGCGCGCAGATCGGCCAGGCTCACGTCCCCGCGCGCCTCGGCGGCGAGGAACACATAGGCCTCGACCGAGCTCTCGACGTCCATCGGCGTCGACGTGACCTCGTCGCCCGCCTCGCCGGTCGCCTCGAGCAGCGCGGCGGCGACCACCGCGCCGTCCGAGTCGAGCGCGTGCAGCACGACGGGACCGTGATCGGGCTCCACGTCGAACGCGAAGCGGCCGTCCGCGTCGACCTCGCCCTCGCCGATGGCGCGCGTCTCGCCATCCGCGTCGATGGCGCTCGCGCGGACGCGCTCGGTCGCCTCGATCGTGCCCTGCCCCGCCAGGCGGGACATCTGCGCGCTGCCGTCCTCGTCGGTCACCGTGCCGCGCGCCGCGGACGACGACTCGGGGGTGCACGCCGTCCCGAGCGCCAACGCGAGGACGCCGAGTGTGGTCGCGCCGAGGTTCCAGCTTCGCATCAGGGTTCGGGTGGGGTTCATGTTGCCTCCTGCGTGGGTTGGGGGCCGATCGCGACGACGGGTCCTCGTCCGCCGGCCACGTCTCCAACCTCGCCCGAGGCCCAGGGCGTCTCCACTACACCGCTGCTACACCCCGGCCGTCACGCCGACGACGTGGCCCGCGGCGGCGGTGCCAGCCGCCGGAGCAGCCACTCGGGCAACCGCGTGAACACCGCCGCCAGGAGCCGGAGCTGCCAAGGAAGGGTCACCGTGCCGCCGCGGCGCGCGATGGCGCGCGCCATGCCTTCCACCGCAGCGTCTCGCTCCTGCGCGAACGGCATCGGCGCGACGTCCGCGGTGAGCGGCGTGCGCACGTAGCCGGGGCAGAGCGTCATCGCGTGCACGCCCGTGCCGTGCAGGTCCATCCGCAGCCCGTCCATGAACACACGCACCGCGGCCTTCGTCGCCGAGTACGCGGTGCGCCCCGGGAGCGCGCGGTGCCCCGCGAAGCTCCCCACGGCGCACAGCACGCCGGCGCGCTGCCGCAGCATCAGCGGCACGAACGGGATCAGCGTGTTCGTCACTCCAACCACGTTCAGCGCGACGAGGCGCGCGACCTCATGCGCGTCCCCGTCCCGGACGCCCGCGCCGCGTGGGCTCCCCCCCGCGCAGGCGACCACCAGATCCACCCCGTCCGCTCGCGCCGCGAACCGGAACGCGATCTGCCGCATCGCGTCGGTGTCGCGCACGTCCGCCGGGTAGACCTCCACCTCGGCGCCCGCCTCGCGAAGCTCGGACGCCAGGTGTTCGAGGGCATCCGCGCGCCGCGCCACCAGCCCAAGGACCGCGCCCGGCCGCGCGTAGTGGCGCGCGAGCCCCTCACCGATCCCGCTCGACGCGCCGGTGACGAGCACACGCCTCACGAGACGGGCTCCGCGCCTCGCAGCGCGAGCCCCCGCCGGATCACCTCGAAGAACTCGCCCACGGTCCGCGCACGCGCGAACTGCTGCGCCGGGAGTCGGCAGTCCAGGCGGTCCTCGAAGTGGGCGATGACCTGCATCATCGCGACCGAGTCGAGCTCCAGCGCGTCCAGCGGCGTGTCGTGCTCCAGGGTGCCCAGCTCGCGATCGTCCGCCTCGAGGGCGGCGTCCCGCAGGATGTCGAACAGCGTGTCTTCGGACGGGGTCATGGGGTCCTCACGAGAGGAGGGTTGGGGTCGACGCGGTCGAGGGTGCCGGCGAGGTACGCGGCGCGCGTCGCACGTCGCTGCACCTTGCCGCTCGAGGTCTTCGGCAGGGTCCGCGCGCGCAGCAGCGCGACCTCGTGCAGCCCGAGCCCGTGGATCGCGAGGACGGCCGCGCGCACCGCGGTGGTGATCGCCGCGGCGTCGACCGGGCCGCCGCGCTCGTCGACCTCGACCGCGACGACGACGCGCTCCTCGCCGGCGACCTCCACACCGAACGCGGCGGCGCAGCCGGGCCGCAACCGCAGGTGGCTGTCCTCGACCGTCCGCTCGACATCGTTCGGGTAGTGGTTCGCCCCACGCACGATGATCAGGTCCTTCGCGCGCCCGGTGACGAACAGCTCGCCGTCGCGCAGGAAGCCGAGGTCGCCGGTGCGCATCCACGGGTCGCCGTCCCCGAGCCGCGCCCCGAACACGCGCGCTGTGTCGTCGGGTCGTCGCCAGTAGCCTGCGGTGACGCCCGGCCCGCGCAGCCAGATCTCGCCGACGGCGCCCTCCGAGCAGGCGCGACCGTCCGCCACCACCGCGATCTCGACCCCGGACGGGGGCCCGCACGAGACAATCGCGCGGCCGTCGGGCTGCGCGACGGCGACACCGCGCTCGAGGGCGCCCGCGTCGAACGTGCCGACGCGGGGCGGGCCGCCGCGCGCCCCGCCGGTCACGAGCAGCGTGGCCTCCGCGAGCCCGTAGGCGGGGAAGAGCGCGTCGGCGCGGAGCCCGCACGGCGCGAACCGCTCGAGGAAGCGCGCGAACGTCTCGGCGCGCACCGGCTCGGCGCCAGAGAGCGCGGTGCGCCACCCCGACAGATCGAGCCCCGCGAGCTCGGCCGGACGCACCTTGCGCGCCGCGAGCTCGTAGCCGAAGTTCGGCGAGGCCGACACCGTGGCGCGATAGCGCGAGATCGCGCGCAGCCAGGCGCCCGGACGCTGCAGGAACGCGAGCGGCGAGAGCAGCGTGCACGAGCCGCCGGTGTAGGCGGCGTGCAGCACGGCGCCGATCAGACCCATGTCGTGGAACATCGGCAGCCAGCTCACGACGTGGCTCGGATCGTCCTGGATCGCGCCGGAGATCGCCGCCATGTTCGCGAGCAGGTTTGCGTGACGATCACGCCGCGCGGATCACCCGTCGAGCCCGAGGTGTACTGGAGGAACGCCACGTCGTGGGTGGCGGCCACGCGCGGCGCGAAGCTCGGATCGTCCGCCAGCGGCGCGTCGACCACCACCCAAGGGAGCGACGCGACGCTCGGCGCGAGCGCCGCGAGGGGACCCGCGAGCTGTGCGATCAGCTGGTTCGTCAGCACCGCGCGCGCGCCCGAGTCGGTCGCGACGTGTACCAGCCGCGCGCACGTCCGGTCGAGTCGGGTCGGGTCCGGGGTGCTCGTCGGGACCGCGATCGCGCCGGCGTACAGGCAGCCGAAGAACGCGGCGAGGAACGGCAGCCCCTGATCGAAGAGGAGCAGCACGCGCTCGCCCTCCAGCCCGTCAGCGGCCAGCCGGGCACCGACACGCCGCGCGTGCGCGTCGAGATCCCGCCACGTCCACACCTCGACGCGCCCGTCGACATCGCCGTCGACGAGGTAGCGATAGGCGACCTCCTCGCCCTGCAGCGCGGCACGCTCGGCGAGCACCCGCGCGAAGCTGTCGATCTTCGGGGTCATGTCCACCTCCTCACGCCGCGGGGGCGTCCGCGGCGCGGCCGCGGAACAAGCGCTTGGCGAAGCCGAGATCGCCGAGATCGAGCTTCAGGTCGTCGCGCAGCGACTGGAACGCCGCGAGCGTCTGCGCCACGTCCTCGTCGGTATGCGCCGCCGTCGGGATCAACCGCAGCAGCACCACGCCCTTGGGGACCACCGGCCAGGTGACGCCCGAGACGAACACGCCGCGCTCCCGCATCGCGTGGATCACGGTGCGCGCCATCTCGACGGTGCCCAGCGGCACGTAGACCGGGGTGATCGGCGAGGCGGTCGGGCCGATGAAGTAGCCGAGATCGCGCAGCCCATGCTGGAGCTGGCGCGCGTTGCGCCACATCCGCGCCTGGAGCGCCGCGTGCTCGACCTCGAACAGATCGAGCGTCTTGTGCAGCACCTCGACGACCACCATGGGCAGCGACTTCGCGAAGATCTGGCTGCGCGCGTTGAACCGGATGTACTCGACCACCGCGTCGTCACCCGCCGCGAAGCCTCCGATCGCCGCGAACGCCTTCGCGAACGTGCCGAAGTACACGTCGATCGCGTCCGTCAGCCCGAAGTGCGCCGCGGTGCCGCGTCCCCCCTCACCCATCGCGCCCACGCCGTGTGCGTCGTCGATGAACAGGCGCGCGCCGTAGCGATCCTTGAGCGCGACGATGCCGGGCAGATCGGCCAGATCGCCGGTCATGCCGTACACCCCCTCGACCATCACCAGCACGCCGCCGTCGCGCTCGCGTGTCGCACGGCGGAGCGCGACCTCGAGGCTGTCGAGATCGTTGTGGTGGAACGGGATGAACGCGTGCGTCGCGAGCGCCGCGTCCATCATGCAAGCGTGCGCGAGCTTGTCGATCACGATCACGTCGCCGGGCCCGACGAGCGAGCCCACCGTGCCCAGCACGCCCAGGTAGCCATAGTTGAACAGCACCGTGCCCGGACGCCCCGAGAACGCGGCGAGTCGCTGCTCGAGCGCCTCGTGGCGCTCGGTGTTGCCGGTGAGGAAGCGGCTGCCCATCGGCGCCGACACCCCCCAGCGCCCAGCCGCCTCGCGCGCCGTCTCGATCAGCTCGGGGCGCGAGGCCATGCCGAGGTAGTCGTTGATCGACCACTGCACGACCGGGCGGCCCTGGAACGTCATGCGAGGGCTCGGGTTGCCCTCGAGCAGCGCGTGGCTGTAGTAGCGGTCCCGCTCGAGGCGGAGCTCGCTGAAGTAGCCACCGGGTTGCGCGCACTTCGCGAACAGGTCGATCATCGGGACACTCCTTCGGGGGTCTGGAGGGCGTTCAGGCGCGCGGCGACGCGCTCGGCGTCGAGGTCGCCGAGGTCGAGGCGCAAGGAGGGCGCGAGGTGGTGGAGCGGCGTGGACGCGAGCCCGTCCCGACCGCCGCCGGTCAGGTGCAGCAGTACGCGCTCGGAGGGCAGGATCGCGCCGTCGGCGATCGCGCGGCACAGCGCGGCCGCGGCGACGGCGGCGGCCGGATCGACGTCGATCCCCTCGGTCTCGGCCAGCGTCCGCGCGGCGCGGGCCGCCGCGTCGTTGTCGATCGCGTACATGCGCCCCCCGGTGTCCACGAGCGCGTCGTAGACGCCGCCGGTGATCGCGTAGGGCGGACACCGGTTCGAGAGCACCGGCGCGATGAGCTGACGGATGCGCTCGCGGCCGTCCGCCTCGTCGATCGGCGCGAGCTCGCGGGTGCCGGCCGTCCACGCGTCGACCATCGGGGTGAACGGCGCGTTTTGCGCGAGGTGCAGCCGCATCGTCGTGTCACCGAACCGGCCGTCCCGCCGCAGGCGCGCGCTGGCCTCCCACGCCGCGATCGCGCCCGATCCAGAGCCGACCGCCTGCACATAGTGGTGCGGGATGGCCCCGATCACGAACGCGGCCTCGAGCACTGGGATCGCGAGGCCGTCGCGCCGGGCGACGTTGCGCACGCCGCCCTCGGCGACGAAGCCCGGCAGCGCCGCCAGGCGATCCGCGACCCGGATCGCGTCGAGGTAGTCCGCGCCGCCACCGATCATGACCAGGCGCACCTCGGGCGCGAACGGCCGGGTCGACCACAGCGCGCCGATCGCCCCCTCGGGGACGACGAGGACGAGCGGCCGCCGCAGATCCGAGCAGACCTCGGCGAACGCGCGGCCGGTGTTCCCAGCCGACGCCACCACGAGAGTGCGCGGATCGTCTGCGAGGCGCGCGCACACGACCGGGGCCTCGAACTCCTTGAAGCTCCCGGTGCGCAGCGTCGCGCCGCGCTCCGGCCAGTGACCGGAGAACGCCACCCACAGCCGCTCCAGGCCGAGCGTCTCGCCGAGCGACTCGGCGCGGTAGACCGCCCCGAGACCATCGTGCCGGATCGGGCGACGCGCCGGGAGCCAGTCGGCGTATCGCGCCACGCCGTCGACCTCGCGAAGCTGGAGCCGAGTGGACGCGTACTCGGTGCGGAGCAGCGCCGGCGGGTGCGGCTCGGGGCAGATCAGCGCGCTCCCGTCGTCCGGAACCTCCTTCCCGCACCCGACGCACCGGAGCGTGTACAGGGCCGTCGTCTGCGCGGGATGCAGACCACACTCTTTCTGTTCGGGCACCTCCCACCACCAGCGGCCCGCCCGAACATCGTCGCCCGGCAGCGTGGCGCGCGTGCACGGAGCGCAGCCGATCGAACGGAAGCCTCGCTCGTAAAGCGGGCTGTACGGCAGATCGTGCTCGGCCACGTAGCGCCACACCTGCTCCTCGCTCCATGCGGCCAGCGGATTGACCTTGATCCGACCGCTCGGGCGCTCGATCTCGACGAGCGACAGCCCCGCGCGGGTCGGCGCCTGTTCGCGGCGCAGCCCGGTGACCCACGCGCGGCGGCCGGCGAGCGCGCGCTCGAGACCGCGCACCTTGCGCACGCCGCAGCACGCCTTGCGCGCCTCCACGCTGCCCCGGAACGAGAAGAAGCCGTGCTCGGTCTCCAGCCGCTCCAGATCGGCCCGCTCGGGCGCGTAAGTCTCGAACCGGAGCCCGTACCGCAGCCGCACCGCCTCCATGACCTCATAGGTCTCCGGCGGCAGGCGGCCCGTATCGAGCGTGAACACCGGAACCCGCGGCGCGTGGCGCATCGCGAGGTCGATGAGCACCACGTCCTCGGCGCCGAAGCTGGACGCGATGACCGCCGAGTCGCCGAAGCGCGCGTCCACCCACCGCAGGATCTCGCCCGCCTCGGCGCCCTCCAGGCGCTCCACCTCGGCGTCGATCACCGCGCGCTCGTTCGTCGTGAACCCAACCATGGTCCGCTCCTTCGGCGCGAGGTTCCAGCAAGTTCCCGACCCGCACCGTTCGCCTCCAATCAACCTCGCGATGCCGCCGAGTGCCGATCCCGCCGCGATACCATCACGCCGAACATCTCGTTCGTTCCTCGTGTTTCTCGTCCTCATGCGGTGACGACCACCGATCCGAGCACGATCAGGAGCACGCCGAGCCAGCGCCGCGCGTCCATCCGCTCGTCGAGCACCCGCCCCGCCAGCAGCGCCGTCCACACCACCGCGAGGCTGAGCAGCGGGGTCAACCGGGTCAGGTCGTCGAGCCGGTACGCCGCGACCATGAGCCCGAGGCTGATCGCGTAGCAGCCGACGCCCGCGACCACACCGACCCAGGGACGCGCGCCGCCCAGCCCCCCCTTGAAGCAGAGCTGTGCCGCGGCGGTGGACAACGACGCGAGCAGCATCAGGCCGACGGCGACGGCGTTCACGTGCGCTCCCGTGACCACGCGAGGGTGGCCGAACCCAGGATGATCAACGCGGTCCCGGCCCAGCGCGGCGGGGTCATCACCTCGCCCAGCCACGCGACCCCGGCGAACGTGTTCCACACGTGCGACAGCGACAGCAGCGGGAAGAACACCACGACCTCGCCCCGCTTGTACGCCGCCAACAGCACCGGCAGCATCGCGACCTGCAGCACGAGCCCGATCACGATCCACGGCTCACCGAACGCGTGCAGCCCGAGTCCGTCGAGGCGCGACGCGCCCAACTTGAAACAGACCTGAGCGGCCGAGGTGAACACCGTGTCGATCAGCACCAGTCCGAGGCCGATGAGGCGTGGCGACATCCGCTCCCTCCGTGTTGAAGGGAACTAGAGCGCAACCCGGGTACTCGACCGATCGCAATGCGATACCATCGGGTCCGTTAGGGGGGCGAGATGCGCTCGACCGCGACGACGTGCTTCCTACGCCGCGCCTCTGGCGGGGCCCGCGTGCGGGTCGACGAGCGCGGCGTGTACCTGGGGCGCGGCGCGTGCAACGACATCGTGCTGACCTCCCGCGCCGCGAGCACGGTCCACGCCATCGTGCGCGTCGGACCCAACGGGCCGGAGATCCTGCCCCTCGGCCGGAACGCCACCGAGCTGAACGGCACGAGCCTCGAGGGGCCGCACCAGCTGTGGAGCGGGGACGTGATCACGGTGCCGGGAGAGCAGTTCACGGTGGAGCGGGCTGACGCACACGCCGCCGCACAGCCCACCGGGTGGCGCGCCGTGGACGCGAGCGGCGCGCAGTGGGGGCTCTGCCGCGCGGTGTCCCGCGCAGGCGGTGGCGACGACGACGATCTGCGGCTCCCAGGCTGGCCTCCGGCCGCGCTGACGCTGTTCGTCGCCCAGGGTGGTCTGATCGTGGAGGCCGCGCGCCCGGTCTTGGTGAACGGGGTGGACGCCGCGGGGCTGATGGTCGTGCGGGATGGCGACGTGCTCGCGCCGATCGACGCGCCCGAGCACGCGCTGACCCTGCGTGCGAGCCGCTGGTATGCGAACAGCGAGACGACCGAGCAGGCGCTCCCCGTGGACCTCGCACGCGAGATCGCGTTCGAGTTCCTGCCGCGCGGCGGCCTGCTGCGGCTGGTGTTCGACCGCGGCGAGGTCGCGGTTCGACTCGCCGAGGTACGGGCGGCGCTGGTCGCGGTGCTGCTCGGCGAGGGCGGCGGGCACGCGCCGGGAGACTGGTGCCCCGACGAGCTGGTGCTGCGGCGGGTGTGGCCCGGTCAGGATCGCAAGGACCGGCTCGACGTGAACAACCTGGTGCACCGGCTGCGTGCCAACCTCGTACAGCACGGTCTCAACCCGTTCGCGCTGATCGAGCGGGCCGACGGCGCCACGCGGATCCGCATCGCGCCCGGCGCGCGGGTGGAGGTCAGCTGACCGACGCGCCCGCTCCCGCGGGGCTCGTGTCGCGATGCGCCAGCGTGTAGACCACCGGGACGACGAGCAGCACGATGGCGGTGGACGCCGCCAGCCCGCCGATCACCGCGCGCGCCAGCGGCGCCTGCGCGTCCGCGCCCTCGCCGATGCCCAGCGCGAGCGGCAGCAGCCCGAGCACGGTGGTCGCGGTGGTCATCAGCACCGGGCGGAGCCGCCGCCGACCCGCCTCGCGCACCGCGGCCCGAACCTCCATGCCCGCCTCGCGCAGCCGGCTCGCCTGGTCGACGATCAGGATCGCGTTGTTCACCACGATGCCGCCGAGCAGGATGCAGCCGATGCCCGACTGGATGTTGAGCGTGTCGCCCGTGAGCAGCAACGTGAGCACGACGCCCACCGCGGCGGCGGGCACCGAGACCATCACCACCAGCGGGTCGCGGTAGGACTCGTACTGGCCGGCGAGCACCATGTAGACCAGCACCAGCGAGAGCAGCAGGCTGCGTCCGAGCGCGCTGAACGCGCTCTGCTGTTCCTCGACGTTGCCCCCTACCACCAGGTCGTAGCCCACGGGCCGCGGGATGGTCTCGAGCGCCGCGCGGACGTCGCGGGCGACCGAGCCGAGGTCGCGCCCCGACACGTTCGCGGACACCTGGATCCGCCGCTGCTGATCCTGGCGCTCGATGAGGATCGGCCCCCGGCCCTCCACGACGGTGACCACGTTGCGGAGCGCGACCGGCGCGCCCCCCTCGCCGGTCAGCGTCAGATCGAGGATCTCGTCCAGGGTGCGATGCCGCGCGTCGGCGAGTCGCACGAGGATCGGATGCGCGAGCCCCTCGGTGCGATACTCGCCGGCCCGCGTGCCGGCCACCGCGGTCTGCATCACCCGCGCGACGTCGCCCACCGACAGCCCGAGCGAGGCCGCCTTCGCGCGATCGATGTCCAGGCGATGCTGGGGAACGCCCTGCGCGCGGCTGGAGCGGACATCCGTGATGCCTGGCACCGGCGCCACCACGGCGACCACCTGCTCGGCCAGCCGGGTCAACGTGTCGAAGTCGAACCCGCGCACCTCGACGGTCAGGCCGTCGTCGCCGCCGAGGATCCGCTCGAGGATGAACTGCCCCTGCGGTGCCCGCACGCGGATGGACATCCCCGGGACCTGTCCGTCCAGGCGCCTGCGCAGGTCGGCCGCGATCTCGGTGTTCGAGCGGTCGCGCCCGCGCGCGGCGCCGACGAACACCTGAAGCTCACCCTGCGCCACCTCGTCGGGGCGTCGCCCTGACGGCCCCACGCTGGTGACGGTCGCGACCGCTTCGGGGACCGCGTCGGCCACGATCGCCTCGATGCGGCGCGTCTGCCGATCGACGAGATCGAGGCGGGTCCCCACCTCCATCTGACCGGTGATCCGGACCTCGCCCTCGTCGCTCGGCGGGAGGAACTCGGTGCCGAGCAGCAGGCCGCCGAGCCCGGCGAGCACGACGAGCGCCGCGGCCACCGCGACGACGGCGGCCCGTCGCGACAGCGCCGCGCCGAGCACGCGGCCGTAGCCGTCGGACAGCGCCCGCTCCATGCGCGCGAGCCGACCGACCGCGCCCGTCGCGGTCGCCGCCTCGACGCGCATCCACCGCGACGAGAGCATCGGCACCAGCGCGAGCGCGACGACGAGCGACGCCGCGAGCGCGAGCACCACGACGATCGCGAGGTCACGGAACAGGCGGCCCGAGATCCCCTGCACGAACGCCAGCGGCAGGAAGATGACCACGGTGGTCAGCGTGCTCGCGAGCAGGGGCGTCGCGACCTCCCACGCCCCGTTCACCGCCGCGTCGCGGATCCCCTCCCCCTCCTCACGCACGCGCCGGTAGACGTTCTCGACCACCACGATCGAGTTGTCGACCATCAGGCCCACGCCGAGCGCGAGGCCGCCGAGCGTCATCAGGTTCAGCGTGAGGCCCTGGAGCGCGATCAGTCCCATCGTCGCCAGGATCGAGATCGGGATCGCGATGCCGATCACCGCGGTCGTACGCGCGTCGCGGAGGAAGAACATCAGCACCGCGAGCGCGAGCGCGCCGCCGTAGAGCACCGACCACGCGACGTTCGAGATCGAGCGCTCGATGAACCCGCCCTGGTCGATGATCGTGACCACCTCGACCTCGGCCAGATCGCGGTCGACCTCGGCCACCGCGCGCCGCACGGCCTCGGAGACCTCGACCGTGTTCGCCGCCGCCTGCTTGCGGATGCCCATGCGCAGCCCGCGCCCGCCGTTCACCCGCACGACGCGGGTGCGGTCCTCGTGGGTGTCGATCACCGCGCCGACCTGCCGAAGCGTGATCGAGCGCCCGTCGCGCCGCGCCACCACCGTCTCCTCGAGGTCCTCGAGGCGCCGGAACTCGCCGGGCACGCGCAGCGAGATCTCGTAGCGTCCCTCGATCAGCTCGCCCGCCGGCAGGTCGACGTTCGCGTCCCGCAGCGCCGCGACCACCTGATCGAGCGGAAGGTCGAGAGCCCGGAGCGCCTCGGGATCGAGCGCGACGTGGATCTCGCGCACCCACTCGCCGAACAGATCGGCCGACGCCACACCCGGAAGCCGCTCGAACCGGTGCTGGACGTGGGTCTCGACGAACGTGGTGAGGGCGACCGGATCCAGCTCGCTCGACACGCCGAGGATCACCACCGGGAACGCCGAGATGTCGAACTTGCGGATCTGCGGGCGCTCGGCGTCCCGCGGCAGCTCGTCGGCCTCGCGGTCGAGCCGATCGCGCACGTCGTTGGTCGCCGCGTCGAGGTCGGTGCCCGGCGAGAACGTCACGCGCACGCTGCTGGTGCCCTCGGCCGACAGCGAGGTCAGCTCCTGCACGCCTGACACGACGGCGACCGCGTTCTCGACGATCTGCGTCACGAGTCGCTCGACCACCTCCGGGCTCGCGCCGGCGTAGTTCGTCTCGATGCTGATCGTCGGCGTCTCGATGTCCGGCAGCAGATCGATCGGCAGACTCCACGTCGCGACCAGGCCAACGACCACGACCATCCACGCGATCATGGAGGTGAGCACCGGACGCGCGACGCTGGCGCGCGACAGGTTCACGGGGGCCCCGGGTCGTCGGCCGCGATCACGTGCACCAGAACGCCGTCGGCGAGCTCCTGGTGCCCCAGGGTGACCACCGAGCCCTCCACGCCGTCGCCCCGCACCGCGGCGCGGTCGCCGCTGCGGAGCCCGACCCCGACCGGGCGGAAGCGCGCGCGACCGTCCGCGTCGACGACGAACACCCCGGGCACGTCGGCGCGCGCGGTCAGCGCCGCGATCGGCACCACCGCGTCGCCCGCCGAGCGCCCCACCTCGACGCGCACCCGCACGAACATGCCCGGCTTGAGCGCGCCGTCCGGGTTGTCCACATGGATCTCGACGCGCGCCTGCCGCGAGCCCGGATCGAAGACCGGCGCCACGCGCGCCACGCGCCCGCCGAACGCGCGCTCGGGGAGCGCGTCGGTGTGCAGGGTGACGGCTTGTCCGGCTGTGATCCCGATGTAGTCGCGCTCGGTGACCGAGACGACCGCCCGCAGTGGATCGAGGTCGACGATCGTGAACAGCGGCTGCTCGGGCTGCACGGTGCTGCCCTCGTCGACGTGGCGCGCGGCGACCACGCGCGAGGCGTCTCCCTCGGCCCAGGTCGCCTCCACGCGGGTGTACGAGAGCCGCGCGCGCGCCGTGTCGCGCTCGGCGACGACCCGCGCGAGCTGCGCACGCGCCGCCGCGAGCGACGCCCGCGCGGCGGCAACGGCGTCGTCCGCCGCGTCGAGATCGGCGCGCGAGATGGCGCCCTGCGGCGAGAGCTCGCTCGCGCGCAGCCGCTCCCGGTCGCGCGCGGTGAGCGTCGCCTCGGCGCGCGCTACGTCGGCTCGCGCCACCTCGACCGCTGCGCCCGCGGCGCGATCGCCCTGCTCGAGCTCCTCGTCCTCGAGCAGCGCGACGACCTGCCCGCGCGACACGGGATCGCCCAGATCGACACCGAGCGCCGCGACCCGCCCGCGAACGCGCGCGATCACTTCAATCGACGCCGTCGCCTCCAGCGTGCCCGCGAGCACGCGCTCGGCGACCACCGCGTCGAAGCTCACCTCGGCGACCTCGACCGGGATCGGCTTGCGATCCGTCGAATCCCGCGAGCCACCGCCCGAGCACGCGAGCGCGGCGAGCGCGGTCAGCAGGAGCGCTGCGGGGACGAGGCGAACCATCCAGTCCCCGTAACCCTCATGGTCCCGCACATCCGCGCTAGGGATCGAGATCAGCGCGGGCGGGCGGGACGCCTGTCGATCCTACACATCTCGCACCGTGCCT
>CAYQSE010000138.1:0-14133 GCA_964419905.1 uncultured Enterobacteriaceae bacterium
CCGGGACGGCCGAGCCACGAGGGGGCAGCCCATGAGCCAGAGCTGGTGCTCCCTGCACGCGCTCGGCCGGGACGGCCGAGCCACGAGGGGGCAGCCCATGAGCCAGAGCTGGTGCTCCCTGCACGCGCTCGGCCGGGACGGCCGAGCCACGAGGGGGCAGCCCATGAGCCAGAGCTGGTGCTCCCTGTAGATGCTCGGCCGGGACGGCCGAGCCACAAAGGCCCCTTGCTCGTGGGCCGGCCGTCCCGGCCGGCCGGGTGCCCCTGCCCAAGCGCCTCACCCCAGGGACCTGGGCTGGCCGTCAGGTGGCCAGGGCGCGGAGGCGCTCGGCGATCTGAGCGGGGCTGGCGTTGTCGGGCAGGTAGTCGACGGGGGCGAACCGGGCGGCGAGGTGGCTCCACCGCCGTGGCTCGCCCTCGAAGTCGTACGAGAGGAGCACCGGCACGCGGTGGCCCGCGTCGCGCAGCGCCGCGAGGATGTAGTTGCCTTGGTGGTCTTGCAGGAAGTGCCGCGCCTGCGCCGGATCGCCGTTGAACCGATCGGCGGTCTCGACCAGATCTCCGAACAACACCTCGTCGGCCACCCGATCGAAGCGCATGTCGAGGAACACCGCGTCGAAGCCAGACGCGGCGAGCGCGTCGAGCGCGGCCGGGCCGCTCCCCGCCCGCACCCAGAGGAACCCGTCGGGGAGGAAGCGCTGCAGCGTCTCGGTGTACTCGAGCCCATCCTCCACCACCAGCACCCGCATCACGACCTCCCCAGCGCATCTTCGCCCATCACCGTCCCGATCTCGGCGATGGGCAACCGCACCACCACCGCCTTGGACCACCCCAACTCGTCCTCGACGTGCACGGCACCGCCCGCGCGACTGATCGCGTCGACGGTCAGCCCGAGCCCTCGCTCGATGTACCGGCCGCGGATCAGCGCGGTGGTCAGCCGCCCGGGCACGTCATCACACACGCGAATCGCCGCCCGCTCCAGTCCAGTGACCCAGTCCTGCTCGACCTCGACTCGGACCGCGATCTTCGACGCGCCGGCCTCCGCGGCGTTCCGCAGCAGGTTCGCCAGCACGTCCTCCAGGTCGCGCCGGAAGATCCGCAGGCGCACCGGCGCCTCGGGCAGCGCGACCTCCAGCGGCGGCAGCGCGCGATCGAGCCGATCCGCGCAAGCGCGGCGCCATGCCGCGTGGACGCACTCCGCGTCGACCTCGAGCACGCAGACCCGCGCGAGGAGCGCCCCGAGGCCGCGGTAGCCGACGTCGTTCAGCGCCTCCGAGATCGCACGGAGCCGCTCGGGGAGTGTGCTCCCCTCCCCGCGCACGAGCTCGGGCTCGAGCGCCTCGAGCCGATCGAACGCGCCGATCAGCGCCGCGAAGGTCGGGTCCCGGCGGCGCAGGTTCAGGCGCACGCCATGCCGTCGCGCGATCCCGTCGAGTGCGCGAACGACCTCCCGGAAGCGCGCGATCGCGCCATCCGCGCCGTACAAGCCCTCTGCAGCCCACCACCCCGGCTCGGGATCGCCCCGCTCCAAGGCGTCCGCGACCGCGGGCAGCACGCTGGTGTGGTGCTTGAGCACCTCATGCCGCACGCCCGCCAGTCGGCGCGCGACCTCGGGGTACGCCTCCGGCGCCGCGGCGAGCAGCTCGGCGAGCCCGGAGCCGCTGCGTCGCCAGATCCACCCCAGCGAGACCGTCACCGCACCCCCGACGCCGAGCAGCGCGATCAGCGCGGCGAGGCGCTGCCACCAGCCCTCCACCTCGTCGCGCAGCGCGTGCGCGCGCTCGGCGTAGCGCCCGAGGTCGCCGCGCGCGAGGCAGACCGCGACGCGACGCCGCGCCTCGAACACGCGCCATCCCTCCCACGCCTCGCGCGCCAGCAGACACTGCACGGCCGCGATGTCGGTCGCCTCGGAGGCGCGCAGCAGCGCGCGGGCCTCCTCGTCGCGCGCCTGCCCCCGGAGGAGCTCCCACAACACGACCACGGGGAGCTCCTGAGCGGGCTCGATCGCCAGACTCTCCCGGTACAGCCGGATCGCGGCGTCGAGATCGCCCTCCTGCAGCCGCAGCGACGCCTCCAGGTTCAACGCGCGCGTGTATCGGGGCGCATCCCTGCGAACCGGCGCCAGCGCGGCGAGCGCCTCGTCCAGGCGGCCCCGCCGCTGCCAGGCGACCGCCCGCCACAGCGCGTCGCACGCCGCTTCGCCGACCTCGGGCGGGCAGCTTGCGGCCTCGGGCAGCGGCGGCGGCTCCGGACGCTCCCGCGCCACCCCGTCGACCCACCGACGGGCCTCGTCTGCACCGGGACCCTCGGGGACGAGCGTGAGGTAGCGCGACAACGACCGCTCGCCCGCCGCCGCGTCGCCCGAGGCGAGCTCGAGCAGGCCCCGCGCGCGCCACCCCTCGGCCCAGGTCGGATCGAGGCGGAGCGACCTCGCGTAGGCCTCGGCCGCCGCCCGATCCTGGCCCCGACCGTAGTGGGAGGCCAGGAACTCACCGAGCCGCGCGGGGTGACGCGGCTCGAACGGCGCCAGCGCCTCGGCGCGCTGCAGCGCGACGTCCGCCTCGGCGATCTCGCCCCGCGCCTCGTGGAGGTCGGCCAGCGCGGCCCACGCCTCCGCGGCGCGCGGAGCGGCGCGCAGCACGGCGTCCACCTCGCGCCACGCCTCGTCGACCGCACCCGCCGCGGCGCGAGCGCGCGCGTACTCCAGGCGCGCCCGTTGGCCGGCGTCGAGGCGCTCTCCGGCGATCCGCGCGAGCCTGCGCGCCTCCTCGGCGACCTCGAAGCGCTCGCGCCGAGCGATCCACGCCGGATCGTCACCGACGGCGAGGACGTGCTCTGCCGTCTCGAGCAGCGCCGACGCTGCGGCGAAGTCGCCCCGGTCCGCCAGCGCGTCGACCACCACCCACGCGGTCTGCGCGCCCGCGTCCGTGTCGCGCGCCAGATCCGGCGCGCGGAGGTAGTCCCGAAGCTGCGCGTCCGCGGCGGCCGGATCCACGCGCGCGGTGGCGTGGGCCAGCAGCCGAAGCGGCTCCGCGCTGCGCGTGTCGTAGACGCGCACGCGCTCGTACACCGCGATCGCCTCGGCGATGCGCCCAGCGCGCTGAAGCAGCCCGCCTAGCGCGACCAGCGCGTCCACGTCGTCGGGCGGCGCCTGCCGATAGATCGCCTCTGCGGCGGCGAGATCGCCGCGCTCCTGCAGCGCAGCGGCGCGTGCGTGGTGCGCGGGCGTGAGCGGCGGATCCGCGAGCGCGAGGACCGGCGCGAGCATCAGCCACGCCGCCGTCGCGAGCCGCGCCGCGTGGTTCACGCGAGCTTGGACCGCATGTCGCGGACCTTGAGCCCGAGCTGGTTGAACCTGAGCTGCACCTTGCGCGCGTGCGCCTCGTCGCCCAACAGCACGCGCGCCATCGCGCCGAAGTCCCCGTCGTGTCGCGTCCACAGCAGCTCGAAATACTGCCGCTCCACCTCGCGCGCCACGTCGTTGAGGGTCTCTCCGGGCTCCAGCACGACCGAGAACCCGAGCCCGGCGCTCGCATCCGCCGCTTCGTCGGGGAGCGGTGCCGTCGCGAGGAGGTCGCGCACCGTGCTCGGGCGCACCTGCACGACGTCGGCGCGCTCGGCGCCAGCGACCTCCAACAGCTCCGACAGGGCGAACATCACCGCGTTCTCCACGACCATCGAGAACTCGCGGAGGTTCCCCGGCCACGGATGTCGCCGCAGCAGGCGCCGCGCACGATCGGGGAACAGGAGCTGCAATACGCCCTCGTCGGGCGCCTCCGCCTGCTGCACCACGCGGACCGCTTGCCCGCGCAGCCCGTGCTCGTTGCGGTAGTCGTCCATCAACCCACGCAGCGCCGGTCGCTTCAGCGCGTCCTCGACGCAGAACGCGAGCAGCTCATCGAGATCGACCGCCCGCGCGCCGAGCGGCGGCAACGTGAGCGCCGCGGCAGGATTCAGCCGCATGAGCAGATCGCCGCGGAACGTCCCCGCCCGTACCCGCGCGCCGAGATCCTCGTTGGTCGCGACCACCAGCTTCACGTCGACCGGTCGCTCCCGGACATCGCCGACACGCGTGACCGTGCCCTCCTGCAGCACGGAGAGCAGCATCTTCTGCGCGTCGGCGGACAGGTTGCCGATCTCGTCGAGGAACAGCGTGCCCTCGTGCGCGGCCTCGAACGCGCCGACGCGATCGGCCACGGCGCCGGTGTACGAGCCCTTCACCGACCCGAACAGGTGAGCCGCCATCAGCTCGCTTGGCACCGTAGCCAGATCGACGGAGACGAAGCGCCCCGCGCGGCCCGAGCGCGGGTGCACGAAGTGCCTCGCGAGCAGGCTCTTGCCCGTGCCCGTGGGGCCGAGCAGGACGACCGGCAGACGCCCGCGCGCGAGCACCTCGAGGCGCTGACGCATTCGACGCATCGGCAGCGAGCGGCCCCAGAACACCGGCCCGTCCGCGATCTGGCCGCGACGCGCCGCGAGAATCGTCTCGATCTGCGCCGCGAGCGAGCGCGCGTCGACGTAGTCGTCGTCGAGGAAGTAGGTCGTCTCGTCGGCGCCGACGTCACCGCCGAGTCGATCGAGCACCGAGTCCTGCTGCGCGGTCATCAGCACCACCGGCAGCTCCGGGTAGCGACGCCGGATCTCCTTCAGGATCTCGAGGCCCTGCCGATCGCGCAGCGCCTGGAGGGCGGCGCCGCTCATCCCGTCCGTGGCGCCCACGAGCTCGGCCGCGGGCAGCTCGAAGTGCACGTCGAGCAACACCAGGTCGATGCGACCCCTGCCTCGCGCCAGCGCCTCGGAGGCCTCGCGCCACGAGCGCGCGGGCCCGCGCCACCGATGCTCCGGCAAGGTGCGCCGACAGAGATCCGCAGTGCGGTCCTGATCGTCGACGAGGAGGATGTCCGCCATCTACCTGCTCCCTGCTCGATGACGCCGCACGAGGGCCGCGCACGCGTCGGATACCTCGAGCGCCGCGCGCGCGCCCTCCGCGAGCAGCGCGTCGTCTGCCGCCCCCGCAGCGATCGCGTCCACGACGCGCGCGACGCGCGCCATCTCTCGATCGATCCGCGCGACATCGGGATCGCCCGAGAGGTCGACCACGGCGCCGCCCGGCAGCGGCGCCGCGCCGATCAGGGGCGCCCGCAGCTCTCGCCACACCGCGACGGCGTCGGACGTGCCGTCGGGACCGCGGCGCGTCTCGAGGAGGTCCGCCGTCACGGCATCGCGACGCTCCGCAGCGGAGGCCTCCGGCGCCAGCCAGCGCTGTTGGAACGCGATGTACTTGCCCAGGTCGTGCTTGACCCGACCCAGGTAGGCCACGAGATCGGCGTCACCGGCGTCAGGTTGGTGCACACGCGGGCCCTAACGCGGCAGCGCGAGCGCGACGCGCCAGACGAAGAACGCGGCGCCCGGAGTGGGCCGGGCGCCGCGTGGGCAAGGGGTCGCGTTTCTTCGCGTGGGTCCGCTGTCGTGGAATGTGAACTGCAGGTCGTGACGAACGGGGTCGTGGTGGTCCCGGCTTGGTGATTCTTGGGCAGAGGGTACCAAACGTTGCCAGGCACACCGGGTGAATGGTCCATTTCCAGGCATGTCTTTTCGCGAAGGGGTGACCCGTCGACGACCTACAGTTCACAGCACACGAACGCGGAGCGAGAAGAAGCGCGCACCTCCTGGTGTCCTTCACGCCCTCCTTCTACAGCAAGCCCCGTGCCAAACTCAGGGGCGCTCCCGCTCTGGTCGACCGTGAGGCATAAACCCGCACAGCGTGAGCCTTCGCGGCCCAATAGAGCCGCCCGGCATCAACCGACCCTGACGTGTGCGAAGCAAGCGGGCACATGTGCGGACACTGTGCGCGCACATCCGTCAGGCGTCCGGGTCGCGCTCGACGGCCAGGTCGTACTTCTTGATCAGGCGGTAGAGCTGAAACCGGTTCTTCAGCCCGAGGTCCTTCCACACCTTCTCCTGGACGCCCTCGTGCTTCTCGAGGCACGCCAGGATCTCCTCGCGCGACAGCGCGTTTGGATCTACGCCCTCCTGCTCCGCGGCCTGCGGCTCGGCCGACGCCTCGAAGCGCAGCTCCATCTCGGGCACCACGTCGAGGTAGCGCCCCCGTGAGCCGGCCATCGCCTGCCACAGCAGCGCGCCGAGCTCACGGACGTGGGTGTCGTATCGGTGGCGAACGAGCGCGGTGATCAGCGCCGGCCCCAGCCGCGGGAAGCCCTTCGGATCCTCGTCGATGAAGAACCGCCGCGCGATGTCCGGATCTTCCTGCGCGATGCTGCGGAGCAGGTGCTGAACGAGGAGCGGGATGTCCTCGGGCCGCTCGTTCAGGCTCGGCAGCTGCACGTGCATCTGGAGCCGCGCCGCGAAGTCGTGCTTGAGTTGCACGACCGGCCGGTTGGTCGCGCCGATCAGGCGAAAGTCCGACCGGCGGGTGTGAGCCTCCCCGAGGCGCTGGTACTCCCCATCGTCGAGCACGCGCAGCAGGTGCGCCTGCAGCTCGCTCGGCAGTTCACCGATCTCGTCGAGGAACAACGTCGACTCGTGCGCCTCGCCGATCAGACCGGGACGGTCACGCATGCCCGGGTTCGGGTAGTCCTTGACGTTTCCGAACAGCTCCGCGTCGATCAGCGTCTCTGGGAACGTCGCGGCGTTGCGAGAGACCATCGGGCGACGACGCCTGGCGCTGAGTGCGTGGATCGCGGTGGCCACCAGCTCCTTGCCGGTGCCGCTCTGCCCGCGAACCAGCACGTGCGCGTTGCGCGCCGCGACGAACGCGATGCGATCGCGGAGCTCCCACATGCTGGCCGTCTCGCCGACGATGCCGTGCTCGTCCGGCTCGCCGAAGGGGTGCAGCTTGAGGCGCGCGTGCTCCGGGGGTGGGGTCCGCAGCGGGCGCTCTCCGACCCTCAACAACAGCCGGTTCTTCAGCTCGAGGATGTCGCCCGGGTGCAGGCGCGCGCGCTGCACCTCCTCCCGGTTCACCAGCAGCACCGCGCGCCCGATGTTGCGAACCCACAGGGCGCCGTCGTGCCGGTGCTCGAGGATCAGCTGATCGCGGGAGATCCTCGGCGAGCGGAGCGGACCCGCCCACTCGTTGCGTCCCGGGCGCTGTCGATACAACAGCAGCCGCCCGACGCCCTCCTCCTCGCCGCCCACCTCGCCGCGACCGAGCACCGAGGTCGAGCCGGTCGGGATCAGCGCCACCTCGCCTGCGCGGTGGGGCTCGTCGATGCACCACAGCACGACCAGCGCCAGGACGCGCTCGATCTCGACGGGCTCGTCGTCGGTGATCAGGTCTTCGGTGATGAGCGTCGGCTGGGACTTCAGCGGGCCACTCCGAGGGCAGTGGGCGACCGAGCGGGAGCACGGATCTCGTCCGACCATAGCGCGAGCAGAGGCCGAGCGCAGCGCCCCGTCGGGGTGACGCGCGCGTGGGTTACCATCCGGGGGATGCACGTCTACCGTTGGGACCTCGATCGGACCTACCTCGACACCGACATCACCTCGGTGCGCGGCATGGTCCGCGCCGCGCTCGAGCCGGCGGCGGACAAGCGGACGATTCCCGGTGCGGCCGCGCTGCTCCGCGCGCTGATCCTCACCGATCCCGCCTGCCGCGTCACCGTGATCTCCGGCTCCCCCACCCAGATGCGCGACGTGCTCTCCGAGAAGCTCGCGCGCGACGGGGTCCGGGTCGATCAGCTCGTGCTCAAGGACAACCTCGGCAACCTTCGGCGCGGGCGGTTCCGCGCGATCCGCGGCCAGGTCGGCTACAAGCTGCCCCAGCTGTTCAAGCTGCGCGTCGGCCTGGGTGCCGGCGTGCGCGAGACGCTGTTCGGCGACGACACCGAGGTCGACGCGCTGGTCTATCGGCTCTACGCCGAGGCCATCGCCGGTCGCGTGAACGACGCGCAGGTCGCGCGGGTCATGCAGGCCGGTGGCGCCTACCCCGACGCGATCGAGGACGCGCTGCGCGCCCTGCGCCGGGTCGGCCGCAGCGAGGCGGTCGAGGACATCTTCATCCACGCCGACGTCGGCAAGCCGCTCGCGCGCTATCGGCTGCTCGGTCGGCAGGTGGTGCCGGTGTTCTCGTGGCTGCAGGCCGCGGTCCTGTTGTGGATGCGCGGACGCCTCGCCCCCTCGCAGGTCGTCGAGGTCACCGCCGCGTGCATGGCCGACGGGCCGCTCGACGAGCACGCCGTCGCCGGGCTGCTGCAGGACCTCGTCCGGCGACGGCGCGCGACCGTGGACGAGATCCATGCGCTGCTCGTGGCCGCGCCGGGGCTCGCGCCGGTAGCCCCCGCGATCCGCGCGGCGCTCGACCACCTCGGGCGAGTCCCCGACGCCGTCCCCCACAGCGATCCGCCGGACTTCCTCGGCTTCCTGCGCGCCGGAACCTGATCAGGCGTCGAGCTGGAGCGCCTTCACGCCGTCGCGGATCCGCCCGGTGAGGTCGCCGCGAACCGCCTTTGCGGCGACCTTCAGCGCGTTGCGGATCGCGCGCGGCGACGAGCGCCCGTGCGCCTTGATCACCACCTCGTCGAAGCCGAGCAGCGGCGCGCCGCCGTACACGTTGAAGTCCGTGAGCCGCCTGAGCTCCTTGAGGCCGCCGCCGAGCATGGACAGCCCGATCCGCCACTGCAGGCTGCGCGACGACGCCTCGCGCGCGATGTCGATGAACACGTCGCTGATCCCCTCGAGCATCTTGAGCACGACGTTGCCGAGGAAGCCGTCGCACACGATGACGTCGACGGTGCCCTTCGGGATGTCGAGGCCCTCGACGTTCCCCACGAAGTTCAGTGGGCCGTGCCGCAGCCGCCGGTGGGCCTCGACGATGGAGGGCGTACCCTTGGTGGGCTCGGTGCCGTTCGAGAGCAACGCGACGCGCGGCGCGTTGAGCTCGGAGATCACCGACGAGTAGGCCGAGCCCATGATCGCGAACCCGACGAGGTCCTCTGCGTCGACCGTGAGCGTCGCGCCGATGTCGAGGATCAACGCGAATGGATCTCCCTTCGGCCCATGCCGCGCCTCGGTGGGGTAGACCGACGCGAGCGCGGCCCGCCGAATGCCGGGCAACATCGGGAACGTACGCGCTGCCGCGAGGATGGCCGCCCCCGTGTTGCCCGACGTGACCAGCGCATGCGCCTCGCCCCGCTTGACGAGGTCGGCGGCGACCAGCACCGAGCACCGCGGGTTCGCATCGAGCGCCTCGCGCGGCTTGTCGTCCATCCGAACGCAGCCCTGCGCGTCCACCAGCGACAGGCGGGTCGGGTCGTAGCGGGTCTCTGCGAGCACGCGTGACATCTCGGGCACGTCGCCGACGAGCAGGACCCGGACCCCGCTGTCCTCGCGCGACAGGTGCGCTGCGCCCTCGACGGTCGCCGCGACGCCCTGGTCTCCGCCCATCGCGTCCAGCGCGACCGTGATCAACACCCCTCCCCGCGCGACGGGGCCGATACTACCACGGTCCTGACCCATCGCCGCACGCGCCGCGGTCATCGTCGGTCATCGCCGACCAGTGGCGGGCGCGACCGGATCCGAATATCCAGCCGGCCACGAACCGACGCGAAGGAGTGCCCATGCAGCCGCCCAAGTCCAAGAACATCACCTGGCATGGCGCCGACGTGACCCGCGAGGAGCGCGAGGCCCTGATGGGGCAGCGCGGCGCAGTCGTGTGGTTCACCGGCCTGTCCGGCTCGGGCAAGTCCACCCTGGCGCGCCGCGTCGAGCAGCTCCTGCTCGAGCAGAGCGCGTCCGCCTACGTGCTCGACGGCGACAACCTGCGTCACCACCTCAACCGCGACCTCGGGTTCTCTCCCGCCGACCGCACCGAGAACATCCGCCGTGTCGGATGCGTAGCGCAGCTCTTCGCCGACGCCGGCCTGATCTGCCTCACCGCGTTCATCTCCCCGTACCGGGAGGACCGTGACAACGCCCGCGCGCTCCTCGAGGCCGGTCGCTTCCTCGAGGTGTTCGTCGACGCGCCGCTCGCCGTCTGCGAGGAGCGCGACCCGAAGGGCCTGTACAAGAAGGCCCGTGCCGGCGTGATCCCCGAGTTCACCGGCATCTCGGCACCCTACGAGGAGCCGGTGACCCCCGAGCTCGTGATCCGCACCGCCGACCGCACCGTGGACGAGTGCGCGAACGAGGTCGTCGCCCACCTTCGCTCGCTCGGACTGATTGGTGTTGGCGACGCGGACGCGCGCATCGCGGTCTGATCAGGCCGCGCCGATCGCCTCGCCGATCATCAAGCCCATCGCCATCGTCGTGACCTGGGGGTTCACCCCCAGGCTCGTCGGGAACACGCTCGCGTCGGCGACGTGGAGGTTCTTCCAGCCCCACACCCGCCCGACGGGATCGACGACCGAGAGCGCGGGGTCGGCACCCATTCGGCACGTGCCCATCGGATGGCTCGCGTAGAGCAACAGGTGGGCCGCCGGCAGATCGTAGGGCAGCGCGGCGGCCAGGTCGTCGCCCGGGCGGACCGTTCCGCTGCCCATCGCGCCCGGGTAGGCCTCGAGCGCGCCGGCTGCGAAGAACACCTCGACCCCCAGCCGCATCCCGTCGATGAGCCGGCGCCGGTCACCGTCGCCCAGGTGGTAGCTGAGGTCGGGGCCGGCGGGCGTGTGCTGCACGCGCCCCTCGCTGTCCTCGTCGTGAATCAGCGCTCCGGCGCTGGCCATGTACCGCAGATCGGCGACGTGGCGGCTGGTCTCGGCCCCTACCGGGGTCTGCAGCACCAGGTAGTACTGGTCGGGCGTGATCGAGTAGGTCTGGAGCAGGAAGCCGCGATCCCAGCAGTTGACGTAGTAGCCCTGGGTGACGCCGCGCCACGGGACGATCTCCTGCTCGAAGCGCGCCATCAACGAGGTGGCCGGGTGCACGACGAGGTGTGCGCCGCAGTGCGTGCGATCGGCCAGCCCATTCGCGAGCAGGAAGAGCGGCGAGCCGATCGGGCCGCCCGCCAGCACGAACACCGCCGCCTCGACCCGCACCCGGCCCACCGGCTCTTGGGTGACGCCCGAGAGGATCTGCCCCTCGACGGCCACGACGCGGTCGCGCTTCGTCTCGGCGCGCCGGATGCGACAATCCGCGTACACGCCCACCCGGCCCGTACGCAGCGCCTCGGCGAGGAAGGTGCGATCGGCGCTCGCCTTGCCGCCGCTCGGGCAGCCGTACTGGCAGATCCCGCACCCGGCGCAGCCCGGCGCGGAGCGCTCCATGAACGCCCCGTCGAGACCGAGCTTCTCGGCCCCCTCCTTGAAGATCAGGTTGTTGTTCCGCTGCACCGCGACCGGGTTGACGGTGACGCCGAGCGTACGCCAGATGCGCTCGAAGTAGCCCTCGAACCGCTCGCGCGTGACCCGATCGCAGCCCAGCTCGTTGTGCCAGAGGTCGAGGATCTCTGGCGGCGTGCGAAAGCAGATCGCCGAGTTGATGAGCGTGCTGCCGCCCACGCCACGCCCGCCTGGCATCGGGATGATCGCGTTGCCACGCAGCGTGCGCATCCCGCGGTCCTGGTAGAGGTTGCGGAACGCCCAGGGCGTGCTCGACCGGAAGTCCGAGGGCTCCCAGTGTCGCCCCTCCTCGACGACCGCGACGTCGTAGCCCGCCTCGGCGAGCGCGGCGGCGACCGCGCAGCCGCCGGCGCCAGCCCCGATCACACACACGTCGGCCCGCACCAGCAGGTCTTCCGGATAGCGCTCTTGCGCGTGGCGACCCGAAGCGAAGCTCATGCCGTCTCTCCTCCACACTCGGCGCGCCAGCCGATGTGCGCGATGATCGCCGGGTGGCGGAAGTAGGCCATGCCGAGGAAGGTGCGCACCGCGTCGAAGCTGACCCGACGTGGCAACACCCGGGGATCGGACCACGCCTCGAGCACGTCGCGGCGATCGGCCGCGCCGAGCTCGGTGAATCGCACCCCGCGGCTCGCCTGCGTGCCCACCTCGATGGCGCGCAGAACGTAGCGGAAGGCCATCAAGCGCGGCCGATCCAGCAGGTCGGCCACGTACTGGTCGACCCAGCGCGACACCTGCGCCTCGCGACCGTCGATGGGCATGGGGCCCGCCGGGAACATCACCTCGGCCAGCGCGTCGACGATCGCGAGCTCGTGCGTGGCGAGCACACGCGCGCCAGACGCGGGCGGCGCGAGCCGCGCGGTGAAGCCGGCCGTGGCGAGCGCCGCGCCCAGCGCCAGGCTCGAGACCAGGAATCGCCGCCGCGTCACCAACGCACCCATCCCACGCACCTCAAAAATACCGACCCGTCAGTCGTTTTCACTCGTCAACTGTAGCTGCATGGCCACCAGCGATCCACCGATTTCTGCGTCGACGCGTAGATTGGCGGGTATGCGCTGCGGATCGGCGCTCGGTGCGCTATAATGGCGCGGCTCTTCCGGGGACTCCGTGCAGATCACCAACCGCGACCTCGCGCTGATGGCTGCGTCCGCCTTCGTGGTGATGGCGGCGGCGGTGCTGCTGACGGCGAGCCGGATGTCTCGACCCGAGCCGACCGCGCCGCTCTCGCCCGACCTGGTGACGGTGCGGCCCGAGGTGCAGCGGACCGGCGGCTCGCGGCTCGACCCGCGGGGTCCCCTCACCGTCCGCCTCACGCGCCCCGGCGAGCACGTCCTGGTGACCTGCGATCTGTTCAAGGCCCAGCGCTCGGTCACCGGCGGTGCAGCGACCTTCTCGACGCTGCCGGTAGGCGACTGCGCGCTGTCCGTCGACGGCGCGCGCCCGTACGGCCCGGTCTATCCAGGCGACGTGCTGAGGTGCGGTGTCGGCGAGGGCGTGACGCGCTGCACGGGTGGCCTCGCCACGAGCCGCGCCGCCACCGTCGCCATCACCAGCGACGCGCCGGCAGAGCTGTTCGTCGACGGGGACGCCGTGGGTCCGCTGCCCGTGCGCACGACGATGCGGGTCGGCCAGCGTGAGCTGCGCATCGCGTACCCCGACGGTCGCCACGCCCGGTACCGCCTCGTGGTCGAGCCCGATCAGCAGGTGAAGCTCAGCTTCCCGGCTCCGAGCGGCTACGAGCCCGAGGAGGCCGAGGCCGCGCCGCCCGCACCCCGCACCCCGGCGATCGCGTCCCGACCCATCCGTGCGTCCGAGCCGGCACAGCCCATCGCGGCACAGGCCGAGGCGCCAGAGCCCGCCGCGCCGCCGCGCACCGGCGCGTCCACCGAGCCCGGCTCACGCACCTCGGCCCTGGCCCCCACGCTCACCACGCCCTGACGGTCGCGTCGTGCCCGAGCCCGCGTTACGCGCCGGGACACGCCGGACGCAGGAGACTGGACCCATGGCCGACACCGAGGATCGCGCGTTTGACGCCGAGCGCGAGATTGGGCTGATCAACGCGTTCTTCCCCATCCTGCCGATGCTCGGCAACCGCTGGGCGGCGAGGCGCCCGTGGGAGGGCGTGCGGATCGGGGTGAACATGCACCTCACCACGCTCACGGGCGCGCTGCTCCGCGAGCTCACGCTGGGCGGCGGCACGTTCGTGGTCAGCGCCGCGAGCCCGGCCACCACCGACCCGGGCACGGTCCACCTCCTGCGCAACCTCGGGATCGACGTCTACACCGGCGGCGACATGGAGGACCGACACCTCCAGGTGCTGTCGCACGAGCCCCAGCTCATCGTCGACGTCGGCTTCGAGCTGGTTCAGACCCTGCTCGACAAGCGGCGCAAGCAGGCCGAGAAGCTGCTGGGCGCGATCGAGGTCACCCGCACCGGGGTCACCAAGCTGCGCGAGGCCAAGCAGCTCCCGTTCCCGGTGATCAACATCAACGACGGGCGTCTCAAGGACGCGATCGAGAACCGCCACGGCGTAGGACAGGCGGTGTGGGAAGCGGTCACCCGCCTCACGAAGATGCACCTCGCCGGGCGTCGCGCGATGATCGTGGGCTACGGGCCGGTCGGGCGCGGGCTCGCGAGCTACGCCCGCTCGTCGGGGATGACGGTCGAGGTGGTCGAGCCCGACCCGATCCGACGCCTGTTCGCCCACTACGACGGCTTCCCGACCCCAGAGCTCGCCGATGCGCTGTCGCGCAGCAACGTGCTCGTCACCGCCACCGGACGCTCGCGCGTGGTGAGCGTCGACGCGCTCGCCAACGCGCGCGACGGCATCGTGCTCG
>CAYQSE010000138.1:14143-14859 GCA_964419905.1 uncultured Enterobacteriaceae bacterium
CGTCTCGGTGGGCGTGGGGTTTAGCCGCGCGCCCCCCCCCGGCCGGCGCGGGGGGGGTGCCCGCCCCCCCGCTCGCCACCCCCCGCGACGGCATCGTGCTCGTCAACGCGGGTCATGGCGGTGACGAGGTCGACCTCGCCGGGATCCGCGCCGACGCGGTGCGCGAGGACAACATCTCGCCCGAGGTCGTGCGCTTCCGGCTGAAGAGCGGGACGCGCGTCACCGTGCTCGGTGGCGGGCACCCGCTCAACATCGTCCTCAACGCAGGGTCGCCCGAGCCGGTCCTGCTCCACTTCGCGGTCACCGGGCTCACGCTGGAGCGGCTCGTCGCCGGCGGCTTCGAGCCGGGTGAGGTCGCGGTGCCCGCATCGATCGAGGCGGCCGCGGCCGAGCTCGCGCTGCAGGCACTGGCCAGCAGCGGCGCGTGAGCGAAGCCCTCGCGGAGCGCCTGCGACGCGGCGTCGATGCGCTCCGTGCGCGTCGTCCGGCCGAGGCGGTCGAGGCGCTGCTGCCGCTCGCCGAGGATCCCGATCTCTCTACCCAAGCGGACCTCAGCGACGTGTACGCGCGCGTGTGCTCGCTGCTCGCCCAGGCGTTGCTCGAGGACGGGCAGGCCCGAGCCGCCGAGCCGTGGGCGCGACGCGCGCTGGGGATCGCCGACGCGCTCGGTGATGCGACCGGCACGCAGGCCGTGCGCGCGCTGCATCAGCAGATCT